>NZ_CP126539.1:1174444-1501666 GCF_030177755.1 Devosia sp. RR2S18
GCCCCTTGGGATTGACCGCGAAGGGGGTGAAGGGAACGCCAACAGCGGTGAGAAGATCAACGCTGACCAGCGAGTCCTTGCCGCCCCCGATTGGCAGCAGGGCGCGAACCGGCAGATCGAGCGCCGGATACGCGGTAGTGATATCGTGCGGTGCATGCAGCGTCAGCTTGCCGAAGCGGCTGAGATTGTTGCGCGCGTAAAATTCGCCCAGCCCGTTCTCGTAGACGTCGATGACAAAGGCCCGCTCGCCTTCGGTGAGTGCGATGTTCGGGGCGACGATCTCAAAGGGTGCCCTGAGCTTGAAGTAGCTCACTCCCAGCACGATGCCGGTGAGATCAAGCAGTTTGCCGAAGGCGGCCGAGGTATGTGCCTCACCCGAACTCGCCGGCAATGTCAGCGTCTCGGTGAAACGCAAATCGCCCAGCGAGAACTGGAAACGGGCCTCTCCGCTTGCCGGATCGTAGGTGGGACGCTCGATAAGGAATTGCTCGGTCAAGACTGGCTCTGGCTCCCGACAACCCCGCAGGGTACCGTTCTTATATAGGTCATTTGACGCTCTCAGAGGAGGGCCGCGTGATCAGCAAATCCGCATCTGCATGCGCATGACAATGTCATTGCCCAGCCGCTGGAAGCCGTATTCGCGCATGGTGCAGTTCCAACGATTGCCGCTGCGCTCGATGCGGAAAAGATTGTAGCGGGCTGGGTCATTCAGGCGATTGCCCTGTGCCGCGCTGGCGGCAGCGACGCCGATGACCGGAACTTCATCAACGCGTCCAGGAATTGAGTGGATGGAGGAGCGATGGGTGTGGCCATGCAGGACCAGTTCCGCCCCATGCTCGGCAATGACGCTGCGGAACAGCCGGTGACCCTTTAGGCCAAAAGAGGGGTGCTGCAGTTCGGGATTGGGCGGGTGGTGGATGAGTACAGTGCGGAAGTAGCCCGCCTCGCCCATCACCTTGAGAATACGGCCCAACCGCTCGGCCTGCTTTTCGTCGAAGCGACCCACCGCCAGGAACGGCCTGGTGGGCACGGCACTCGAGCAGGAAATGATAGCCAGCTCACCGACGCGGCGGACAAAGGGAAACGCACCCTCATCGAGTGTCTCCCCCTTGAGATAATCTCCCCACACCTCCTGTGCCGATTCGAGCGCACCGGGGACATAGGCGTCGTGATTGCCGGGGCAAACCGCGATCTTCTCAGCGCTGCCGAGGGCCTCCAGCCATTTTCCCGCACGCTCCACCTCGAAGGGCATGGCAAGATTGACGAGATCTCCCGTAACGGCTGTGAAGTCGACGTTCTGTGCCTGCATATGGGTGACGAGCCGAGCCAGCGTGTCGCTGTTCAGCTCCTCATTGCGGCGCATCTTCCAATTAAGATAGCCGGTGAGGCGTTTGTTGAGGACATCGCGCAACCCGATCTCGGGCATGGGCGAGAGGTGAATGTCCGAAATGTGGGCGAGCGTAATCATCGAAGCGGTCATGCCAGAAGGCGGGGCGCAAGAAAACGGGCAAACGGCCACGCAGTCGATTTTGTCGCCATCAAAGCTCTGCTACCGGTAGACAACAATCGGAGCCGAGAATGCAGATGAATCGCTTTCAGCAACTGCGCGCCAAGGTATTCCTCACCGCCAAGGGGCTCTGGCACCGCATGACGATCGGTGCCCGCGTCATGGTGGTGGATGGCAACAAGGTGCTGCTGATCCGCCATACCTATGTGCCGGGCTGGCAGTTCCCGGGCGGCGGTGTGGGCCCAGGAGAGACCGTTGAGTCCGCGGCTGCGCGTGAAGTGCTGGAGGAAACCGGCTACCGGGTTACCGGGCCCATGGAGATGCTGGGCATCTATCATAATACTAGCCCGGTAACGAACCGCGACCATGTGGCTTTTTACGTCGCGAAGTCGTTCGAAAAGGCGTTCGACCGCAAGCCCGATCATGAGATTTCCGAGGTGGCCTGGTTCGACCGGTCTGCACTTCCCGACAAGGTCACTCCTGCCACCTCACAGCGTATAGATGAGTATTTCGACAAGTCTCCGCGCCGGGACGTCTGGGGGTACTGACCCGGCGCGCTGAGGGAGGAACTTACGAAAGGAAGGGGAGTTCCGGACCCACCGGGATGATCCGCGTTGGATTGATGGTGGGGTGGCTCCAGTAATAGTGAGTCTTGATGTGATCGAGATCCACCGTCTCCTTCACACCCGGCACTTCATAAAGGGCCCTGAGGTAATGCGAGAGGTTCGGGTAGTCGGCGATGCGCTTGCGATTGCACTTGAAGTGGCCGACATAGACGGCGTCGAACCGCACCAGCGTGGTGAACAGCCGCCAGTCGGCCTCGGTGATGTTCTCACCGGCTAGGTAGGCAGTCTCGCCCAATAGACCTTCCACCCAGTCTAGTGCCTCGAAAAGCTTGATGACCGCTTCTTCATAGGCGGACTGGGTAGTGGCGAAACCTGCCTTATAGACCCCGTTGTTGATATCGTCGTAAACGCGGGCATTAACCTCGTCGATGCGGGCGCGCAGAGCCTCGGGGTAGTAATCGTCCGTGTTGCCGGTCAACTCGTTGAAGGCCGAGTTGAACATGCGGATGATCTCGGCGCTTTCATTGGAGACGATAGTGCCGGTCTGCTTGTCCCAGAGCACCGGCACGGTGACACGCCCGGTGTAATCGGGCTGAGCCTGGGTATAGACCTGCCAGAGATAATCTTTGTCCAGGAGGCGATCACCGGTCGAGCCTTCGTCCTGCTTGAAGCTCCAGCCCGTTTCGTCGGGCATCTTGGGGGAGACGACCGACACGGAGATAAGGTTTTCCAGCTCTTTGAGCTTGCAGAAAATCAGCGTCCTGTGCGCCCAGGGACAGGCGAGGGAAACATAGAGGTGGTACCGGTCGGCCTCGGCCTTGAACCCGCCCTCTCCAGAAGGACCGGGGTTGCCGTCGGCCGTGACCCAGTTGCGGAAGCCGGCGGTGCTGCGCACGAATTTGCCGCCGGTTTTCGTGGTATCGTACCACTGGGTGGACCATTCGCCGTCGATTAGCTGTCCCATTTTTTTGTCCTTTCCGTCATGTTCCGGTCGCCTTGTGGAGGTGAAATCCCCGTTAGGCTCGAGCGTTGCCTTTCCACTTAGGGGAGGGAACGCAACCCGAGAAGGCCGCATTGGCACAACGGACTGTTGTGCAACTGGCAGCAGAACAGCTGCAATCGCCGCAAAATCGGAGACGTGGTGATGACTTCCTGTTTACGAGCAAGGGGCGTGGTGCTAATGCGGTTTTCAGGCGTGGAGGCGCCCAGGATGGTAAAAGTTGCGCTAGCGACATTGTCGGTCAACCGACGACCCTAAGTGGTCTTCGAAGCGGTGCTCGCGAGAGCGCCGGGTTTGTCCTGCGCATCCATTCTGGATTTCCATCATGAACACCATTCCTGCCCCCTCGGCTGCGGCCGCTGTCGCTTCTGCACCTGCACGGATACCCACCGTTCGTCCTGCCACCGAGGCGGACGACGCGTTTATCGATGAACTGCAGGCGATCGCCTTCGGACCGGGGCGGTTCGCGCGGACGGCGTTTCGCATTCGCGAGCGGTTCCCTATCGACAAGAGCCTGAGCCTGATCGCGGAAGTGGATGGTACCCCTTGCGGGTCGGTGTGGATGACCCCCATCAGCATCGATGGTCTCAACGGCTATATGCTGGGGCCGCTCGCCACCCATCCCAATTTCCGCAAGCTCGGCGCCGGAAAACTGCTGGCGCGCGAAGTCACCAAGCGGACGCTGGCACGCGGCGAGGGCAAATTCGTGATGCTGGTTGGGGACCGCGACTATTACTGCCCCCTGGGCTGGGAGCCCACTACACCGGGCAATATCGAGTTTCCAGGCCCGGTCGACCCCACGCGCGTCCTGCTGTTCGCGGAGGACAAGAGCCTGGCGGAAACCCTGAGTGGACCGATTTCGGCCTGGCAGGACAGCTAGGGGGTGCGAGAGCCGTGGGTTTTGCCTAGACTTACGGTTCGCAACTGACCACGGTGCCTCCTTGTCGCCTGACGACGCTACCATTGCCCATGTGACGAGCCGCTTGCTGTCGGCGGCGCCCGCACTGCCCAACCGGGATCAATTGGTGCCTGACTGGGCGCCGTTGCAGCCGTTTGAGCGTCCACCCGTGCAAGCTGCAGTCTTGATCGGCCTCGTGCGCCGGCCCGAAGGTCTGACGGTGCTCTACACCGAACGCTCTCCCGATCTAAGGGCGCATTCGGGGCAAGTGGCGTTTCCAGGGGGGAAGGTTGACCCGCAGGACGCCGGCGTCGCCGATGCCGCACTACGGGAAGCCTTCGAGGAAGTGGGACTGCCACGCGAGAACGCGCAAGTATTGGGGTTCATGTCCACCTATTATACCGGCACCAATTATCTCATCACGCCTGTGGTGGCGGTGCTGGACCCACAAGGTCCCTTTGTGCCGAACCCGGAAGAAGTACATTCGGTGTTCGAGGTGCCACTGCGTCGCATTCTCGATCATGCGACCTATGGCGAGTTTCGCATCAGCCGGGGGGGCAAGGAGCACCGGACCTGGCAGATCGACCACGACGGGCACCGCATCTGGGGCATCACCGCGAACATCACGCGACGCTTCCGCGACCTTGTCGTCGAGGAGGCGGCAGCATGAGCTTGGCCGATCTCGCAAGGGCCGAATGGCTCCGCCGGGCGGAGACGCAAGCAATCTTTGCCGCGCTGGACGGGGGAGAGGGGCGGACCCGGGCCGTGGGTGGAGTGGTGCGCGATACTATCCTTGCCCATGAGCGCACCACGGCGGACATCGATCTCGCCACTGAGCTCGTGCCTGACGAGGTCATAGCGCGGGCCGAGCGTGCCGGCATCGCCAGCTACCCGACGGGGTATGCGCATGGCACGGTGACGCTGAAGCTGGGCGATACGCTGGCCGAGGTCACGACCCTGCGGCAGGACATCGAGACGGATGGACGCCATGCGGTCGTAAGCTTTGGAACGGACTGGACTGCCGATGCCTCGCGTCGCGACTTCACACTTAATGCGCTCTATTGCGGTGCTGACGGCGCGCTGCTTGATCCGCTGAATGGCCTGGAGGACGCCCTGGCGCGCCGGGTCCGCTTTATCGGCGATGCCAGGGCGCGGATCGCTGAGGACGGCCTGCGAGTTTATCGGTTCTTCCGCTTTTCCGCGAGCCACGGCGGCGAGCGGTTTGACCCTGAAGGGCTACAAGCGAGCAGGGCGGCTGCGGGCCGCCTCGAGCATATCTCGGCCGAGCGGGTGGGCGGCGAGATGCTGCGAATGCTGGCGCTGCCCAGGATTGCGGCAACCCTGGAGCAGATGAGCGCCATCGGCCTACTGGCTGCTCCAGCTCCTTCGCTGAATACCCTACAGACTTACGAGACGCTCGGAGGGCGTTCGCCGGCCAGTCGACTGGTGCTCCTGGCGGGCGGCGAGCTCGACGACCTTCGGGCGCGTTGGCGGCTTTCGAACGAGACCGTAAAGGCTGCCCAAGCTATCAGTGCAGCAGCAGATTTGGTGGGTTCTGGGCGGGTAGGCGAAGCCACTTACCGACACGGCGAAGCGGCGGTCGAGGGCCTTGCGGTGGCAGCGGCGCGGCAGGGCTGGGCACGTGAGTTCCTGGGAGAAGTCGCCCGGGAAATGGGCCGTACGGTGGTCGGGCAATTCCCAGTCAGCGGCACGGATTTAACCAGCCTCGGCTTAGAACCGGGGCCGGCGCTGGGTCAGCAACTGGCACGCCTTGAACGCGCGTGGATCGACAGCGGTTTTAGTCTCAGCAAGGCTGATCTCTTGGCGATGGCACGCCCCTAGTGGCGCGTGGAGCTATCCACGTCGACGATGCGCTCTTTGATGCGCTCCACCATCTCTGGGCGAACTTCGGTCTCGCCGTGATAGGCCTTGAGGTTCTCGACAGCTTTACGGACCACTTCGGCCTCGCTCTCGGCCTCAGCACGCCAATTGGAACCGGGAATCAACGAACCGGAATCAAAGCGTTTCATCTTCAATCTCCCTTGGTTGGTCTGATGGAACGCCGCCCTGCGGATCACGGTTCCGAAACGGTCACATAGTTTTGCTACGCGCAGAGCACGGACGGTGCTAGATTCGGGGCAAGGAAAGCGATGGGAGGAAAGCCGAGTTCAATGGGTGCGGGTTTGTGGAACAGAATGCGGGATACGCTGTGGCCGCGAATGGGGCTGCGCCGTTACGGCACCTATTTGCGCAAGCGCCTGCTGCGCCTCTCGGCCAGCCCACATGCGATCGGTGCCGGAGTGGCCTCTGGCGCGGCGGTTTCTATGTTCCCGCTGGTTGGCATCCACTTCGTTCTCGGCTTTGTTCTGGCCTTTGCGACACGTGGTAATATGATCGCCGCAGCGATCGGCACCGCATGGGGGAACCCGATCACCTTCCCCTTCTTTTTTGCGGCTTCGTACCGGCTGGGCGACTGGATGCTTGGCGGGGGCGGGGTGAGCGCCCGCGAAGGGCAAGCCGTAGCGGCAACAGGTGAACAGCTCAGCCAAGGTCTCTTCGCCGATGGCTTCAGCTCGGTCTGGCCAACCTTCAAGACGATGCTGATCGGCAGCATCCCGCTGGCGCTGTTGGTATTCGCGACTTTCTATGTGGTGACCCGCATGCTGGTGAGCCGCTTCCGCGCTTTGCGCCAGGAGCGCCTCGCCGCCCGGCGTTCGCCCTCGGCTGCGCCCGCCAAAAACATTAGCTAGGGCCAGCGCACCTCTGGCGGCATGGACGACAATATCGAGTTCACATTGCCACCAGTCTTGAGCCCGAAGGTCGTGCCGCGATCATAGAGCAGATTAAACTCCACGTAACGGCCGCGACGGATCAACTGCTCGTTCCGCTCGTCCTCAGTCCACGGTGTCTCAAAGTTGCGGCGCACCAGCTTGGGATAGATGTCGAGGAAAGCCTCACCCACCTGTCGCGTGAACGCGAAGTCGGCATCCCAATCGCCCGAGTTGAAGTGGTCGTAGAAAATCCCGCCAATGCCGCGCGGCTCGTTGCGGTGCGGCAGGAAGAAGTACTCGTCGCACCACTGCTTAAAGCGCTGGTAATCAACCGCCGGGTGGGCGGCGCAGGCTGCCTGCATGGCCGCGTGGAAATCGATGCTGTCGGGATCGTCCTGGGTGCGTCGACGGTCGAGCACCGGCGTCAGGTCTGCGCCGCCGCCGAACCACTGCTTGCCCGTCACGATCATGCGCGTGTTCATGTGCACGGCTGGAACATGGGGGTTCCAGGGATGCACGATCAGGGAAATGCCTGAGCTCCAAAACTGAGTACCGGCTTCGGTGCCCGGCATCTGCTTGGCGAATTCCTCGGAGAACTGGCCGTGGACCGTCGAGATGTGTACGCCAGCCTTCTCGAAGACGCGGCCCTTGAGCATGCCCATCTCGCCGCCGCCGCCGGCCTGACGGTCCCATGGCATGCGCTCGAACCGCCCGGGCTCCAGCTGGCCGTGCGGCCCCTGCACCGACGCTTCAAGGTCATCGAAGGCATCGGCGATGCGGTCGCGCAGGGCGCGGAACCAGCGTTCGGCAGCGGCCTTCTTAGCCTCGATCTCGGGGGGAAGTGTATCGATCATGCTCATGGGCAGTGCAATGAACTCTCACCGCAGGGCTGTAAACCCACCGGTCTGTCTTTTCGCTTCCCCCAATATCATGGCTGCCGCTACCGCCACATTGATCGAGCGCAAACCATTTTGCATGGGGATGCGAACGCGCAAGTCGGCCGCCTCGGCGACACTGTCGGGTACGCCGGAGCTTTCGCGCCCCACCATCAGGATGTCGTCGCCAGCATAGGATGCCGCATAGGCCGAGGCGCTCGCCTTGGTGGTCAACAGCACCAGACGGCGATTCTCCTGCCGGCGCCAGGCATCGAACTGATCAAAGCTCGCGTGCTCGCGGACGCTGGCATAATCGACGTAATCCATGCCGGCCCGGGCCAGGGTTTTGGGCGAGAGCGGAAAGCTCGTGGGGTGGATCACATGGATGGTCGTCGCCAAACATGCGCCCAGCCGGATCAAAGTGCCTGTATTGTTGGCGATTTCAGGCTGGTAGAGAGCGAGTTCGACCACTCAATTCTCCTGCGCGACAAGGTCGGTCCTGTGCGGTCTCGACGACCTTGTGGATAGAGGCGCGGGTATAGTGTCGCACTTCGCCTTTGTCACCGTCCCGTGCACTGGACAAGTTCATGTGACAGTGCAAAAAGAGCCGCGACTGACGGGCCGCTTGAGGGCGGACGGCTGCCGATTCCGCGTATGTGGTGGATTGGCGGGCTGATTGCCGGCCGCGTCTGATGTGCATTGTACGGGGATACGGACCTTGGCCACGCAAGCTCAACACAAATCGACACGGCGGGATTTCCTGTTCGTCGCCACCGGTGCCGTGGGTGCCGTGGGTGCGGCGGCCGTGGTCTGGCCGCTGATCAATCAGCTCAACCCCGACGCATCGACGCTGGCGCTCGCCACCATCGAGTTCGACGTCGCCGCCATTCCCGAAGGGCAGTCCGTCACGGTGATGTGGCGCGGCCTGCCGGTGTTTGTGCGACACCGCACCGCGGCCGAGATCGCCGAGGCACGTGCCGTGCCGCTGGAGGAACTCAAGGACCCCGAACTCGACGAGCAGCGTGTCCAGGAAGGGTACGAGCAGTGGCTGATCATGATCGCCAACTGCACCCATCTGGGCTGCGTCCCGGTCGGTGAGTCGGGCGATTTCGATGGCTGGTTCTGCCCATGCCATGGTTCGCACTACGACACGGCTGGCCGCATCCGCCAGGGTCCGGCGCCGACCAATCTGGTGCTGCCGCCATATACATTCCTCAGCGATACGCTGGTCCAGATCGGTTAGTAGAGGCTTCGCCGATGTCAGAACATTCGACCTATACGCCGAACTCGGGCGTCGAGAAGTGGCTGGACGAGCGCCTGCCCATCATCAGGTTCTCCAAAGAGCACTTGATGGACTTCCCCACCCCGAAAAACCTCAACTACTGGTGGACCTTCGGCGCCATCCTGGTGATGTGTCTGGCGATCCAGATCGTCACGGGCGTCATTCTGGCCATGCACTATACGCCCAATGTGGCGATGGCGTTCGACTCCGTCGAGCACATCCGACGCGACGTTAATGGCGGCCGCATGATCCAGGCCTTCCACGCGGTGGGTGCCTCGATGTTCTTTGCGGCACTCTACATCCATATGGGTCGCAATCTCTATTTCGGCTCCTACAAGGCGCCACGCGAGATCCTCTACATCATCGGCGTGCTGATTTTCGTTACCGTGATGGCGACCGCGTTCATGGGCTATGTGCTGCCCTGGGGCCAGATGTCTGGTTGGGCGGCGACCGTGATCACCAACATCTTCGCGGCCATTCCGGTGATCGGCACTCCGTTGCTGGAGCTGCTGCGCGGTGGCTTCGCGGTGGGTAACCCGACTCTCAACCGCTTCTTCTCGCTCCATTACCTGCTGCCTTTCGTGGTTGCGGCGCTGGTGGCGCTCCATATCTGGGCGCTGCACGTCCCGGGCAACAACAACCCGGTCGGTGTGGACGTGAAGTCGAGCCGCGATACGCTGCCCTTCAACCCGTACTACACGGTGAAGGACGCCTTCGCGATGGTGGTGTTCCTGATCCCGTTCTGCTGGTTTGCGTTCTTTGCCCCCGATATCCTGGGGCATCCCGACAACTACATCCAGTTCGACAGCCAGGTGACCCCGGCGCATATCGTTCCGGAATGGTACTTCCTGCCGTTCTACGCCATCCTGCGGGCCATCGACTTCAACATCCTGTTCATCGACTCCCGTCTGGGCGGCGTCATCTTCTTTGCCGGCTCGATCCTGATCCTGTTCTTTGTGCCCTGGCTCGATACATCCAAGGTGCGCTCGGGCGGCTTCCGTCCGATCTTCAAGTGGTTCTACTGGCTGTTCATCATCAACTTCCTGGCGCTCACCTATCTTGGTGCCGCACCGGCGGAAGGCATCTATGTGGTGTTCGCCAAGCTCTGCACCGCCTACTACTTCATCTACTTCCTCGTCGTGCTCCCTGTGCTCGGCCGTATCGAGAAGCCCCGGCCGCTGCCGACCAGCATCTCTGAAAACGTGCTGGCCAGGACCCATGCGTGAGGGAAGGGCAGGAATTATGATCAACACCAAGACTATTGTTGCGGCCCTGGCCCTGGTCGCCGGCTTCTCAGCCCCGGCCCTCGCGGCCGAAGGGGACGTGGTGCATATCGAGCGCCAGAATTGGAGCTTCGCGGGGATTTTCGGCACCTATGACGAGAACCAGCTCCAGCGCGGCTTCCAGGTGTTCCGGGAATCTTGTGCGAGCTGCCACAGCGCGCGGCTGATTGCGTTCCGCAATCTCGCTGAAGCCGGTGGCCCCGGTTTCTCGGAAGAGCAGGTCAAGGCTCTTGCGGCCGAATACGAGGTCTTCGACGATCAGGCCGAAGGTGGTGTCCGCCCGGGCGTGCCAGCCGACCGCTTCCCGCCGCCATTCCTAAGCGAGCAGGATGCTCGCGACGCCAATGGTGGCTCCATTCCGCCCGATCTGTCGGTGATGGCTAAGGCGCGTGGCGTGCACGATCCTTTCCCCAATTGGGTGTTCAACTACTTCACCGCGTATCAGGAAGGGGGACCTGATTATATCCACGCCCTCCTGACCGGCTACCATGAAGAGGCACCTGAGGGCTTCGAGCTGCCGCCTGGCAAGTATTACAACGAAGTCTTCCCCGGACACGCTATCGGCATGCCGCCGCCACTGTTCGACGGACAGATCGCCTATGAAGTTGGCGAAGGCCAGGTGGAAGTGCCGCTGACGGTCGATCAATACGCCACCGACGTGGCCGCCTATATGATGTGGATGGCCGAGCCGCATCTGGCGGGTCGTAAGCAGACTGGCTTCGTCGTGCTGTTGTTCCTGTTCGTGTTCGCTGGCCTCATGTGGGCCACCAAGCGGCGGCTGTGGGCGGGTATCGAGCACTAGCTCGAAAGGCGTTGCTAAAGTTTCGAAGAGGGCCTCCGGGCCCTTTTCTTTTGCGCCTCCTCCGGGCCAGGGCCTCTTGCCAATCCCGCCCAGGGTCGCAATATGGAAGCTACGCAACCGGGTATTCAGGGAGCCGAGATGAGTGCCGTTCGTATCGCCTTTACCGTTGCCAGTGCCGCCATGGCCGCCACCCGCAATCCGGTGGTTCGCGCCGGGATCCGTCAGCTCGCGAACAACCCCAAGGCGCGGGAAACCGTGCTTAAGGTGACACAGGACGCCGCCTACAATGCCGGGGTCGTCGCACGGCACATCATGGGTCGGCGTCTGCCCTAATCTCTCTTCCAGTTCCCAACCCAAACGGTTGCCTATGTCTCTCGATCTGAAGTCGCTCGTCCGTACCATTCCGGACTACCCCAAGCAGGGAATTCTGTTTCGCGACATCACCACCCTGATTGAGCACCCGGAGGGCTTCCGGGAAAGCGTCGAGCGGATTGCCCAGGAGCACCGGGGCAAGGGCTTCACGCATGTGGCTGGTATCGAGGCACGTGGGTTTATCTTTGGCGCTGGCGTGGCCATTGCCCTGGGCGTCGGCTTCGTGCCTGTCCGCAAGCGCGGCAAGCTGCCGGGGCAGACCATCGGCCAAAACTATGTGCTCGAATATGGCGTCGACACCATCGAGATCCATGCGGATGTGCTGAGCGATGTGCACAAGGTGCTGCTGGTGGATGACCTCATCGCGACGGGCGGTACGGCCATTGCGGCCGTCAATCTCATACGCCGCACAGGTGCCGTGTGTGACGATGCCGCCTTTGTTATCGACCTGCCGGAGTTGGGCGGTGCCGACAAGCTGCGCGCCGAGGGGGTCAATACCTCGGCGCTCATGTCATTCGAAGGCCACTGAGCTACCAGTTGTTTCGACCGTCGACCTTCTCGATCTGAAGGGTAGAAAGGTCTAGATCGTCGAGAAGCCGAAGGTTGATGCCTAGGATCTGGGCCGTCGGCAGCGTGCCTGGATCGACGCCTGGTTTAGGCGTCCCGTCGGTGTTGTAGATCGATCCCCAATCTGGCGCGCTCCCCCATGTCTGCATGCCGCAGGTGCCGCAGAAATGGTGTTGATTGACGCCTGAGGGTGCGTAGGTCCGCTTTTCGACGTCGCTCACTACTCGAAGCTCCCCAGGGGCGTAATAGCCCCAAACAGCGCCCGTCTTGCCACAGAAGGTGCAGTTGCACTCCATGGCGTGTTCGGGCGGGTGAGGCAATTCGATCTTGGTGGCGCCGCAATGGCACGTGGCGGTGAGGGGCATGGCAAGGCTCTCCGATTGGCATACCCGTTCGTACAGCCGAGCCATGTCAGCCCTTGTCAGTAGCCCGACAAATGCTCCGCTGGAGGATGATCCTTTCCAAACAAAAGGCGGGGCAGCCTGGTAGCTGCCCCGCCACGTTTTTGCACGCCAACCCCGCTTAGGGTTCGAGCTGGCCCTTCTCTGGCGCCTCCTGGGCGCTGAGATCGGGCTCGTTGCGGGTGACCCACAGCGAGTAGATCACGCCGCCGGCAAGGATCATCAGGGTGACGACCAGCGAGAGCAGGGTGTCAATGTGAATACCCATCGGAACCAGGAAGATCTTGATGCCGATCAGCACCAGGATAATCGCCAGCGAGGTCTGCAGATAGCGGAAGCGGTTCATGGCTGCCGCTAGAGCGAAGTAGAGGGCGCGCAGGCCAAGGATGGCGAAGATGTTGGAAGTGTAGACGATAAAGGTGTCCTGGGTGACCGCAAACACGGCCGGCACTGAGTCGACGGCGAAGATAAGGTCGACGGTCTCGACCATGATCAGCGCCACCGCCAGCGGGGTTAGCCAGGTAACCAGCTTGCCGGTCTTGGGGTCGGGCTGCTTCACGGTGAAGTTGCGGCCGTGCAGCGTCTTGGTGATGCGGAAGCGACTTTGGAGGAAGTTGAAGACCGGGTTCTTCTCGATGTCCGGCTCTTCGTCCTGATGCTTGAACATGCGCAGGCCGGTGAACACCAGGAAAGCGCCGAAAATGAAGAGAATCCAGTTGAACTGATAGACCAGGGCCGCACCCACGCCGATCAGAATAGCGCGGAAGGCGATCACGCCCAGAATGCCCCAGAACAGCACCCGGTGCTGGTAGAGGCGCGGAATACCAAGGAAGCCGAAAATTGTGGCGATGACGAACATGTTGTCCATCGCCAACGACTGCTCGATCAAATAGCCGGTGTAGAATTCGAGACCAGACTCGGGACCGCGCTGCCACCAGACCCAGCCGCCAAAGGCAATGGCGATGAGGACATAGAATGCGTAGAGGCTGAGGCTCTCTTTGGCGCCGATCTCATGCTCATCCCGGTGCAGGATGCCAAGATCGAAGACCAGCAGGGCGATGACGATCGTGATGAACGCCACCCAGAAATATATCGGTGTACCGAGAAACTCGCCAGTAAAGGCGGCAAGCAGCGAATCCATCGCCGGACCTTCTCCATGAATTGGTGGAGCAGCTCCGACATCGCCATAGCAATAGAGCTATGACCAGAGGGGCCCGGCGCCGCCCGCCCAAAGAGCCCAAAGCGGGGGAAAATACAAGCCCCCTTGAGCGTCTGCGCTCAGCGTGGCGTGCAGAGCATCGCGATAGTGTCGCTGGTTTCGAGCTGGATGGCGGTGCCCCAGTTGGGATCGGGGATGACGCGGCCCGCCTGGATGTTCTTCTGCGTGCGTAGATTGCCATCGTTGAAGCCCACACCATCCTGGTAGCGGGTCAGCGTGCCGGTGCCCGATGCCGAGTCTCCGGGTGTGTGCGAGGCAAAGCCGAACACCGAGCCGTAGATGGTCAGTATTCCCGCCTTGTTAGCGGTCGCGTCGCGACAGCCCCAATTGCCCTCGAAGTTCTGGGCGAGAGCTGGAGCCGCGGAAAGGGCAAGCAGGGTGGTGACAAGGGCGATTCGGCGCATAGCGCAGAGAGTGAATGCGCCGAGAGGAGCTTTCAAGTCGCTCGTTTCAGTTTGGGGCCAATCACCGGCAGCTTGGTAAGGGCCAACAGGAGCTTGAGCCGCAGCGGCATGCGATAGTCCCGCAGCTTGGAGAACCCAACGAATTCAGCGAAGTAGACCTGATCGCCATGCTGGTTGGTGCCGATCATCCGGTTGAACAGCAGGCCCCAGCCGGGAATGGAATTGGAGGGCCGCTTGCCGGTGACGGAGAGTTGATAGCTGACCGTATCGCCGGGGCGCACTGGCGCGGGAAAATCGATCTTGCTGCCGCCAGGGGAGGGGCCGGATACGCCCGGTTCCTTGCCCAGTTCGCGCAAGCGCTTTTCCTCGGCAAAGAGGGCATCGACCATCTTGCGGTGCCCTACGCTGGCGGTATGCCAGCCGCTCGCCACCAAGCCGCCGAAATGGCTGTGCACGGCGCGCTCGGGATCGATGTGATAATATTGCGGATCATACTTCTTGGCGAAGTCGATTATCGCGTCCTGCTCGAAGGTGTGAGTTCCCAGCTCAAACACTTCGTCGATGACGATATCTTCATACCACCGCGTCATGCCAGGGTCTCCGGGCTGCGCGTGTCGACGAGATTGTTGAGGCGCAAGGACATCACCTGCTTGTCCTTCTGGTTGCGAATATCGAAATCGAGGGTGACGATCCCCCACTGCTTGTGCGTGGCGGAGCGCCGCAACTCGGCGATGGTTACCGTGCCGCCAATGGTGTCGTCCGCCATCACCGGCGCCTTCCACTTGAGATCGGTGAACCCAAGGCCTCCGGCCGAAGCGATCTTGGAGAGAAAGGCATCGACCAGCAGGCGCAGGCTCAGCCCCCCGGTCTGCCAGCCGCTCGAGGCGAGGCCGCCGAGGAGGGAGGCTTTGGCAGCTGCTTCGTCGAGGTGAAAGGGGAAGGGGTCGAACTCGCTGGCGAATTCGATGATCATTTCCTTGGTAACGGTGATGCGTCCCAGTTCGATGACTTCCCCAACGGTCAGGTCCTCAAAGTGGCGCCGGTCCTTAGTGACAGGATTGGTCATTTGCTTGCCCTATACGTCAACCTGTCTTTTGCACCTTTTGCTCCGACGCGACAAGTCCGCCGGAAACAAAGAAGGGGCCGCTCGGGCCCCTTCTGCGCAGATCATGTCCAGGTCAGGTGTTGAACTTGAACAGCATCACGTCACCGTCCTTGACCACATATTCCTTGCCTTCGTCGCGCGCCTTGCCCGCTTCCTTGGCCGGCACTTCGCCGCCCAGGGTGACGAAATCATCATAGGCAATGGTCTGCGCGCGAATGAAGCCGCGCTCAAAATCGGTGTGGATCACGCCGGCGGCGGCGGGAGCCTTGTCGCCCTTGTGGATGGTCCAGGCGCGCGTTTCCTTGGGGCCTACCGTGAAGTAGGTCTGGAGCCCTAGGAGGTTATAGGCTTCGCGGATCAGCCGGTTGAGCCCGGGTTCGGTGAGACCCAGCGAGCCGAGATATTCAGCCTGTTCCTCATCGGGCAGTTGGGCAAGCTGGGATTCGATCTCGGCTGAAATGACCACGACGCCGGCATCATGCGCCTTGGCGTAGTCTTCCACCTTGCGGCTCATCTCGTTGCCTTCGGCCGCCGAGCCCTCATCGACATTGCAGACATAAAGGGCGGGCTTGGAGGTGAGCAGCTGAAGCTCTTGGAAGGCCTTCTCTTCCTCGGCGTCGCGCTTGACGAAGCGGGCGGACTTGCCGTCACGGAGGAGGACCAGCGAGCGGTCGATCAATTCCAGGGTGAGCTTGGCTTCCTTGTCGCCGCCCTTGGCCTTCTTCTCGACACCGGCGCGGCGCTTTTCGAGAGATTCCAGGTCGGCCAGCATCAATTCGGTTTCGACCACCTCGGCATCGGCGAGCGGATCGACGCGATTGGCGACGTGGATAACGTTGGGATCCTCGAAGCACCGCAGCACATAGGCAATGGCGTCGACCTCACGAATATTGGCGAGGAACTGGTTGCCCAGGCCCTCGCCCTGGCTGGCGCCTTTGACCAGTCCGGCGATATCCACGAAGCTCATGCGGGCGGGCAGGACCTGTTGCGACTTGCCGATGGCCGCGAGCTTTTCGAGCCGGACGTCAGGCACCGATACTTCGCCAACATTGGGCTCGATGGTGCAGAAGGGGAAGTTGGCGGCCTGGGCCGCGGCGGTGCGGGTCAGCGCGTTGAAAAGCGTCGACTTGCCGACATTGGGCAGGCCGACAATGCCCATCTTGAAACCCATGGGGAAGTGCTCCGGAATTTAGTTGGCCACCACTTGGTTCGGATCGGCAGCCATGTCAATGCGAGGTGGTCAGTCGTTGCCAAAGAGCTTCTTTAGCATGTCGGCCATCGGCCCCTTGTCGGGCAGTTTGGCGTCGGGCTTTGGCTGGCGGGCCTGGCGGATGTGGCTCTGGCCCTTGGGCGCCGGCTTTGCCGCAGGCGCCTCGTCCGCCTTGGTGGCGAGCGCCAGCTTGTTCATGAAACCGCTATCGTCGCCCTTGAGTAGCAGGCCCACATGACGGCCCAATGCATCGAGCAGCGGCTCGAGCCACGCTGCATCGGCTTTGGCGAAGTCGCCGAGCACGTGGGGCGTGACGAACTCCTTGCCCGGGTGCCCTATGCCGAGCCGGACGCGCTTGTAGTTAAGCCCGATCTGGGGATCGATGGAGCGCAGGCCGTTGTGCCCGCCATTGCCGCCGCCCACTTTCACCCGCACCTTGCCGGGGGCGAGGTCAAGCTCGTCATAGAAGACGACGATGTCGTCGGGCGGGATCTTGTAGAACTGAGCGACCTGCTGGACGCTATCGCCAGAGCGGTTCATGAAGGTCTGCGGCTTGAGCAGCAGCACCTTCTCGCCCTCGATATTGCCCTCAGCCAGAAGGCCGGCATGCTTGCTCTTCCAGGTGCCAATGCCGTGCTCGCGGGCGATCGCGTCGCTGGCCATGAAGCCGATATTGTGCCGGTTGCCCTGATACTGGTTTCCCGGATTGCCCAGGCCCACAAGCAGTTTCATGTCAATCTCCGGAAACAAACGAGGCGACCCGGAGGTCGCCTCGAAGCGTGTTCGCTAAGGGGTCGAGGCGATTACTCGCCCTCGCCCTCCGATTCATTGCCGCTGTCGCTGTCGGCACCGGCTTCAGCCGACCGTAGGCCCGAAGGCGCCACGATGGTCGCGATGGTGAAATCGCGGTCGGTGATGGTCGGGGTCACGTTGGCCGGCAGGGTGACGGCCGAGATGTGAAGCGAGTCGCCGATTTCAGTGCCCGAAAGGTCAACCACGATCTCTTCGGGGATCTGGTCGGCGGGAACCGAAACTTCCACGGTGTGGCGGACGACGTTCAGCGTGCCACCGCGCTTCAGACCCGGGCTCTTTTCTTCGTTGATGAAGGTGACGTGCACTTCAACGTCGAGACGGGTGTTGGCGCCGACGCGCAGGAAGTCGATATGGATCGGGAAATCCTTGACCACGTCGAGCTGGTAGTCGCGTGGGATCACGCGGTGCTTGGTGCCATCGACATCGAGATCGATGATGTGGGACAGAAAACCACCGCCATAGATGCTCTTGTGAGCATCCTTGTAGGGGACAGCGACGGTGACGGGGGGCTTCTTGTCACCATAAATAACAGCGGGAACGAGTCCCTGACGACGCAGTTCACGAGCGGCCCCCTTGCCCACTCCCTCACGCGCCTGTGCCTTGAGCACCTTGGTCTCAGCCATGGAAATATCCATTCTGGGTTGGTGTATGCCATTCCTACAACAGCATACGCGCCCGTCCTCCAGGGGTGACGAGCGCTTCATGGCGCGGGCTATAGCGCAACGGGTTAGCGCGGGCAAGCAGACTCGCTTGAATGCGCTACTTCTAGGGCGTTTTAGTCGAAGAGGCTGGAGACGGATTGCTCGCTGGCGGTGCGGGCAACGGCTTCACCGATCAGCGGCGCGATGGTCATGCGGCGGATATTGGGGGCGGCCTTGGTCGCGTCGGTCTCCTCGATGGAGTCCGTCACCACCAGTTCCTTGAGCTTGCTGGAGGCGATGCGCTCGGCGGCGCCTCCCGACAAAACGCCATGGGTTATATAGGCCGAGACTTCCTTGGCGCCCGCCTTGAGCAGGGCTTCGGCGGCGTTCACCAGCGTGCCGCCACTATCGACGATGTCATCGATCAGAATGCAGGCCTGACCCGAGACGTCGCCGATGATGTTCATGACCTCGGATACGCCGGCCTTTGGGCGGCGCTTGTCGACAATGGCGAGGTCGGTGCCCAGGCGCTGCGCCACGGCGCGGGCGCGGGCGACGCCGCCGACGTCGGGCGAGACGATCATGGTGTTCTCGAGCTTGTAGTTGTCGAGAATATCGCGGGTGATGATCGGCGCCGCATAGAGGTTGTCAGTGGGTATGTCGAAGAAGCCCTGGATCTGGGCGGCATGCAGGTCCAGCGTGATGACGCGGTTGACCCCGGCTTCGGCGATCAGATTAGCAACCAGCTTGGCAGAAATTGGGGTGCGCCCGGTGGCGCGGCGATCCTGGCGGGCATAGCCGAAATAGGGCAGGACGGCCGTGATGCGGCGCGCTGATGAGCGGCGCAGCGCATCGGTGAGGATCAGCAATTCCATCAAATTGTCATTGGCGGGAAAGCTGGTCGACTGCAGGATGAAGACGTCTTCGCCGCGCACATTCTCGTGCAGTTCGACATAGACTTCCTTGTCAGCGAAACGCTTGACCGTACAGTTCGTCAGGGGAAGCTCAAGGTAGCTGGCGATGGATTGGGCGAGGGTCCGGTTGGAGTTGCCGGTTACCAGCTTCATGGGTGCGATCCTGTCTCAACGGGTCCGGGAGGAAGCGGACCATCCAGTTTCGCGGGCAGCTTTAGCGGCTCGACCCAACCATGGCAACGCACCACTTGGCGCATGCTAAAAGAATCATGTCAGGCCGATGACGGCGATCTGCCGCCCTGTCGTGGTGCCCTGGTGCGTGGCATGTCGGTGCGAGAAATACTTGTCGGGGGAGCCATAGGTGCAGCCCCCGACCAGATCGATCCGCTCGACACCGGCGGCCCTCAATTGATCCGTGACGAAGCCGGGGAGGTCGAAATGATCTCGGCCACTTTCCGGCACAGAGAAATAGGCATCGCCATCTGGATGCAGCGCGAGGAAATCGGCCTTGAACTGGGCCCCGACTTCATAATTGGGTGCGGAGATCGTCGGACCGATCGCTGCGACAATCCGCGCCGGGGTAGCGCCGAGCTCCTGCATGGCGGCGACGGTGTTGCCGATGATGCCCTCGGCTGCGCCGCGCCAGCCGGCATGGGCTGCGCCAATAACGCCCGCCTCCGGGTCGGCCAGAAGCACGGGGGTACAATCAGCGGTCATGATGCCAAGCACCAGTCCACGGCGCGCTGACACTATGGCGTCAGCTTCCACTGTCTGGCCGGTCAGGGGGCCGGTGACGGGTACCACGCGCGTTGAATGAACTTGCTTGAGCAACACGAACTGCCGCGGCTCGACACCCATGGCGGCCGCGATGAGCTTGCGGTTGTCCGCCACCACGTCCGGGTCATCCCCACCGGTGTCCGAGACGTTCAGCCCCGCGTAGATGCCGCTCGATAGCCCGCCCTGGCGCCCGAAAAAGGCGTGACGAATGTCCGGCATGGCGATCAGGCTGGGGCTTTGTTCGTGCGGAACGTTCATGGTGCAAATCCCGGAGGTACGAGGCCAGGGCTTGCCGCGCAAAAGGCCTTGAAGAGCGTGCCCATCTGCTGGGGCGAGACGAGGCGATCTCGAGCCTGCTCGACATCGCTTGCCGAGCCTGGGTTGGCGACTGCAAGTGCCTTGGCGCGCTCATTGATGCCGAGATGCTGAAGAAATGCGGCCTGGGTGGTGAGGGGCTGCACCATCAGGCCAGCATTGGCGGCAACAGTGCTCAAAGCGCCGAAGTCCACATGCGTGGAGAGATCGGTCTCTCCGGGCGCTTCGAGAACGTCGGCAAATTGATGGCGGCGCACCCCTTGCAAGGTCTCCCCGGTCTGTGTCTGCTCATAGCCATAGTCGATGGCAAGAATGGCGCCGCCTTTTACAGCGACGGCCTTGCTGAGCCGTGACATCACCTCGCCGCTAGCGATGCCGACCTCGAAAACCGCTCCAACCGGCGCATCGGCAACCGCCTCCGGCATGGCGCTCATGGGAATGGGCGTGGGCGACAGACCGAATACGCGCTTGTTGTCATCGAGCCCCACCATGCGCTCGTGCCAGCCGTCTTCGGCTCGCACGAACTGGCGCACCGGAAGGGCATCGAAGAACTCGTTGGCAACGATCAACAGGGGCTCTGCGCTCAGCTTATCAAAGTCGCTGATCCATTTGGGCTCGTAGGGTTCCAAGCGCGCATTCTGTTCGGCGATCAGAGCCGGATTGGTTTCAAAGAGGCGCAGGTCGAGTCCATCTCGAAACCCCTCGGCGCGGCAGGCCACACGCAGCATATCGGCCATCAGCGTGCCGCGGCCGGGACCGAGCTCGAGCAGGGTGAAAGCCTTGGGGCTGCCCATCTGCTGCCAGAGATTGACGAAGAAGAACCCCACCAGTTCCCCGAACATCTGGCTGATCTCGGGCGCGGTGACGAAATCGCCCTTGGTCCCCAGTGGATCGCTGGTCCGGTAATAGCCCTTGGAGGGATGGGTAAGGCAGAGACCCATATAGGTGGCCAGCGACATGGGCCCGTTGGTGCGGATCTGCATGTCGATGAGTTCGGGGAGACTGGGGCTCTCGTTCATGCTGGCCTCGGATGACGGAGGGAGGCTTCCTTGCGGGTTGCCGCGTAAACCACGAGCAGGATGCCGATCACGAGCATGGGCAAGCTCAGGATCATACCCATGGTGAGCCAGCCGCTATAGAGATAGCCAATCTGGGCGTCGGGCAGCCGGACGAACTCCACGACGATGCGCGCCAGCGAATAGCCGATGGCAAAGACACCTGCGACGAGCCCCGGACGGCGCAGGCCATAAAGCACATGCGTGACGAACCGGATCAGGAGGAAAAGCAGCAGTCCTTCCAGCAGCGCCTCGTAGAGCTGGCTAGGGTGACGGGGCGTTTGCAAGGGATCGGTCGGGAACACGACGCCCCAGGGCAGGGTGGTGGGCGCCCCATAGAGCTCGGCATTGATGTAGTTGGCAAAGCGCCCCAGCATGATGCCGATGGTGGCCACAGCAGCGATAAGATCAAGCGAGCTCAGCCAATTGCCGCCCTTGGAGCGGGTAAATAGGATTGCCGCGACCATCAGGCCGAGCATGCCGCCATGGAAGCTCATGCCGCCATCGAGCGTATTCAGAATCTGTGCCGGGTTTTCCAGGTAGAAGGGCAAGTTGTAAAAGAGCACATAGCCGACGCGGCCGCCCAGGACGATGGCCAGCATGGTCCAGAACGCGAAGTCCCAGATGTCCTGTGCCTTGAAAGGTGGTTTGCCCTCGTGCCACAGCCGTGGGTTGCGCAGGAGGAGGTAGCCATAAACGGCGCCCAGCCCCACGCCTGCCAAATATGCCAGCGCGTACCAGCGCACGGCGAACGGACCAATGGCAAAGGCAACCGGATCGATATTGGGAAAAGGCAAGGCTGCTCCTGCATTTACTCTATGCGCGGGACCATTGCCGGTCATGCCGCTCTGGTCAAGTCGGCAGCCATGGCCTAAGTATCAAGGCAAACGCGCCACTCGGGTGCCCACAGCAAGATAGGTGTGCGATGAACCAGAATAACAGGATCTTTGACGATTTGGGTCGGATGGTGAACGAGGCTGCCGGTGTGGCCGACGGCATGCGGCGGGAAGTCGAGACCGTCGTGCGCTCCCAGGCGCAGCGCTTCGTTGCCGACATGGACCTCGTCAAGCGCGAAGACTTCGACGCCTTGCGGGAGCTGGTGCAGGTACAGGGCGAAGAGATCGATGCGTTGCGCAAGGAACTTGCCGAGCTCAAGACCCCGGCTGCCAAGCCGGTCAAGGCAAGCTGAGGCTGACTTGGGGCGCGCATGACAGGCGCCCATCACTGTTTCAATCTGGCACAGGTGGCGCGCACCACCTGTGCCGCTCTTTTCGAGGTTGCTGACCTCCTCGCGGCGGCGCGCTGCCCCATCTTCTTACCAGCCATGAAGATCACGTTCGCATTACGGCGCTTCAGGTGGCTCTCGGTGTTAACCCTCCGTTAACTCTGGCGGACCGATCATCCACAAGAGATTGCCGTCCGCGGTGCACCCTCCGTCCCCTGAATCAGTGGTCAGGTGTAGGGTCGCTTCATCGGGACGATTCGTAAGCTCTTGCGTGCGGCCAGTTCCTTTCGAGTACCCGAG
Source organism: Devosia sp. RR2S18 (assembly GCF_030177755.1). NCBI lineage: Bacteria > Pseudomonadati > Pseudomonadota > Alphaproteobacteria > Hyphomicrobiales > Devosiaceae > Devosia > Devosia rhizosphaerae. The sequence continues at coordinate 1,196,747 of NZ_CP126539.1, forward strand.
CGTCAGCCCTTGTGGCCGGCAGTTGAACCACGCCTTGCCAGGAAATAATCGTCGATGTCACTCCTGCTCGCCGAGCCCGACCGCAATCTGCATCCCGTCGATATCATCGAGCACATCGCCTCGATCAACGATTGGACGTTCGAGCGGCAAGACGCCGATGAGATCTCCATTTCTGTCCGTGGCGGGTGGAGCGACTATCATGTGTCGTTCAACTGGATGGAGGATCTCGAAAGCCTTCACATCGCCTGCGCTTTCGACCTCAAGGTGCCCGAGGGCCGGCGTGCGGAGATCAAGCAACTAATTTCATTGATCAACGAGCAGCTCTGGATCGGCCACTTCGACATCTGGCAGAAAGAGGGCGTGGTCCTGTTCCGCAATTCGCACCTGCTGACGGGTGGTGCCGACGTCACCCCGCAACAATGCGAGGCGCTGCTGCGTTCAGCCACTGACAGTTGTGACCTTTACTACCAGGCGTTCCAATTCGTGGTTTGGGCGGGCAAGACCGCCGCTGATGCCATGAGCCACGTCATGTTCGAAACAGTGGGTGAAGCATGAGTGCTGCACTACAGACCATCGGCCCCGTGATGCTGGTGGGCGCCGGCAAGATGGGGCTGGCGCTGGCCCGTGGCTGGCTCGAGGGTGGACTGCCAACAGGCAATCTCGTGCTGGTTGACCCCAGTCCCGGCCAGGCGGCGCAGGACTTTGCTCAAGATTACGAGTTGCCGATCAGTTCCGAAGCACACGGTCTCCTTCCCAATGTGCTGGTGCTGGCGGTCAAGCCGCAGATCATCGACGAGGTGATGGAAGGGCTGGCACCGGTAATCGGTCCCACCACGCTGGTGGTGTCGATCGCCGCCGGTATCGACATAGCCCGGCTGACGCGCGGCTTCGGCATGGGGCGGGTGGTGCGCACCATGCCCAACACCCCGGCGCAGATCGGCAAAGGCATTACTGGTGCGGTGGCTGGCCCTGAAGTGACCGAAATGGATCGGCTGGGCGCCGAGGCGCTGCTGGGGACTTCTGGTCCCGTGCTGTGGTTCGACGACGAGGCGCATCTGGATGCTGTAACCGCCGTCTCCGGCTCAGGCCCCGCCTATGTTTTCCATCTGGTGGAAGCTCTGGCAGAAGCGGGTCGCCGGCAGGGTCTGCCAAACGGCGTTGCCGAGAAACTTGCGCGCCAGACCGTGATTGGCGCGGCCGCGCTGTTGGACGTCGATCCCGCAGCGCCTGCGGTGTTGCGCGAGAACGTTACTTCACCCAATGGCACTACTGCTGCCGGGCTCGGCGTGTTGATGGCCGAGGATGGCCTAGTCAGCTTAATCGACAGGACCGTGGCGGCGGCGAGACGCCGGAGCGAGGAACTGGGGCGTAGCTAGCGCGACCCGGGCCCATCCAGTTCGGCTTCCATGGCATCTATCCAGGCAACTGCCGCCGCATCACCGCAGGCGCTCAGCATATTGCGGCTTGTTTCGAGGTACATCCGGGCCCGCATGGCTTCGGCACCGTCGCCGGTCACGTCGTGGCTGCGTAGGTGCACAAGCGCCAGATTAGCGCGGATGATAGCGCGCTCCTGAGTGGAAGCGGGCGAACTTGCGGCCAGGGCGCTCATCAGGAGCGTCCGAGCGCGAACCAGTAGCCGCTTGGCGCGATCTGCATCATCGACATGGCGGGCCCGAAGGCAGAGCAGAGCGCCCATTTCCGCCAGGAGCCGTGTGCGGGCAGGGCTCGGGTCGGGGAGGTCGGGCGCCGTCAGAACCGTTGTCAGCAGCGCCTCGGCATCGACAAGCAGATCGAACCTGCTGGTCCGGAGCGCTTCGGCGACCAAGGCGTCGGCCTCGGCATGCAGTTGCAGGTGTATTCTTTCGGCCGAGGTCAACACGACCTCGCCGGACGGGTTTCCCACTGCGTTCATAATCTGCCCCCGTGCCCCTCAACACGGGGAGCGATCATAGGCCCGCGGTCAGATTGAGTCTATCCAGGACCGCCCGGTCGCCCGGTTCGACCATGCCGACGAGGAAACGGTTCACCACTCGGCGGGATTCGGGTGGAAGACTGGCCATAGCGGCATTGATGCGGCTGGCTTGCGTGGCCGACAGAGCCGAGAAGAACTGCCGCCCTTTGTCGGTGGCATAAAGCAGGCGCTGGCGGCGGTCGGACTGCCCGGTTTTCTGCTCGACATAGCCGTTGTCAATCAACTGGCGGAGCACGCGGGCAAGACTTTGCTTGGTGATCTTGAGGATGTCGAGGAGGTCGGCAACGGGCATGCCTGGCCGCAGATTGACGAAATAGAGCACGCGATGATGAGCGCGTCCGAAGCCTTGCCGATCCAGCAAAGCGTCGGCGTCGCCAGTAAAATCTCGATAGGCAAAGAAGAACAAGCCCATGATGTCCAGGGGCAGGGACCCGCCGACGGGCAGGTCAGAAATTATGTCAGCCTTGTTGACATTTTTTTGGAGCGCTGCCATTGTCTTTCCACTGGACGACGATCTCGACTTATCCCAAAGCCATTGTGGTTTGCCAAGGGCTTGGGCTTGGGGCAGGATTGGAGCCAATGGCCACGAGCGGTGGCATGTAGATACAAGACTCGGGAGAGGATCATGGCAGGCCTGCCAATGGACCAGCGCGACGGCTGGATCTGGTTCGACGGCGAACTCAAACCCTGGAAGGATGCAAAGATCCACGTGCTGACGCACGGGCTGCATTATGCCAGTTCCGTTTTCGAGGGCGAACGGGCCTATGGTGGGGAAATTTTCAAGTCGCGCGAACATACGGAGCGGCTGATCCGCTCGGGCAAGACTCTCGACTTCACCATCCCCTATTCCGCCGACGAGATTGAAGCCGCCAAGCGGCTGGTGCTTGAGAAGAATGGGCTGGTCGACGCCTATGTGCGGCCGGTTGCCTGGCGCGGCTCGGAGGAACTGAGCGTTCCGGCGCGCAACAACACGGTGCATCTGGCGATCGCCGCCTGGATCTGGCCGAGCTATTTCTCGGTGGAGGAGAAACTCAAGGGCATCCGGCTCGAATGGAGCAAGTGGAAGCGTCCAAGCCCGGAGACCATTCCGTCTTCTGCCAAAGCTGCTGGTCTCTACATGATCTGCACGCTCTCTAAGGATGCGGCCATGGCCAACGGCTATGCCGACGCGCTGATGCTGGACTATCGCGGCTATGTCGCCGAGGCGACCGGTGCCAACGTGTTCTTCATCAAGGGCAAGGACATCACTACGCCGACACCGGATTGCTTCCTGAACGGCATCACCCGGCAGACGCTGATTGATCTGGCCAAGCGCAATGGCTACACGGTGACCGAGCGGCACATCATGCCCGAAGAACTCAGCCAGTTCGACGAGTGCTTCCTCACCGGCACCGCGGCGGAAGTTACGCCAGTCAGCGAGATCGGCGAGTTCAAGTTCGCACCGGGCGAGGGCTGCCGTACATTGATCGACGCCTATGCAGCGGAAGTGCAACCCAAGCGGGCCGCCGCGGAGTAATCTGCCCCCACTACCTGCTTCGAAAAGCCGGGTTCATGCCCGGCTTTTTCATGTCCAGCGTTGCCGGGCGGCATCGTCATCCGGCTTGGCCTCGACCCAATCCGTGCCGGCGGCAGTCTCCTCCTGTTTCCAGAAGGGGGCGTCGGTCTTGAGATAGTCCATCAGGAACTGTGCGCCATCGAAGGCAGCCTGCCGATGGGAGGCCAGGGTCATGACCTGCATGATCGGCTGGCCGGGCAGCAAGCGACCATGGCGATGCACAATGCTGGCATCGAGCAAGGCGAAACGTTTTATGGCTTCCGCGCGCAGGGTGGCGATCTCGTTTTCGGCCAGTTCAACATAGCATTCGAGGATCAGGGCGGTGATAGGCCGATCCGGTGTAGAGCGGACGATGCCGGTGAAGGTCACGGCGGCACCGGCGCTGTCGCTTTGCGCGAGAAATGCGTTGCTGAGCGCGCCGGGGTCAAAGGGGGCGCCGGTGATGGTGACGCTCATCTCACCCGCCCGTCATGGGGGGCAGAATGGCGATGGTCGAGGCTCCGGCGATCGGTGCGTCGTGCGGCTGGATCCGAGCGTCGAGCGAAACTTTGAACTGCGCAGGGTTGGCGAGGGCGAGCGCAAGGGCTTCGTCCTGGTTGGCGAGCCAATTGAGAAGGTCTGCAATGGTGGTGACACTCGGAGGCGGTGTTACCTCGTCTTCCCCGCGATTGAGGCGTTCGCGGAGCCAGGCGAAATAGAGGATTTTCACTTCGCGGTTTCCGAAAGGTGCGGCCAGGCGGAGCGGAAATAGTCGATCCCGGTCCAGAGAGTCAAAATGCCGGCGAGCCAAAGCAAGGCGTCGCTGAGCAGCCAGATGGCGGGGAAAACACCTTCGAGCAGCACCATTGCGAGGGCAACCAGTTGAATGGTGGTCTTCCACTTAGCGAGGTTCGTCACGTGGAGAACGACTTGGGCATTGCCCAAAAACTCGCGCAGGCCGGGGATAAAAAGCTCGCGGAAGAGGATGGCCACGACAGGGATCATATCCAGGGCCGAGAAGCTACCATCCCAGGCGAGCGCCGTAACGAGAATACCAACCAGCATCTTGTCAGCGATTGGATCAAGCATGCGCCCGAGCGGGGAGCCCTGGTCCCAGGCCCGTGCTAGATAGCCGTCGACCCAGTCGGATGCCGCTGCGACCACATAGAGCACGAGTGCGATGAGCCGCATGATGGGGTCATCCGCCATCACCAACGCAACGATCGGAATGATCGCCAATATACGGGCGATGGTGATCTGATTGGGGATGAGTAGCAGCGGGTTTTGGGCCATGGACCGACAGAACAGGATGGATGTTTGGGGGTCAAGCCACTGCGGCGCTGTTGGTTGCTTCTCTCGCTCGCCCCAACCTTAGAAGTAACCCCCGCCCCGACCCTCCCCCTGAGAGGGGGAGGGAGGAAGGTGCTTTCGGCGGGAGCTAGGCGACGGCCCTGCTGGTGACAGAGCGGCGTCGCTCGACGGCGCGGGCGAGATCCTCCAGAGCGGTGACTGTGGTATTCCAGTCGATGCAACCATCGGTGATGGACTGGCCGTAGACTAGATCTTGGCCAGGCACGAGGTCCTGCCGTCCGGCGACCAGGTTGGACTCTACCATCACGCCGATGATGCGGCGCTCACCTGCGGCCAGTTGCTGGCCGACATCCGCCAGCACTAGGGGCTGGTTCTCGGGCTTCTTGCTGGAGTTAGCGTGGCTCGCATCAATCATGATGGCTGAATTCACGCCCGCCTTTTTGGCTGCAGCGGCGGCAGCTTCGACGCTGGCGGCATCGTAGTTGGTCGTTTTGCCGCCGCGCAGAATGATGTGGCAGTCGGGATTGCCACTAGTCGCCGCGATCGCCGAGCGACCATCCTTGGTGACGGCCATGAAATGATGCGGCTGGCCGGCCGAGCTGACCGCGTCGAGGGCGATCTTCACATTCCCATCGGTGCCGTTTTTGAATCCGACGGGACAGGAGAGGCCCGATGCCAGTTCACGGTGGATCTGCGATTCCGTGGTCCGGGCGCCGATGGCGGCCCAACTGACGAGGTCGGCAATGTATTGTGGGGTTGTCATGTCGAGGAATTCGCAGGCGGCGGGCAGGCCCAGATTGCTGATCTGGAGGAGCAGGTCGCGGGCGATATGAAGTCCTTGATCAATGGCGAAACTGCCGTCGAGATTAGGGTCGTTGATAAGACCTTTCCAGCCAACGGTGGTACGGGGTTTTTCGAAATATACCCGCATGATGATCTCCAGCCGGTCGCCCAGGGACTTGCGCAGCACCACTAGGCGCTTGGCATAGTCCAGCGCCGCGGCGGGATCATGGATAGAGCAGGGGCCGACAACCACCGCCAGCCGATCATCCTGACCGGTGATGATATTATGGAAGTCATGACGTGCGGCGATCACGGTGCGGGTCGCGGCGTCGGTGCGCGGATGGGTTCGCATGACCTCGATAGGGGTGGTCAGCGGTTTTATTTCGGTGATGCGCAGGTCGTCGGTGGATTTGAGCATTGGTGGTCTCCTCGGGATTTTTCCTGGGGAGGCGGCCAACAAAAAAGCCGCCTCGGAGGTCGGGCGGCGGGCTTCGGGTTTGGTCTTATCGTGTGAGATCAGATCAAGCGCGCGGTAGCCTCCGCCGGGAGCGGATAGCTAAAATACCAAAACGAGAAGGTCGCGACGGTGATCATGGCAGAAGCATAGCGGGAGATCAGATGGATTGTCGAGTCTTGGTTCACTCGAAAATTTTGCCCCCGCCTGACCTCTCCCCGGGAGGGGCAGGACGCGGGCTCCACTCTGTGGCCGATGGAGCTCGTTAGCGGCTGGCGTTGAAGTGGTCGTAGATCAGCTGGGCCATGGCGCTGGAGATGCCCGGGACGGCTTCGAGATCGTTGAGGCTGGCACGGCCGACGGCCTTGGCTGAGCCGAAGTGATTGAGCAGGGCACGCTTGCGGGTGGGGCCGATGCCCTCGATCTCGTCGAGCGGGTTCTTGATCTGCTCTTTCTTGCGGCGAGCCCGGTGCGTGCCTATGGCAAAACGGTGGGCTTCGTCGCGCAGGCGTTGCACATAGTAGAGCACCGGGTCACGATGGGGCAGCATGAAAGGCTCCTTGCCCTCCATGTGGAATTTCTCGCGGCCGGCGTCGCGATCCTCGCCCTTGGCGATGCCGATAAAGGTCACATCCTTGGGCAGGTTCATTTCGGCGATGACCTGGCGCACAGCATTGAGTTGTCCAACGCCGCCATCGATGAGGACGACGTCAGGGCAGTCGGGCATGCCGCTGACCTCGTCCTCGTCTTCATCCTCGCTCTCGTTGGCGAGGCGGGTAAACCGGCGAGTCAGCACTTCACGCATCATGCCGAAATCGTCGCCGGGAGTGATGTCGGTCGATTTGATGTTGAAGGTTCGGTAGTGCTTCTTGGAGAAGCCTTCCTCACCGGCCACGATCATCGCGCCCACCGCGTTGGTGCCAGAAATGTGGGAGTTGTCGTAAACCTCGATGCGGCGCGGCGGCTCGTCGAGACCAAAGCAATTGGCGACGCCCTCGAGCAGCTTGCGATTGGTGGCGCCTTCCGCCATCTGCCGGCCAAGCGCCTCCCGGGCATTGTTGAGCGCATGCTGGACAAGATCGCGCTTTTCGCCCCGCTTTGGCGCCTCGATGTGGACGCGGCGACCGGCGCGAGTGGATAGAGCCTCTTCCATGACCTCCGGTTCTGCCAGGTCATGGCTGACCAGCACCAGCCGGGCAGGCGTGCGGTTCTCGTAAAACTGGCCGATAAAGGCCTCCAGCACCTCGATGTCGCTCAGACTCGCATCTGCGCGGGGTCGATAGGGGTAGTTACCCCAGTTCTGGTAGGCTCGGAAAAAGAACACTTGGACGCAGAACTGCCCGCCCTCGTGGTGGATGGCAAAGACGTCCGCCTCCTCAACGGTGCGGGCACTAGCCCCGCCTTGAGACTGGATGAGCGAAAGCGCGGAAAGACGATCCCGCAACAGGGCGGCGCGCTCGAAGTCCAGCTGTTCGGCGGCCTGGTTCATCTCCTGCTGGATGTGGTCGCGAACGTTTTGCGACTTGCCCGAGAGGAACTGACGCGCTTCGTCGACCAGTTCGCCATAGTCCTCAAGCGATACCTCGCGCGTGCAGGGCCCAGCACAGCGCTTGATCTGATGCATGAGGCAGGGGCGGGTGCGAGCCGCGTAGAAACTGTCCGAGCAATTGCGCAGCAGGAATGCCTTTTGCAGGCTGGTGATGGTGCGGCCCACCGCCGTGGCGGAGGCAAAGGGGCCGAAATAGTGACCTTTGCGGCGGCGCGAGCCGCGATGCTTGGTGAGTTCGGGCGCCTCGTGATCGGTGGCGATGAGGATATAGGGAAAGCTCTTGTCGTCGCGCAGCAATACGTTGAAGCGCGGCTTCAAGCGCTTGATCAAATTGGCTTCAAGCAGCAGCGCCTCGGACTCGGTCTCGGTCCGGACGAACTCCATGCTGACGGTCGCCGCGATCATGCGCTGGAGGCGCAGTTCGAGGCCTTCAGGACGGGTATAGTTGGTGACGCGCGCCTTGAGGTTGCGCGCCTTGCCCACATACATGACCTCGCCATTGGCATCGATCATGCGATAGACGCCGGGCGCGGCGGGCAGGGTGCGGACGAACTCCCGAATAACCTCATGACCGCTTCTGGAAGGGGTCTCGGTCATGCGCGTGGTGTGGGCTTGCTCTTGGGCAGGTATTCGAGGTGCTCGCCGCCATCGAGTGCCAGCATTTGCCCGGTCATCGAGGGTGTGCGCAGCAGGAACAGCACGCCATCGGCTATGGCATCAGGACCAGCGTGACGCTGCAACGGCAAGGCCGCCACCGAAGCGGCAAACTCCTCATCGCTCTGTCGGCTATGCGGCAAGACCGGCCCAGGACCTATGGCGTTGACTCGAATTGCGGGAGCGAGCGTCTGGGCCAACGTGCGGGTGGCATTCCAGAGCACCGCCTTGGAGAGCGAATAGGTGAAATAGGCGGGCGAGAGGTGCAGCACGCGTTCATCGACAATGTTGATCACATTGCCTTTGGCACCCTCAGGCAACTGATTGGCAAAATCGCGAGCCAGAAAGAGCGGCGCTTCGGCATGGATGCCAAAGTGCTGATCCCATAGGGCCTCGTCAAAATCCAAGGCGCTGTCGGGATCGAAGAGAGAGGCGTTGTTGACGAGAGTGGTGAGCGGGCCGAAGAGCCCGCTGGCGCGGCTAATGAGGTCACGCCGCTGCGCACGGTCGGCAAGATCTGCTCCGATGATCTCTGCCTGGCCGGCAGCTTCAACGATGTCCTGCCGCACCGCCCGTGCTCCGGCTTCGTCGGACCGATAGTGGATGACCACGGCAAAACCGGCTGTCGCCAAGCGTCGCGCGATGGTCGCGCCAATCCGGTCGCTCGCCCCGGTAACGAGGGCGACAGGCACAGGTGAGGACGGCTGCTGGACGATCATGGGCGGGCGGGGACCTGGGAGCGGAGAAAACACCGCAGCGAAACATCTGGAACAAGCGCACAGATAGTGAACGGCGAGGCAAATGCCAACTGCAGGTTAGCGGTTGGCTGCTGACAAATTGCGGCGGCAGGCGGATCGGACTGGCGTGCAGCAAGCCGTTCAGCTACCCCTTGGAACACCACTTCTTCCGGCCCAAAACCAATGTCCAGCATCGGCATCACCCGCACCGACAATATCAGCCGGGCAATCCTTCTTACCATTATCACCATCATCATCTTCGGCATTCAGGACGCCATTTCCAAATTTCTGGTGCAGACCTATTCGCCCTTCCAGGTGACGATGATGCGGTTTTGGGGCGTAGCTGCCTTTTCGCTGATCCTGGTGCTGCGGCAAGCGCCGCTGCGGCAGGCGCTTTCGTCCGGGGCGCCGGGGTGGCAGCTGCTGCGGGCAACTCTGTTGATCGTTGAGATCTGGTGCTTCGCGCGGGCACTGCAAACGGTGCCGCTGGGTGAGTTGCAGGCGATCTCGCTGGTTTATCCGCTCCTCGTGACGCTTTTTGCCATTCCTTTGCTTGGAGAGAAGGTGGGCATTTTCCGATTCACGGCGGTGGGCGTGGGCTTTCTCGGGGCGATGGTGATTGTGCGTCCGGGCGGCTTGCCACTTGACTGGGGGCTGTTCTTTGCCGTGCTCTCGGCGACGCTCTACTCGCTTTATATCGTCATCACCCGAAAGGTCAGCCAGTACGACACGGCCGCCACCAGCATGGCGTACACCGGGATTATCGGTCTCCTGCTCTCGAGTGTCGTGGGGGTATTCTTCTGGCAACCCATGTCCTGGACCGATGTGGCGCTGGTTTTCACCATGATGGTGACCACCTGCGCCGGCCACGGGCTGATGGTGTTTGCCTTGTCTATGGCCCCGGCAAGCGTGGTGCAGCCCTTCAACTATTTTTCTCTGCCCTGGGCGATCTTTCTCAGCATCGTGGTGTTCGGTCAGTGGATCGATGGCATTGCCTTGATCGGTGGTGCGGTGATCGTCGGCGCCGGGCTGGTGGTGATGGCGCGCGAACGGCAGAAACGGACCACGGTCGCTGCTGCGACAGCGATGCCGGGGACGGAGTGATTAGACGAAGAACTGGCTGATCCACACCCCTCCTGCGGCACTGGCGGCAGTGAGCGCCGTGCCCCAGGCAATATCGATCGTTGCCACCAAGGGGCTGAACCCCCGCACGGTCGACAGATTAGTGAGATCATAGGTGCCGTAAGCGACAAAGCCGAGCACTGCGCCAAGCAGCAGCGCCTTGACGACGTCACCCTCCGCTGGCGCAGCAACGAGGATGACCACGCCGATAAGGTAGGCAAGGTAGAAAAGCCCGGCGATGGCCAGGTTTGGATTGGGAAGGAGAAGGTCTCCAAGCTCACGCTGGTAGAGACCTTTACCCATGGTCGAGAGCCAGATGAAGTCGAGCGGGAAAAAGATCAGGGCGCAAGCCGCATAGAGGATGAGGTATTTGGTCATGAATGTGGTGCCCCGCTGTTTCAGCTTCTACGAAGGATTGGTGCGGAAGGATCACTCTTTGGCCTTGAACTCCACGCTGCCGGGGGACATGTCAGCCGGTAAGCGAAACCGGAGGGGCGGCGATGATCTGGCTGATTGAAATTGCGCTGGTGCTGCTGCTGGTTGCCGGCGGCTGGAAGGTGCTGACCGGCGGCGGCAAAGGCACCGACAAGCGGGAGGCGCTCACGATGCGCCGGGTCGACGCCTATATCGAGACCATCCGACGCGAGCGGCGCAATCCGGATCTCGCGGCCATGAGCGATCTGGAATTGCGCGATTTGCTGCATTCGGGCGCCCGCAACCTCAAGATCGCCAAGGAACGCCGGGGCTGGGTGCTGATCGGCACCGGTGTGGCGACGTTGGTGAGTTCGTTCATCGCCGCCGAGCAGGATGGCTTGCGGGGCTTTGCGATCGTTTTGGTGGTGGGCGCCGTGGTGGGCTACGGACTCAACGAGTATTTGACCCGCCGGGCGCGGGAGCCGCTGGAGCGGCGCGGTATCGATATCGAACGGCTGCGGGTGGAATAAGCGCCGCCCGAAGGCGGCGCTCAGGCTTAGTTTCCGACGCAGAAGGAGCCGTTCGCACCGTTGAAGCAGACGCTGCTGTCGGGGCGTCGCGGATAGCTGGGGTAGCTAGGATAATGCGGCCGCGGACGTGGATTCCAGTGCGGTGGCCGTGGCCGAGGATCCCAGTGCGGCGGCCGGGGTGGATACTGATCATCCCAACGCGGCGGGCGCGGGGGACGGGGAGACCAGCCGTCATCCCAATTGTCATCATCATGCCAGCCGCCGCCACGGCTGAGATAGTTGGCAGAAACCCAGCCATCGGGGCCACGCTTTTCGATGTAGCACCAGCTACCACGGCAGTTCTGGACGTCGACCCGTTCGCCGCGGCGGAGGACATCCACAACGCCGTAGCCGGTGCCGGGACCGGAGCGGACATTCACATTGGCGGTAGCCGCCGCTGGCGCCGCCATGGCGGCTCCCGTCGCGGCAAGAAGGGTCAAGCCAGCAAGAGCGCCCGTAACGAACTTCTTGGTCAAAGCCATTCTAGATCTCCTTTCCCTAGGCACTTCGTGCCTTTGGAGGGAACTCAAAACCTTCTCGCATGAACGGAACCTGAATGGATTGTTGAGACGCTGGTCCAGCGATTAGCCAGTGAACGCATCCGCTCTGGGCAGGTTGCCTATGGCTAGAGGCGGAGCAGATCCACGAACCGCTTCAGCGTGTCGGTGAGCCGATCACGATGCTTGGGCTTGAGCTCGCCAAGGAGGGCTTCCTCCAGCTGCGCCCAGTGGTCGGCCAGATGGTTGCGAATGCGCGTACCGCGTTCGGTGAGCGCCACTCCGGGGGCGAGCTCCGGTCCCACCGCCTGGCGGGTGATCAGTTCGCGCTCCGCCAACCGGGCCAGGCGGGGTGCCAGAGACTCAGGGGTCGCGCCCAACTCGTGGGCCAGATCGGTTTCGGTTTTACCAGAGCGGCCGAGTTCGAACAGGACGGCATCGTCTCCGGGTTCCAGCCCGCGCTCCAGCAAGGGCTGTAGCAGCGCCTTATGCGCCAGCTGCCCGGCTTGAATAAGTCGGTACAACGCGGACCGGGATGAGGGTTTGGCCATAGGTGGGAAAATAGTCTGAACTCCTCCGCTACGTCGATTGGTGTTCCAATCCTATCGTTAATCGTGCAACGGCCAAGGCACGTTGTTGTTCACGTGGCTCATATCGGATATGCGTCGGGCATTCTCCCGGTGCCGCAGGATGGTATGACGCAGGACCTGGCCCGCATCCGCGCTTTCGTTCAGGTCTTCGACGCCGGAGGCTTTTCGTCGGCTGCTCGACAGCATGGCCGGTCCAAGGCGCTCCTCAGCAAATATGTCACCGATCTCGAGGATTACCTCGGTGTGCGGTTGATGAACCGGACCACCCGCAAGCTCAGCCTGACTGAAGCGGGCGAGGCGTATTACCGAGAGGCCAGCAGCCTCCTGCAGCAACTCGATGATCTCGATGCGACCATAACTGAGCAGACGGCCGAACCGCGTGGCTTGTTGCGCGTGTCGGCGCCCCGTAATTTCGGCGAGGATTCCCTAGCGCCGGCCATCTACGACTATCTCAAGCAGCACCCCAAGGTGACGCTCGATCTGCGGCTCGAAGATCGTTACGTCGATCTCGTCGATGAGGGAATCGACGTGGCGCTGCGCATCTCGACGCTCGCCGACTCCTCGCTGATTGCGCGCAAGATTGCCGACATGCATGTGGTGGTGGGCGCATCCCCCGAACTGCTGAAGGCGCATGGCACCCCCCAGCACCCCGAAGATTTGCGGCATCTGCCCTGCGTTGTCGATGTCAATCTGCAGGGGCAATCCAATTGGCGGTTCACCGAAGATGGCAAGACCATTTCAGTGCCCGTCACTGGTCCGCTGCGGGTGAACTCGCCGCTGGCGGCACGAACGGCGGCAGTGATGGGACTCGGTTTTGTCGTATTGCCTTCCTACCTTGCCGATCCTGTGGTCGCACGAGGGGAATTGGTGCCAGTGCTCAAGGATTTCCTGCCCACGGGGCAGACGTTGCAGGCGGTTTATCCGCACCGGCGGCATTTGGCGGGCAAGGTGCGGGCACTGATCGACCATTTGGTCGAGTGGTTCCAGCGGCATCCCATCACTTGAATTTGGGCGGATTGAGCAGATCGTGACGTTCCCTCGTTTTGGGCGCCGGCTGGCAGCGTTCGGCCTTTGCTTCCTCGGATTGACCGCGGGGGCCCTCGCCCATCCGCACATCTTTATCGACGCCAAGGTCGCTGTTGTCTTCGATGACGCCGGCCATGTCAGCGGCCTGCGGCATGATTGGACGTTCGACTCGGCTTTCTCTGCCTGGATGGTGCAGGGGCTCGACACCAATGGCGATGGCGAGACCTCTTCGGACGAACTGCAGGAGCTGGCCGACGAGAACATGATCGGCTTGGCCGATTACGGCTTTTATACTTATGCCGGCGCCGCGAATGCGCCGATGCAGTTCAGCCCGCTCGGCGACCAGCAGATGGTCTTTGAGAATGGGCGCACCACGCTCAGCTATTCCCTCACTGGGCAGGCGCCGCAGCCGGTGAGGGGGCCATTCGAGCTCGCCGTCTATGACCCGGAATACTATGTTGCGATCACCGTAGCTGACGGCGCCGACGTTTCGCTGGAGAATGCTCCCGAAAGCTGCGCGGTCCAGGTCGAGCCGCCCAAGCCGATGGACCCTGCAGTGGAAGAACGCCTTTATGCGTTGGGGCCGGAGGTTCTTGAGTTGCCACCGGATCTGGCCGCAGCGATGCGTGGCACCCAAGGGCTGATCGTCGTGAACTGCGACGGTGTGGTCCCCCCGGCGGCGTCCGCGCTTGACGCGGTCAACCAGGTGGCGCAAGCGCGGCCGGCAACCCCATTCGGCGGACCACCACCTGAGATTGGTCTACCCATGCCGCGGACCGGCTTTTTCGGCTGGCTGCAGAACCAGCAGCGGCAGTTCTATGGCGCCCTGACGGGAGCACTCGAAGAGCTGCAGACCGACTGGACGGCATTTTGGGTGCTGGGTGGCCTGAGCTTTCTTTATGGCGTCTTCCATGCTGCTGGGCCAGGGCACGGCAAGGTGGTGATCTCTTCCTATGTGCTGGCCAATGAGCGGCAATTGCGGCGCGGGGTGCTGCTGAGCGTTGCATCGGCCATGTTGCAGTCGCTAGTCGCGGTGGGCTTTGTTGTCGTGGCGGCTGGCCTATTGGGTCTCAGCAGCATGGCGATGGGGGAGGCCGCGCGGTGGGTGGAGATTGTATCCTACGCGCTGGTGGTGCTGCTGGGGCTGTGGCTGATCGCGCGCAAGGCGTTTGGCTGGGACCATGCCCATGGGCATCAACCCGATATGACCGAGCGCGCCCGTGCCCATCTGCATGCAGGCCAGGATCATCACCACTCCCACTCTCATGATCACCATCATCACGACCATGATCATCACGATCACATGCATGTGGTGACGCCCGAAGCCGCGGAACGCGGATGGAGGGAACAATTGGCGGTGGTGTTCGCTGTGGGCCTGCGGCCCTGTTCGGGGGCCTTGGTGGTATTGGTATTCGCTCTCTCGCAAGGCTTGCTACCGGCTGGCATCGCCGCCGTTTTCCTGATGGGCGTGGGGACGGCGGTCACCGTGGCGCTGCTCGCGACGGTGGCTGTCATGGCCAAGGGCCTCGCCGCGCGGGTGGGTGGGCTTGATACCCCCCTGGCGGGGAGTGTGGTCTGGTGGCTCGAACTGCTGGGTGCCTGCGCGGTCCTCGGCTTTGGCACTGTGCTGTTGATCGCCAGCCTGTAACGCGACCCATCGCCGCCTTGCGGTGGCCGTGGGAGTGGTTAATGGTGCGGCAGTCTAGAAGCTTTCCAAACCGGCAGCCATGTCCAACCAGAACCAGCCTCGTCACGCGCCGCCCGACCATCCTCCCGTTCCCCAGCAAAAGATTGGCGTCGTCCTCCTCAATCTAGGTACGCCCGACGCCACCGATTACTTAAGCGTGCGGCGCTATCTCAAGGAATTCCTGTCGGACCCGCGCGTGATCGAGACCAACAAGCTGGTCTGGTGGCCCATACTCAACGGCGTGATCCTGTCGTTTCGGCCGCAAAAGAGCGGACATGCCTATGCGCAGATCTGGGACAAGGAGCGCAATGAAAGCCCGCTGCGGGTGATCACGCGGGCGCAGACCGAAAAGCTCGCCGAACGGATGGCGGAAGATGGCGTGGTGGTGGATTTCGCCATGCGCTATGGCAATCCCTCTACCAAAAGCGTGCTGGATCGGATGCAGCAGCAGGGCTGCCAAAAGATTCTCCTCGTACCGCTCTACCCGCAATACTCGGCGACAACGACGGCGACGGCCAATGACAAGGCCTTCGATGCACTCCAAACCATGCGTTGGCAGCCGGCGGTGCGGACGGCACCAGCTTATTTCGAGGATCCCAAATACATTCAGGTGCTGGGCGATTCCATCCGTGACGGCGTGGCGGCGCTGCCGTTCGAGCCCGATGTGGTGATCACCTCCTACCATGGCATGCCGGTGGAGTATCTCAAGCGCGGCGACCCCTACCACTGCCAGTGCTACAAGACCACGCGGCTGGTGCGGGAGTATCTGGACTGGCCCAAGGAAAAGCTGATGGTCACCTTCCAGAGCCGGTTCGGGCCAACGCAGTGGCTGGAGCCCTATACCGATGTGACGCTGGAAGAGTTGCCCAAAAACGGTGTGAAGAAGGTGGCGATCCTGGCGCCGGCGTTTTCGGCCGATTGCATCGAGACGCTGGAAGAAATCGCCATGCAGGGCAAGGAGACCTTTATGGAGGCGGGTGGCGAAGAGTTCGCCTATATTCCCTGCCTCAACGATAGTCCCGCCGGCATGGACATGATCGAAGCCATGGTGCGGCGGGAGCTGGGTGGCTGGCTCTAGCTACCAGCCCGGGCCGAGAAAATCGGGCGGGGTGACATTGACCAGGCCCCGGCCGACGATCCAGGAGCGGTCGACCCATCCATAATCGGGGATGCGGCACCATTGCGTGGCATTGGCGCCGCGCAGGGGCACGCCGGCATCGCCCCAGCTGCCCCAGCGGGAATCGCTGTCGTTTTGCGTGCACTGGTCGATCGGGATCTCGGTGCCATCGGGAATGCGGGCGACCACGCCATAGCCGCTGCCGGGGCCGGAGCGCACGGCGATGTCACCGCCCGACACGCGGGCCGTAATGGTGAGCGCCTGGGCGGGCGCGGCAAACGCCAGCACAGCGAGGGCAGCGAGGGCAAGGGGGCGGGTGGGGCGCATCGGGCGGGCTCCGGGAAACCTCTCCTATTCTACAAGGGAATGCGGCGACGCAAGGGCTGCGCCGCCAGCATCGGTTTAGATACCCACCTTGGCGTTGTCGCCCATGTCCGGGCGACCATTGGTGACGGCGGCGGCCAGCATCTTGGCAGCAGCGACGGCGCGGCCGGGGCTATCCCACAGCTCGCCATCCTCGGGCGTCACGGTGATGAGGCGGATGGCTGGGTCCTCGGGGCTGTCCCACCAGGCCTTGTCGAAGCCGGTCCAGAGATCCTTGATCTTCTGGCGGTCATTGCTGAGCTCGGCGCGGCCCGAGACCACCACATATTTGTGGCCGGGATTATCGGCAAAGGCGAGCGAGACGAAGGGGAAGCGCTCGAGTTCGTCGTTCTTGTGGCCGCTTTCGTCCACCAGGAAATAGATGGCATGGCGGGCGCGCTCGGGGCGCGCGGCGAGGGGGCGCGAGCGCTGGCGCTGGCCGTCCCACGTGGTGAACATGGCGAAGTTGATCTTGTCCATCAGCTCCCAGATGCGGTCCTGGACTTCGGCTGCGGTCTTGTCGGTCTCGCTGAGATCGGTGGCCATGGTGGCGCTCTCCTTGAGTTCTCGGAAAATCTGGGAGGCGAACGGCTGGCAAGGCGGGAGGTTGCGCGGGATTTTTTGTGGCGGGGGGTGATCCAACCGGATAGGCGGGCGCGCCGCACGCGCGGGGCGCTGCGGTTGCTCAAAGGTGGAGCGGACCCCGAGGCGACGCCGCCTCTTGGGATTGGTAGTAGGTGAGACGACTTCGCCTCGGGGTTAGCCGGGATTTGCCGGACCAGCTGGTGTTGCGTCTCCCCAAAGCAGGCAGGGAGAGGCGTATATCCGACCAACACCGCTCGGACCCACTCCGGGGGCGATCTCCCCAGAGTCCCGTGGTTCCACCCGCCTGTCTGGTCGCTGCAGCGCCGCTCCTGCGGGGGAATGGAGGGGAGTGTAACGCAGGTTTTGGGGAGGGGGATAAGATGGATAAGTGGGTAAGTTTGGGTGGTGGAGACCCCCACCTAGCCTCCCCTAGGAGGGGGAGGGACGGCTCCACTCTGGTTTGGGCACTGAGCCCCTCTTCACCTCCCCCTCCTAGGGGGAGGCTGGGTGGGGGTGTTCTGTGGCATCGCGCCGGATGAGAGATCTCGGGATGGGCCCCGGCCCAGGGCCGGGGTGACACCGGGGGTGGGGGGTGTGGGGCAGGCGTGGGCGGTTTGGGGGGCGGGTACCCGGCCGTTCACTGGCGGATGGTCAGCACGCCCTTTTCGGGGATCATCACCAGCTCATAGGGCTGGGACAGGCGGAAGCGGTTTTGTTCGGGGTTGAACTCGGCGAAGCGGAAGCCGCGCTGGTGCAGTTCGAGCGCTTCGGCAGGGGTGAGGGGAATGTCGCGCTGGGTGCGGCCGGCAAGATCGGTGGTGAAGGTGAGCATGGTCGGGACTCGGGGGATCGGCTGCTGTATGTTCTCTTTTTGTTCTAGAGTGGCGGCGGGGCAGGAGTCCAGAGGGGAGATGATCACGTTCGCAATTGCGCTGGGTCAAGGCGGCGTGAGGCGCTATGGGGTGAGGTAAGGCGAATGGAGGGCGGGCAATGCGGATCTATCTGACCCTGGGGCATCCCGACCGGGAGAGCTTTTGCGGCGCCATCGCCGACGCCTACCAAGCGGCGGCGCGGGCGGCGGGACACGAGGTGGAGCGGCAGGATCTCGGCGCGCTCCGCTTCGATCCGGTGCTGCATCGGGGCTACAAGGCGGTCCAGCCGCTGGAGCCGGACTTGGTGCGGGCGCAGGAGTTGATCGGCTGGTGCGAGCACTGGGTGATCGTCTATCCCCTCTGGTGGGGCGCGACGCCGGCCCTGCTCAAGGGCTTTTTCGACCGGGTGCTGCTGCCCGGCTTCGCCTTCGAACCGCATGCGGAAGGGCCGCTCTGGGACAAGCTGCTCGGGGGCCGCTCGGCCCATCTCATCACCACCTCGGATGCGCCCAACCTCTATACGCTCCTGGCCTATCGCAATGCCGATGTGACGGCGATGAAGACGGCGACCCTGCAGTTCTGCGGCATCAAGCCGGTGCGGGTGACGCGGTTTGGCGGGATCAAGGACGCGGGGGCAGGGAGGCTGGCGGGGTATCTGGAGCGGGTGCGGCGGGTGGCGGGGACCCCCACCTAACCTCCCCCTGAGAGGGGGGAGGGACCGATCAGGTGTGTCGCCCTCTTCACCTCCCCCTCGTGAGGGGGAGGCCGGGTGGAGGGCCTTCTCCCACTTGGCTCTTTTCTTCCGCACTCCCACTGCTATCCTCCCTGCGGGAGGGCAGCCATGGACGATCCGGTTTCTTTTGCCCGCCGATTGCGCGGGGAGCAGACGCCGGCCGAGCGGCGGTTCTGGGCGCTGCTCCATCCGTTCCGCGCGGGCGGCTGGCACTGGCGGCGGCAGGCGCCTATCGGCCCTTATGTAGTGGATTTCGTCTGCAAGCGCGCCCTTCTGGTGGTCGAGATCGATGGCGACAGCCAC
This sequence comes from Devosia sp. RR2S18, assembly GCF_030177755.1. Taxonomy (NCBI): domain Bacteria; kingdom Pseudomonadati; phylum Pseudomonadota; class Alphaproteobacteria; order Hyphomicrobiales; family Devosiaceae; genus Devosia; species Devosia rhizosphaerae. Next base: position 1,215,619 of record NZ_CP126539.1, read on the forward strand.
TATGGGGCGGAAGGTATCGCGCATGACGCGCGCCGCACCGCCTATCTGGCACGCCTCGGCTATCGCGTTCAGCGCTTCACCAATCTTGATGTGCTGGACAATGAGGATGGTGTGTTCAACACGGTGCGCGGCATTCTGGGCGAGCCCGAACCCTGAGCCCCTCTTCTCCTCCCCCTACGAGGGGGAGGCCGGGTGGGGGTGTTTCTCTCTTGTCCCTCGAGACCCCCACCTAACCTCCCCCTGAGAGGGGGAGGGACGGATCGAGTGTGCCGGTCGCCCATCTGGCACGCCTCGGCTATTGCGTTCAGCGCTTCACCAATCTCGAGGTGCTGGGCAATGAAAATGCCGTCTTCGACAGGCTGCGCGGCATTCTGGGCGAGTCGGCGCCCTAGCCCTTACTTCTCCTCCCCCTCCGAGAGGGAGGGCGGGTGGGGGTGTTTCTCCTCTGGCGCGGTGAGACCCCCACCTAGCCTCCCCCTGGAAGGGGGAGGGACGGACCGAGAGTGCCGGTCGCATTGTGGCGCGCCCTTCAACACTTCTTCTCCGCCCACGAGCTCCCTTTTTAGCCTCGTCCGCCTAGCTGACTTCCCCCTCCAGCGTATCCAGCTCCATCTCCTTCAATCGCTTGACCTCGTCGCGCAGCCTTGCGGCCTTTTCGAATTCGAGGTTCGTGGCGGCTTCGCGCATCTGGGCTTCAAGGTCGCGAATAACCGCCGCGAGATTGTCGCCGGCGACGATCTTTTCCTTGCCGTCCTTGCCCTTGCCGATCGAAACCGTGACGTGGTCGCGTTCGTAGACGCTGTCGACGATGTCGTGGATGTTGGACTTGACCGATTGCGGGGTGATGCCGTTGGCCTCGTTATAGGCGATCTGCTTTTCGCGGCGCCGGCTGGTTTCGGCGAGGGCGCGTTCCATCGAGCCGGTGGTCCGATCGGCATAAAGGAGGACGCGGCCGTCGACATTGCGCGCGGCGCGGCCGATGGTCTGGATCAGCGAGGTTTCGGAGCGGAGGAACCCTTCCTTGTCGGCGTCGAGAATGGCCACCAGCCCGCATTCGGGAATATCGAGGCCTTCGCGCAGGAGGTTGATGCCGACCAGCACGTCGAAGGCGCCCAGGCGCAGATCGCGGATGATCTCGATGCGCTCGATGGTGTCGACATCCGAGTGCATGTAGCGCACGCGGATGCCCTGTTCGTGCAGATATTCGGTGAGGTCCTCGGCCATCTTCTTGGTGAGGACGGTGACGAGGGTCCGGTAGCCGGTCTTGATGGTGGTGCGAATCTCGTCGATGACGTCGTCCACCTGGGACTTGGCCGGGCGGATTTCGACTGGCGGGTCGATGAGGCCGGTGGGGCGGATGACCTGTTCGGCGAAGACGCCGCCGGTCTGCTCCATTTCCCAGGAGCCGGGCGTGGCCGAGACATAGACCGATTGCGGGCGCATGGCGTTCCACTCCTCGAAGCGGAGGGGGCGATTGTCCATGCAGGAGGGGAGGCGGAAGCCGTATTCGGCCAGGGTCGCCTTGCGACGGAGGTCGCCGCGATACATGGCGCCGAGCTGGCCGATGGTAACGTGGCTCTCGTCGACAAAGACCAGGGAATTGTCGGGCAGATATTCGAACAGCGTCGGGGGCGGCTCGCCGGGCTTGCGGCCGGAGAAGTAGCGGCTGTAGTTCTCGATGCCGGCGCAGGAGCCGGTGGCTTCCATCATTTCGAGATCGAACAGGGAGCGCTGCTCAAGGCGCTGGGCCTCAAGGAAGCGGCCGGCGCCGTTGAGCTCCTGAAGGCGTGCGGCCAAGTCCGAGCGGATCTGCTTGATCGCCTGGTTCATGGTGGTGCGCGGCGTCACGTGGTGGGAATTGGCGTAGACGCGGATAAAGGTGAGGTCGGCCGATTTCTTGCCGGTGAGCGGGTCGAATTCGGTGATCGCCTCGATCTCGTTGCCGAACAACGAGACGCGCCAGGCGGCGGCTTCATAGTGGGCGGGGAAGATTTCCACCGTATCGCCGCGCACGCGGAAGGTGCCGCGCACAAAGCCGGTGTCGCCGCGCTTGTACTGGAGGGCCACGAGCTTGGCGATCAGCTCGCGCTGGTCGATCTTCTGGCCCTTCTGCACGTCGATGGTCATGGCGGTATAGTCTTCCACCGAGCCGATACCGTAGATGCAGGACACCGAGGCGACGATGATGACATCGTCGCGTTCCAGGATCGCCCGCGTGGCCGAGTGGCGCATGCGGTCGATCTGCTCGTTGATGGTGGATTCCTTCTCGATATAGGTGTCGGTGCGCGGGACGTAGGCCTCGGGCTGGTAGTAGTCGTAGTAGGAGACGAAGTACTCCACCGCATTGTCGGGGAAGAAGCTCTTGAACTCGCCATAAAGCTGGGCGGCCAGCGTCTTGTTGGGCGCCAGGATCAGCGCGGGGCGCTGGGTGCGCTCGATCACCTGGGCGGCGGTAAAGGTCTTGCCCGAACCGGTGACGCCCAGCAGCACCTGATCGGTCTCGCCATTCTCGACGCCTTCCACCAGTTCGGCGATGGCAGTGGGCTGGTCGCCGCGCGGCTCATAGGGCGTGACCATGCGGAAGGGGCGCGAGGCGCCGCGCTTGGCCGGGCGCATGGGGCGGTGCGGCATCCAGGGGGCGGAGCCTTCCACCTCCTTGCGGCCATGCAGGATGATCTGTTCGAGCGCCTTGACGGTGGCGGTGACGCCGACAGTGGTGGCGTTGGAGACGTCCTCGTTCTTGCGCGCCTTGTTCTTTTTGACCGAGGCGTCGAGGGCCTCGCGCAGCTTGGCCTGCGCCTCGGGATCAGCCGCGGCAGCGCGGGAGATCTCGCGGGCGGTGACGCGCTGGCTGGGCACGTGGCCGAAGCCGGCCTGCGGAGCCTCGCCCATGCCGTCGAAGTCGATGCGGTCAACCGAATTGATCTTGGTCTTGCCGGACTTCGGCGCCATGCCGGTGACGGTGTCGTGAGAGCTCTTGCGCGTGCGACGCTTTTCGAGCGCCGTCTTGGGTTCAGCAGCGGCGGCCTTTTCGGCGGCTTCGGCGCGGTCCAGGGCGCGCTTGTTCTTCATGCGCTCGGCATAGAGCGGCTTGGAGGCGGCGATGTCCTCGGCCTTTTCGATCTCGCTGAGGAAATCGTCGATGGAAAAGTCGGCTTTGCCGGGACGTGCGGACTTGTCGGCCATGAAACACCAATGCGCTGGGGAGACCCATCAGATGGGAAGCGGGTCGGGCAAAATCAATGTGCCGGCGAGCTTAGCACCGCAAGAACGGAGAAGGAACAGGGGGTGCTGACAGCAGGTGTCAGGAAGATGTGAAGGCGACCCCGCCGGAGCGGGGCCGCAGGAGCTTATTCTGCCGGGCGCAGGGCAATACGGGCGCTGGTTGGCGTAAAGATCACCCAGGCAAAGATCAGCACCGCAGCGAAGGTGACGAGTGAACTGACGGCGACCAGCGGCTCCATGGCCAGATTGCCCTGCAGCAGCAGGTAGAGCGAAGCGGTCATCACCGCGACGCCGAGCGTATAGACGCCGAAGTGGATCATCGGCAGCTTGCCCTCAGCCTTGGCGGGGTTGAGCGCGTAATAGCCGCCGAACAGGGCGCTCGTAACCCAGCCGAGCAGGTTGATGTGGGCGTGGGCACCCGTCACGTTGTGGTTCTGACTGATCGACATATGCAAGCCGATGGCAATGCCAACCAAAAGAAAGACGATAGCAGTCCGAAAGAAGAGTTCAGAGACTCTTGGCATGATGTTCCCCCTCATGGGCGGCGACCCCAACTTCCACCTGGAAGCATTCGCGGCCCATGGGCAGAATACGCCTGCCGCGATGCTGTGAAAAGCAGGTGTTTGCGCGGAAATCATGCGGGCTGCTACTGATGCACAGCTTGTTGTGAATACTGGGGCAAGGAGCGCCCAGGAGTTGTGCAGGTCGGGTGCGCTTGTGCCGCAGGGCTCCTGCCGCAACTCTTTGGAGAGCCAGAGCATAACAGACGAGACGGCCCACAGGAGTAGTGCATGGTAGAACTGCAACGCGGACTTGCTGAACTGGAGCGTTTCCTCCGCTGGTTGCCGGATTGGCTGATCGCGCTGATCATGCTGGGGATTGCAATTTTGGCAGCCTTGGTTGCCCATGACCTGCTGATGCGGATGTTGCGGCGCATGGTGGCGAACCGCTCGATGTTCTGGCGGTCGCTGGTGTCGCGGCTGTCCGATCCCTTCCGATGGGCCTCGATCATCGGCTTTGTGGCGATTGCGTCAGTGATCATGCCGCTGGGGCGAACAGCATCGGACATCCTGCGGCACATTCTGCTGCTGGGCGGCATCGCCCTCGCGGTCATTGCCGCGCGCACCGTTCTGCATATCTGGATGACGCTTTATCTTCGCCGCTTCAAGCTTGATGCAGAAGACAATCTGCTGGCCCGCAAGCATGCGACGCAGAGCAAGATATTGGAGCGCGTGGGCGTCATCATCTTCGTGCTGGTGGGCTTGGCGGCAGCGCTGATGACGTTTGAAGGCGCTGCGCAGTATGGCGCCAGCATACTGGCTTCGGCAGGTGCCGCCGGTTTGATCGTTGGCTTGGCCCTGCAGCCGCTGTTCAAGAACCTTTTCGCCGGCGTGCAATTGGCCATCACCCAGCCGATCCGCATCGACGATGCGGTGCTAATCGAAGGCGAGTGGGGCAAGATCGAAGAGATCACCGCCACCTATGTGGTGGTGAAGATCTGGGATCTGCGCCGGCTCGTGGTGCCGCTCAGCTATTTCCTCGAGAACCCCATTCAGAATTGGACGCGCGAAGGGGCAACGCTGATCGGCTCGATCATCATCTATCTCGACCATTCCGTGCCCGTGGAACCGCTGCGCCGCAAGGCAGAAGAGATCGTCAAAGGCTCACCGCTCTGGGATGGAGATGTGTTTGCCTTGCAGGTGACCGACTTCAAGGAGTTCACCATGGAAGTACGGGTGCTCATGTCAGCCCGGAACTCCGGCGATGCGTTCGACCTGCGCTGCCTCGTGCGCGAGCAATTGGTGGCTTATGTGCAGGCGGAATATCCAGGTGGGCTGCCGCGCTATCGCGCCGATGTGGTGGAACAGCGTACCAAGGGCGGCGGCGGCGAGCTGGAGGATGCTCGTGCCGAGTAAGGCTTACGAGGCTGCAATCTCGGCCTGAAAGGCCTTTGTAACTTTCCCTGCCAAGCGTTCCATCTCATTGTCCGCAATGTGCAGGATGCCGTGTTCGGCCATGAGCGCGTGATATTGCTGCTGCTCGAGCGGTATGCCGGGTGGGAGCGGTACCACGTGGAAATGCAGGTGACTGTTGGCCTGCTGGCTTCCCAAGGACAAGACATAGATACGCTCAGCGGCAAAGACCTGCTTGAGGGCACGGGATAGACGATGCACGTGAGCCTGGAGCCGCAGATATTGTTCGGTGGTGAGATCAACAGCCAAGTCCTCCCGGTGCGCCTTTGGGCAGACAAGGCAATAGCCAGGAAGAGTAGGATATTTGCTGAGAAAGATGATGGTCTCGGCGTCTTCGAAGACCAGATGGTGGAAAAACTCGGGATCCCCGCGCACCACCCCGCAGATAAAGCAGGGCCGCGAGCCGATGCCATCGAGATAGGTCGCAAGATCGAACGGCTGACGCTCAGACATGCGCAATCTCACCAGACAAGCGCGCTTTGATCAAGTTTGCCGCAAACGAAAACAGCGCCGCCCGAAGGCGACGCTGTCGTGTGGTTCAACTCTAGGTTTAGCGAACGCGAACCGAAGAGATGATGTCATTGTTGCGGCCCGTAAGGCGACGCTGGTTGTCGTCGATCACCGCACAGCGGCCGCGGAAGTTGTAGTCCTCGCAGACCTGGGCCTGAGCGTTACCAAAGACGCGGATCGAGGAGATGCGATCGTTGAAGTTGTTGAGCTGGCTGTAGCGCTGGCCAGGGCGCACGCAGAAGCTCGAGCCCTGGTAATCCCAGTCCTCATAGAAACACACGCGGCCGCCACGATTGCCCGGCTGCGGACGGAAGTCGCCGCCATTACCGATCGAGAAGCTGAAGCCGCCTGGTACGGAGAACGAGAAGTTCACGTCGGGCTCACTGGCCTGCGGACGACGCGGGCGCTCGCGTTCGCTTTCGGTGAGATAGCGGGCTGAGGCCCAGCCATCTGGACCGGACTTTTCCACGAAACACCAATTGCCGCGACATTCACGGATATCAACGTCCTGGCCGGGACGCAGAACGTCAACGACGCCATAGTTCGTGCCGGGGCCGGAGCGCACATTGAGGGTGGTGGTGGCCTGAGCCGCAAAGGCGCTGCCGGTCATCAGGAAAGCGGAAGTAATGGCGGCGCCGGCGACGGCGGCCTTACGCAAGAAGGTCATGTCAGTCTCCGTTTTATCTGGTTGCTGCCTGTGAGTCCCCAACCGGGAAATCGGCAGATCGTTGCAGATTAATTCTCGAGTTTATCCGCTGCGGGATAGACTGGATGAATTGCAACTGGGTGGCGGACTAATGGAGGTCGCATGAACCACGCCTGAACAGCAGGTTCAGCCCGTCGTGTTTGTGGATTCTAGTGCAAAGAGCATCATGAGCGAGCGGCGCTGCCGCATTTGTTCTGTATGAATGCTGTAAGCTGATGACAGCTTTCAGTCAGCTTGCGGCTAAATACTATCAGGTGGACAAAGCAAAGGGGCTCCTTGCGGAGCCCCTAGACGATCGTTGCGAAGCGTCAGTAAACGCGGATCGAGGAGACGCTGTTGATGAGGTACCGGTCGAGCACTGGTTGAGAAGCGATAATGCGCTCACAATAGCTTTGAAAGAAGCGGTCGCGGCAGGTCGCTACCGAGACATCACCGGTTACCTGAACGGAGGCGAAGCGGTTGTCCAATCCGGCAAGGGCGAGGTCCTGAAACACCTGGCCGGGACCCGCACAGATCGCGGTGCCGGAATAATGCGTTCCGGTGAAGAAGCAGACCTTGCCGGGGCCGCCGCTGGGATAGTCGGGGCGGATAGTGAACAGCGGGCCGTCCGGTCCAAGTCCGAAGGAAATATGGTCTTTGCTGGTCCAGCCGCGTCCACCGTGGCCTTCGACAACGCACCAGAGCCGCTGACACCGCAGCACCTTGATGGCGACCTCACCTGCTATTTCCCCCGTTGCTTCATAAGCGGCACCGGGACCGCTGCGCAGAACCAGGGGTTTGTTGCTCCAGGCGGCGGAACCCGACTTGGTTAGGGCAGCGGCCGGCGAGGCGCCAAGCAGGGCGGTGGCAAGAAGTGCCAGAATTGCGAAGAAGGAGCCGAAGCGGGTCATAGGAACATCCGAGGCTGACTGATTGAGTGCCACCCTAGCGCGGCTCGACGGGCTGGCCAAGGCCAGCAATGGAAAAGGCGCCCGTAAATACGGACGCCTTTAATTCATTCCGCCATAGATCCTTAGCGGACGCGGACTGAAACGATGTAGTCGTCGAAATCACCGAGCGAGCGGGCGCTGGTGGTGTAGGTGCGGCAATTGCGGAAGTTGCGTTCCGAGCAGACCTGAACCGAATAGCCATCGGGATTGTCGATGGAGGAGATGCGGTCGGCCCAATCGCCAAGATTGCGGATGCTCTCGCCTTCTTCGACGCAGAAGCTGCTGCCCCGGAAGCGAGTGCGGTCAAAAAAGCAAACCTCACCAACGACGGGCTCCACTACGATGGGTGGACGCGGGCGGGGATTTTGGTTCTGGTTCTGATTGCCGACTCCAAAATTGATCGAGGGCTGGCCGTCACCACCAATGGAGAAGCCGAAGGAGATCCCCGGATTACCAGGGTTCACGCGGGTGCCGCCGGCGCTGAGATAGTTGGCGGAGACCCAGCCGTCCGGGCCCGATTTGGTGATATAGCACCAGGAGCCTTCGCACTGCTCCACATCCACCTGGGTGCCGCTACGGACTACGTCGACGACGCCATAGCTGGTGCCCGGGCCGGAGCGCAGGTTGACATTGGCGGTGACGGTGCCAGGAGCCGCCTGGGCGGCCGGCAGGAAGACCACCACGGCGGTGGCGGCCACAGCAACGCCGGTGGCCAGGTTCAGCATTTTCTTGCGAGTATTGCGGTTCATGTTCTTGGCTCCTCTGCCAACCTGTCGCGCCTGATGCGGGAGGGCATCGGGCAGCCACAAGCGGCGCAATTTGGTTGATCCTGAAACGGGCCCGATCCGAAAAGGGTTCCGGGCGGCTGCAGGACTTGTGCCGTTCTGGGGCACAGCGCTGAGTACGCATCGCAGAGAAATCATTGCGAAGCTGAACGGTAGCTGAACGATGAATTCAGCGTGATAGCGGGGGGATAGGTCGCTTCTTGCCGTCTTCGCCAAGCGAGACATAGACAAAGCGCCCGTCGGTGACCTTCACCCGATGATCGAGCATGCGGCGGCGTACCCACGCCTCCACGGAGATGGTAATCGAGGTGTTCCCGACGCGCTCGATGTCGGTGTAGACGCACAGCACGTCGCCCACCTTGACGGGTGCGATAAAAGTCATGGCTTCGACTGCGATGGTTGCGACGCGACCCTGGACGCGCTCGACGGCGCAGATGGAGCCGGCGATGTCCATCTGGCTCATCACCCAGCCGCCGAAGATGTCGCCGGCTGGATTGGTGTCGGAGGGCATGGCGAGGGTGCGGATGGTCAGCGCGCCCTTGGGTTCGTCATTGTCGTTCAACATGGGTCAGGGTCCTTTTACCGGCCAGCGGCCAATTGCTTCTTCCCAGTGCTTGCGGCAGAGCGAAACATAGACCGATTTCTCAATCGATACCTGCTCGCCTTCTGTGAGAACGCGGCCATCGGTGTTCTGGCGCACGACCATGGTGGCCTTGGCGCCGCACTCGCAGATGGTGCGGATCTCGCGCAGCGTGTCGGCGACGGCGAGCAGTTCGCTCGATCCGGGGAAGAGTTTGCCCTGGAAATCGGTGCGCAGGCCAAAGCACATGACGGGGATCTTGAGGCGATCGGCGACGCGGGCCAATTGCCACACCTGATCGGGGGAGAGGAACTGAGCTTCGTCGACGAAAACGCAGTCGATCTTGCCGGCTTCAAGGTGGTCGCGGACGGAATGGTAGAGATCGTCAGCGGCGCCGTAGAGCTCGGCAGGTTCGGAAATGCCGATGCGCGAGGAGATGAGGCCGATGCCGTCCTCGACATAGAGCGAGGAGGTGAACAGCAGCGGCCGCATGCCGCGCTCTCGGTAGTTATAGGCGGCCTGCAGGAGCATGGTCGACTTGCCGGCATTCATCGTCGAATAGGAGAAGTAGAGCTTGGCCATGGTCCCGCCTGGTGCGTGCCTCCTTGTGCCGGAGGTGGCGGCGCGGCGCGAGGGGGCGGGTGGATTGCTCCACAAAAAAGAGGCCGCCCGCAGGCGGCCTAAAATGCCGAATGGATCGGCGGGAGATGCGGGGTTGGCGGTCCATCTCTCCCAAGGCCAGCGCGACGGTGGGGACGTGGCGCGGCAGGTCCAGGCCGCATGGGGGACCGGGAACAAGGCGAGCCTAGCGGGGTTCTATGACGACTGGGTGACGCCCTTGTTCACCCCCGGTTCAGCTATGGCCGGAGATGGTGGGGGACAATCGTTTTGCGTGGAGAAAGCGTCTTGAGAACTCTGGTCAGAACACTTGTTGCGGCGTCTTTGTCGGTGGTGCTGGTGGTGCCAGCCAGTGCCAATCTCTCTGGTATCTGGGAGATTGAAACCAAGGACTCCCGGTATGATGTCACCATGTGTGGCGACGGTACGGAGTTGTGCGCAGAGCTGATCTGGCTGGGCAATGGCGGCGACACGGCCGAGAACCTGCCCTATCTCAACACCCTGCTGATCGACGAGGCGCGGCCGGTGGGTCCCAACAAGTGGAAGGGCGAGCTCAACCTCTTTGGCCAGACGGCCTCAGGGACCATTACACGGCTGGGCGAAGACACGGTGCGGATCCAGGGATGCGTGCTGTTCGTGGTGTGCAAGAGCTACAAGCTCCACCGCTACGTGGAGTAGGATCGGCGCCGGGCCCAGAGTGGCGGAATGGCCTCGACCAGCACGATGGCCGTGAAGATCAGGCCGGCTCCCAAATAGCCGATCGGCGGGAGACGCTCGCCCAGCACCACGGCGCCGCCCAGGGCTGCAAAGAGACTTTCAGCGGAGAGGATGATGGCGGCATTGGCCGGCGGCACATGCTGCTGACCGATGGCCTGAAGCGTGAAGCCAATGGCGGTTGAGGCGATCCCCGCATAGGCGATGGCGATCCAGGCCTGGGAGAGCCCCTCGACGGAAGGCGTTTCGAAGACCAGCGCAAGAAGAGTGGAAAGCAGGCCCGCCGCCAGGAAGGTGATGCAGGAGACAAGGATGGGGCGGGCGGTCTGGTGCGCGATGACGCCTAGCAGCAGGATGTGGATGGCCCAGAACACGGCGCAGGAAATGATAAGCAAGTCGCCGGAGTTGAGGCCGTCGAGGCGCCCGCCATTGAGCAGGTAGATGCCGAACAGGGCCAACGGCACCCCGAGCAAGAGGATTGGGTGCGAGCGCTGGCGCGTGACGAGATAGGCAATCAGCGGCACGAACATGACGTAGAGCCCGGTGAGAAACCCGCCATTGGTGACCGTGGTGGTCTCAAGCCCCCATTGCTGCAACCAGGTGCCCAGGAAGAACACAAGGCTCAACGCCAAGGTGGCATGCCAGTGACGCCGGCTGAGGGGACGACGGACCTGCCGCCGCCCTTCGATCATGGCAATGGGCAGGACCAGAAGCCCGCCCAGGAGGTATCGCGCACCGGTGAAGCTCAGGGGATCGAGCGACTGCATGGCCGATTTTTGAGCGAGGAAGGCGAAGCCCCAAAGCATGGTGGCGACAAGCAGCAGCAGGGCAGCGATAGGACGCGGCATGGATCAGGGCAGTTCCGCATCGAGGGCGGCGATCAGCCGGTCGATTTCTTCAGGCGTGGTGTAGTGCACGAAAGACAGGCGCAGCACGCCATGATCGGGCGCAATGCCGACGCCTTCGAGCAGACGATAGGCGTAGAAGTGACCGCCGCTTGCCATGATGCCGTGCCGGGCGAGCCGGGCGGCGACGGCGGCTCCGGGCTCGGACAGGGCCATAGCAATGGTGGGCGCCCGCTCGGCGGGATTGTCGGGGCCGATAAGGCGCACGGAGTTCTTGCGGCTGAGATAGGCGAGCAGGGGCGTGGCCAGGGCGATTTCCTGGGCACGCATGGCGGCATGGGCGCGGCGGAAGGGGTCGAAGCCCTCGACCTTGTCGCCGGCAATCTCGGCGACGGCTTCGAGATAGTCGATCATGCCGGAAAGGGCGGCGATCTGGGCGTGGTCAGGGCCGGCGGGTGTCAGGCGGTAGCGCGGCTTGGCATCGTTGAAGAAGTGGCCCTGATTGGGCAATTGTGCCGCGAGCTCAGGCCGAACGGCCAGGACGCCCTGATGGGGTCCATAGACCTTATAGGCCGAGAAGAAATAGATGTCGGCGCCAAGCGCGGCGAGGTCAGGGAGGCCATGGGGCGCATAGCTGACCCCGTCGATGGCCACCACTGCGCTATTGGCATGCGCGCGCGCCGCAATGTCAGCGACCGGATTGATCTCGCCGGCAATATTGGAGCAGTGCGGTGCGGCGATCAGGCGAACCTTGCTGTCGAGGAGCTTGTCCAGTTCGGCCAGGGCCAGTCGTCCGGTTTGCGCATCGACGCGCCACTCGCGGATTTCGATGCCATGGTTGGCGAGGCGTCGCCAGACGCCGGTGTTGGTCTCGTGATCCTGATTGGTGACGATGATGGCGTCGCCGGGGCGCAGCCAGCCGGCAAGGGCGTGTGCCAGCACATAGGTGTTGGCCGACGACGATGGGCCGAAGTGGATCCAGTCAGCCGACACATTGAGCGCCTGGGCCATCCGCCGATAGCTCTCGTCCATGGCTTCGCCGGCCGCCTGCGAGGCTGCGTAGACCCCATAGGGCTGCACCTTGGTGGCGCGATAGAAGTGCTCGAGCTTGTCGAGGACGGGCGCGGCGGTGAAGGAGCCGCCGGCGTTCTCAAAAAAAGCCTGGCCGGCAAGCGATGGTTCGGAGAAGGCCGGGAAAAGCGCCCGGACACGGGCAGGATTAAGGGGCAGGGCAGTCATCAAAGCGGTCCATCAAGAGGGGCCGCCGATTGGTAGAGGAGAATGGCTGGAAAGCAAAGGCTGGGACGAACAGGGGAGCCCGCCGGCTGTGCCGGCGAGCCCAGGCGCGCTATCCCCGAGGGTGAGGGCTTATGGGATCGCGCCTCGCGGTCCCTGGGCCTGCGGATTGTTTGGCTAGCCGCGAGGCGCCTGGCCAGGAGCCATTCGATCGTCGCCGAAGCCGCGGTTCACAGGACCACGGTGCTCGCGCTGGCCGGGCTTGCCATGGAAGTGACCATCGCCGCGGTGAGGCGCCAACTGCGCCAACTGATCGTCGGTGAGACTATCGAAGAAGGCGGTGGCTGCGGGTTGAACGGCTTCCAGCCCCGCAAGGCGGGCGCGGGTCAGCGCGATTCGGTCGGCCAGAAGCTGGGCGGGATCGATGAGGGTCTGCTCTGCCGAGTCAGAGGCGGCCGTGCGTAGCGACGTTTGGGCGGCGGACGCGTCTTCAGCAGCCGCAACGGCGGCGGCGCGGAACGCGTCAAAGAGCGGCTGCTGCTCGACCCTTAGCTCGATGCGATAGCTGAGCCGCACTAGGGCTATTTCCACGGCTTCGGCACCACGGCCGAAGTTGAGCAGGTTACCCGCTCGAGCCGGACCGCGGAACTGAACGGGAGCGGGAGCATCCGTCTGGGTTGGGGCGGGGCTCGTGGTCTCTGCTGCTGGTGCCGGGGCAAGGGAGCCCTGCGCGAAGACCGGCGCAATTGCGGTTGCACCGATAGAGGCGGTGAGGAATGCCGCGATAGCAGTGGTCGTGATGGTTCTCATTGTAGTCTTCCTTTCCATGGGGGGCGGTTCGAGCCGACAGGAAGAAAGCTAGCGCTGGCGAGTTGTCTTCGGCCTTGCGGGCAGATGAAGGTTTGGACAGTTGAGTAGCTACCATGATCGCCATCAAGACCGATCCGTTTCCATCCGACGCCATGATGCGGGAGCTTTGGCAGCTTGCCTGGGGCATCCCTGGACCCGAGAGCTTCCAGCCCATTCTCAAGCACAGCCTGGCGCATGTCGGCGCATATCACAGTGAGCGGCTCGTCGGCTTCGTCAACGTTGCCTGGGACGGCGGCGTGCACGCCTTTCTGCTCGACACCTGTGTGCTGCCGGAGCTGCGTCGCCGAGGAATCGCCTCGCGCCTTGTGGGGCGCGCCCAGGCTCTGGCGACACAACGCGGTGCGGAGTGGCTGCACGTCGATTTCGAGCCGCAGTTGGGAGGCTTCTATCGGGCATGCGGCTTTCAGCCCACCAAAGCAGGCCTAATCCGGCTGACCTAAAAAGAAAGGCCGGCGTAAGGCCGGCCAAGTCGTGACGTTCGTCAGGAAACTCGAGTGGAGGTCACCCCTCGCGCTGGGCCGGGGACCAGTGCTCAGGGGATTGCCGCCGCCGGACAGGAGCTTCGGTCGGCAGGGGGCCGCGCATGGCAAAACGCGCAACCTCGAACAGCATCACGAGTAGCAGAAGCGTCAAAGGAACCATAAACACCGCGATCTGGGTGTCTGGCTGGTTAGCCAGATCGGCTGCTGCGGCTGGAGTAATCCCCGCAAGCAATGCCCCAACCGCACCCAAAATGCCGAAAGCAGCAGAGGCGACGGCATACGGTTTGAAACTTTTCCGACGGGGAGACGTAGATTTATGCATGGGATCGACGTCTGACCTCGTGGTGATAACGCGATCAATAGGCCAGCTGATTGCGGTTCCAATTTGCGGCCAATCTGGTGCAGACCGTACCATTTGGTGTCAGCATTGTGGCGGAGGCGCTTATGCGTACGATCCTTTTAGCACTGGCTCTGTTGGTTAACAGCTTCTTGCCGAGCGTGGCTGGGGAAGTTGCGGCGCCGCCCTGGCAAGAGGTGGTGGAGGGGCAGATAGAAGCCTTTCGCTCGGGCGACGCAGAAGCGGCGCTGGGCTTTGCCGCCACAGGGTTTCAGGCGCAATTCACCGAGCCCGAAGCTTTCATGATCGCCATCGCGGCGAGCGGCTACTCTCCCATCCTAGAATCCCGGAGCCACAGCTTGGGCTCGTCGCGCCGGATCGGCCAAGACGCGGCGGTGCAGGTGGTGAACTTTGTAGGTTATGACCAGCGGCTGCATGAAGGTGTCTATCAAATGGTGCGGGAAGAGGATGAGACCTGGCGCGTGCAGGGCGTGGTGCTGCGGCGTCGCGACGGCGTTGGTATCTGACGGCCCCTAGGGCCCGCTTGCCGGGCACTGCGCCACCAATTATCACTTCCCGCAGGTGAAGCGGGAGTAAGTTATGGGGTTCTTGTCGGAGGCGTTGGGCCGGGTAGCGCCGTCAGCAACGGTGGGCATCACGCAGAAGGCGCGCGAGATGGCGCGAGCCGGGCGTGACGTGATTGCGCTGTCGGCTGGCGAGCCGGACTTCGACACGCCATTGCATGTGCGGCAGGCTGCCATCGAGGCGATGAACGCGGGCAAGACGCGCTACACCAATGTGGATGGCATTCCCGAACTCAAGGAGGCCGTCGCTGCCAAGTTCCGGCGCGACAATGGGCTCGAGGTAACTGCGGCCGATTGCTTTGTATCGTCGGGCGGCAAGCAGATCATCTTCAATGCGCTGATGGCGACGCTCAATCCCGGCGACGAAGTGGTGGTGCCGGTGCCCTATTGGGTGAGCTACCCCGAAATCGTGCGGCTCTGTGGCGCAGAACCGGTCTTTGCGGTTGCGGATGCTTCGACCGGCTTCAAGCTGACGCCCGAAGTGTTGGAGCGGGCGATTACCCCGGCCACCAAGTGGCTGATCCTCAACACGCCGTCCAACCCTTCGGGCGCGGCTTATACGGCGGACGAGCTCAAGAACTTGGCCGCGGTGCTCCTGCGGCACGAGCATGTCCATATTCTCACCGACGATATTTATGAAGTGCTGGTCTATGACGGGGGGACCTTCGCTACCATTGCCCAGGTGGAGCCGGCGCTGCAGGCGCGCACTCTGACGATGAATGGCGTGTCCAAATCGCATGCCATGACCGGCTGGCGTATCGGCTATTGCACCGGGCCGCGGCAATTGCTGGGGGCGATGACCAAGCTGCAGAGCCAGTCGACCACTAATCCGAGCTCGATTTCGCAATGGGCGGCGGTGGCGGCGCTCGAGGGGCCGCAGGATTTCCTCGCCGAATGGCGCGAGGTGTTCCAGAACCGCCGCGACCTGGTGGTGGCGGGTTTGACGGCCGACACCGGGCTTGATTGCCTGACGCCCGAAGGGGCCTTCTATGTGTTCCCGTCGTGTCAAAGATTGTTGGGCAAGACCAGCGCCGGCGGCACGAGGCTTGCGACCGACGAAGAGTTCGTCCTCGCGCTGCTTGAAGAGACAGGCGTTGCCCTGGTGCATGGCATGGCCTTCGGCCTGCCAGGGCATTTCCGGTTGAGCTATGCGGCGAGTAATGCGGAGCTGGAGGAGGCGGTGCGCCGCATCCAAGCGTTCTGCGGCGGCATCTCCTGATCGCACAAAAGCGAAGGCCCTGCCTTGGGGGCAGGGCCAACGATAACCCAAAAGACTGACCCTTGGAGACGCGGCATCCACGACGCTGCCGCAGCGAGGTCGCCGGTACTATCCAACGGGTCGAGGCGCTGCACAATTGCTCGGGCGCGAGAAGCTGCCATGCAACTACATCAAGGCAAAAAAAGAGGCTCCAACCGAAGTTGGAGCCTAATGATAGGGCCGAAGCCAAATCGCAGTAATGGCCCCGCGCAAGGGAGGAGGATATGCGCCGGACCGGGTGGACCCAAGCCGAGGGAGGAGGATACGGCTTGAACCCGGGTGTCGGGCAACGCAGGTCCGAGGGAGGAGGATACGGACGGCGTCGCAGCGACGGGTTGAGATATATAATTTGACCGGATGGTCAGCAATGCGTCCGGTGACATGTCAGCCATGCGCCATCCACAGCGACAATCTGTCCATTTAGCCCGTAATGCGCCAGCAGCAGCCGAGTTCCTGCGGATGCAAAAAAAAAAGCCCTGTCCGAAGACAGGGCTTGATGACTGGGCCGAAGCCAAATCGAAAGTATGGCAGAGAGCAAGGGAGGAGGAGTATGCGCTCTGCCGGTGAACCGGGATCGAGGGAGGAGGATACGATCCAAGTTCGGTGTCGCGATACGGGGTCCGAGGGAGGAGGAGTTCGGAGCGCGCCTCAGCGACAGGTATGAATATGGACTCCATGGCTCCATCCAGCAATCCGCCTGGCCGTATGCCAGCCATGCAAGTGACGCACGTTCATCAGAAAAAAACATGGCCCCGCTCGAGGGGAGAGCGGGGCCACATAGGAGGCGGAAACGAGTTCCGCTAGGAGGGAACGCAGGAGCGCAAGGGAGGAGGAGAAGCGCTCACTGTGCTGATGGGGCATATATAAGCTGAGCTTTCGCCCATCAACCGGGCAAAGGACATGGCAGCTATGCGCCATGTGCAGGCAACACTGAATTGCGCTGAGATTTCAGTGTTTATCGAGAATCGAAAGACGTGATTGCCTGGGGAAGCTGCCCGAGATGCTCGATGCGGGCGTAGCGTTGCTCCCCCACAGGCTCTTCGGCGTGCTCATAGGGCCAGGTGAGTTCGTGCGGCACATAGACCGCGAAACCACCGGCAGCAAGCGCGGGCAGTATGTCGGATTTGAGCGAATTGCCGACCATCACAGTGCGGTCGGCGCCATCGGTATGCTGCGCGAAGATGCGGGCATAGGTTGCCGGCGTCTTGTCGGAGACGATCTCGATGGCAGCGAAGAACTCGGCGAGCCCGGAAGCTGCCAACTTGCGTTCCTGATCGAAGATGTCGCCCTTGGTGACGAGGATCAGCCGGTGGGTCTCCTGCAAGTGCGACAAAGCCTGATCCACATAGGGCAGGGTCTCCACCGGGTGGCTGAGGAGTTCACGGCCGGCGGCGAGAATCTCGGCGATGACGGTGCCGGGGACGCGGTGATCGGTGACTTCGAGGGCGGTTTCGACCATGGACAGGGTGAAGCCCTTGATGCCAAAGCCATAAAAAGAGAGGTTGCGCGTAACGGCTGTGATAAGCTGGTCACTGAGGTCGGGTGCGTCGGTATAGTCCTTGAGCAGCGCGGTAAAGCGCTGCTCGGTGAGGCGAAAGAACTGCTCGTTCTGCCAGAGGGTGTCGTCTGCATCGAGCGCAACCGTGGTGATGTGCGCCATCGCAGGAGCCTAGAAGCTCCACTCGCGTGCCTTGGTGACTAGATAATCACGGAAGACGCCGACGCGCTTGGAGCTCTTAAGAGCAGGCGGATAAACAAAGAAGGCCTCATAGGCCGGCAACTCGATCTCGGGCAGGATTTGCACGAGGGATTCGGTCTGCTCGGTCACATAGTCAGGCAGCATGGCGATGCCGATACCGGCCTGACAGGCCTGGAGCATGCCATAGATAGCGTTGACCTTAAGGACGGCGCGGCGAGGGCTGGAGTCGCTGCGGCCCAGGCGCTCGAGAAAGTTGATGTCGCCCAGATAAGACGGGACGGGCTCGCCGAAGCTGATGACGCGGTGATCGTCCAACTGATCCACGCTGGTGGGCGTGCCATGCTCCTCGACATAAGATTTGGACGCATAGAAGTGGTTGTGGACAGTGAAGAGCTTCCGCTGGATCATCTCGGACTGGTTGGGGCGATGGAGGCGGATAGCGACATCTGCCTCGCGCATGGCGAGGTCGAGCTCGGCGTCGTTGAGGCGGATTTCCAGCTGGATCAGCGGATAGAGCTTGAGGAACTCGTCCAGACGGGCGGAGAGCCAGGTCGAGCCGATGCCCACCGTGGTGGTGACGATCAGGGGACCCGTCGGAACGTCCTGGGACTCCGACATCTGTGTTTCCACCTGCTGCAATTCCCAGTGCATGCGGTGGGCCGTGCGGAACAGCTGCTCGCCGACTTCCGTCAGCACCAGGCCGCGGGCGTGACGGATAAACAGCTTGAGGCCCAGGTCGTCCTCGAGTGCCGAGATCTGGCGGGATACGGCTGACTGGCTCATCCCCAGCTTTTCAGCGGCATGGGTGAAGCTGCCCGACTCGGCGGCGGTGTGAAAAATCCGGAGCTTGTCCCAGTCGAGCATTTCTTGTGACGCCTTTGGTAGGGGGTAGTCGGGTCGTTTACTCCGCCGCTTCGGCGAGTTCGTGTTCTGCCAGGAAACGCTCGGCTTCGAGGGCAGCCATGCAGCCCATGCCGGCAGCGGTGATCGCCTGACGGTAGACATCGTCGGTCACGTCGCCAGCGGCAAAGACGCCCGGCACATTGGTTTCGGTGGTGCCCGGCTTAACCTGCAGATAGCCGCCCGGCTTCATGTCGAGCTTGCCGGCGAAGATAGAGGTTGCGGGGGCATGGCCGATGGCAACGAAAACGCCGTCGATCGGCTGCTCATAGGTGCGGCCGGTCGCCACGTCGCGCAAGGTGACGGAGTTGACCGATGGTGGCATGGCGGAGCCGCCGATATCGGCAATCTCGGTGTTCCAGCGCACTTCGATCTTGGGGTTCTTGAAGAGGCGATCCTGCAGGATTCTCTCGGCGCGGAACTCGTTGCGGCGGTGCACGAGGATCACCTTGGAAGCAAAATTGGTGAGGAACAGCGCTTCCTCGACAGCGGTGTTGCCGCCGCCGACCACCAGCACCTCCTTGTTGCGGTAGAAGAAGCCGTCGCAGGTGGCGCAGGCGGAAACACCAAAGCCCTGGAACTTCTGTTCGCTGGGCAGGCCCAGCCATTTCGCCTGCGCGCCCGTCGCGATGATGAGGCTGTCAGCCGTATAGGTCTCGCCGCTGTCGCCAGTCAGCACGAAGGGGCGCCGATCCAGGTCCACCGAGATGATCATGTCGCTGACGATCTTGGTGCCGACATGCTCGGCCTGCGCCTTCATCTGGTCCATGAGCCAAGGGCCCTGGATCACGTCGGCAAAGCCGGGATAGTTCTCGACATCGGTGGTGATGGTCAACTGCCCGCCGGGCTGTAGACCCTGGATCATCACTGGCTCCAGCATGGCGCGCGCCGCGTAGATCGCAGCGGTATAGCCCGCAGGGCCCGACCCGATGATGATGACTTTCGCGTGCATCGCGACGCTCTCCGGCTAATGCGAAACTCCCTCGGTGCCTAGTTAAGGCGCCAAGGGAGTTAGTTTCAAGGCAAACCCGACTTTTGCGGCCAAGCAGGAGAGAAACGCACTGAAAAGTTTCACGCTGCTCGGGGCAAGTGCCCACATTTTGGGCGGCGGTGTGGCTAGACGTACTTAATCTTGATGATCTCGTAGCTCTTGGAGCCGCCCGGCGCGGCGACTTCGAACGAATCGCCTTCTTCCTTGCCGATCATGGCACGGGCGATAGGCGAAGAAATCGAGATGCGGCCAGCCGAGGCGTCAGCTTCGGGATCACCAACCACCTGGTAGGTTTTCTCTTCCTCGGTGTCTTCGTCGATATAGGTGACTGTGGCGCCGAACTTGACGGTCTTGCCGCTCAGCTTGCTGACGTCAATGACATCCGCCAGGGCAAGGATGGTCTCGATTTCCTTGATGCGGCCTTCATTGAGGCTCTGCTGTTCCTTGGCGGCGGAGTACTCGGCGTTCTCGGAGAGATCCCCGTGAGCGCGCGCCTCGGAAATTGCATCGATGATGCGACGACGCTCGGTTGCGGTGCGGTGCTCGTACTCGGCGGTCAAAGCCTTGTGGCCATTGATCGTCAACGGGATCTTTTCCATCGGTTGCCTCCAATCGGGCACGGCTAGTAAAAAACAAAACCCCAGCGAAGGCCGTTCGGCTTGCGCGTCACGTCTGTCGTGTGGGGAGAGATCCGCAAACTGCCCGGCCACCACGCTGCGGTCAAGCCGGGATGGTCAGGAAATGGCGCTGTTCACACGGGCATTCAAGGGAAAGCCGGTGAGAAAGCCCCGCATGTGCCGACCAGGGGCACAAAAGGGGCGCATCCCTCCATGCGGACGCGCCCGTCTTCGCGTTATGCTCGTGGATCAGGAGGCGGTCAGATTGTCGGCGGCGGACTTGCCGGTGCGCTTGTCCTTGACGATCTCGTAGTTGATCTTTTGGCCTTCATCGAGGCCGTTGAGCCCCGAGCGCTGCACGGCGGAGATGTGGACGAAAACGTCCGCACCACCCTCGTCAGGCTGGATGAAGCCATAGCCTTTTTGGCCGTTGAACCACTTAACGGTGCCAGTTGCCATAATGCGCGTTTCCCTCGTCGCTGCTGGTAGGCATCTTGGCCGCGAGTGGCCAAGACTTATGATATCGAAATATCGGATAGTGACGTCAGCATGCGCGAATGAACATTCGCAGGATCAGATCAGTCGGCCGCAATATTCGATCCGCGGAAAATAGCCTGAAACACACTCCTGTTCAATATCTCGTTTGCACAACGCAAAACGCTCGGAGAACACAAGGTTTTCCGAGAGAACGAGGCGATAGCGTCAAGTTTCTGCGCCGAACCAAAAAGGTCCGAAGCCGTGCGCACCGATCTGAGACCCGTGGCACCTGACGGGCCGGAGGAGCCCGCGTGATCCACCATAGCGGAAAATACAGATTTGCCCACCGGGCAGATCGTCACAATCGCGAGGGTCGCGGTAAAGCCGCTTGATTTTGCCAGCGGCTTCCGGCACATCCCGCGCGCCGTCCGAGCGGGCCGGTGTTTTCCAGAGAACTTTTCGTCTTGAGCAAGGCGTTTCATTCCTCCGGCGATGTGATCGCCGACCGGCGCGCTGGCTATGCCCGCATGCTGGCTGAAGGCGGCGATCATGCCGCCGCTGCAGACCTGATGAACCAGGCATTGGAGCTGGCGCCGAACTGGGCAGCCGGCTGGGAGCTGCTGGGTAGTTACCAGGAGAAGGCCGGTGACCTTGCAGCCGCTATCGCAGCCTGGCGACGGCTCGAGGCGCTCGATGATTTGGGCCTCTTCGGCGCCAAGCTGAAGCTTGCGGCGCATGGTGCGGGCAGCGCCAGCGACGGCACGGCGCTGAGCTATGTCGAGGCGCTGTTCGACGAATATGCACCCAAGTTCGAAGATGCGTTGGTCGGCCGGTTGGGGTACCGCGTTCCCGAGATGCTCGACGATATGTTGAGCGCGGAGATGGTGCGCCTCGGTCTGGAGCGGTTCAACCAGGCGCTGGATCTGGGCTGCGGCACGGGGCTGATGGGGGAGCGCCTGCGCAGCAAGGCCAGCTTCCTCGAGGGCGTCGACATTTCGGCGGCCATGATCGCGGAGACGGCGCGCAAGGGTGTTTATGACCGGCTCGACAAGGCTGAACTGGTGGCGGCGCTCAACACGCGCCCCTCCCAGGCAGATGTCATCACCGCGGCCGATGTCTTCATCTATTGCGGTGCCCTAGGGCCGGTGCTGGCAGGCGTGGTCTCGGCGCTCCAGCCGGGTGGGCTGGTGGCCTTTTCACTTGAGGCGCACGACGGGGAAGAGCCTGTCTTCCTGCGCCCTTCGTTGCGCTATGCCCATGGCGTGCTGGCGACGCGAGACGCGCTTGCGTTGGCGGGTCTGGACGTGCTGCGGTTCGAAACCGCAGTGCTGCGATTTGATCGAGGCGCGCCGATCACCGGTATCCTCGTGGTCGCACGGCGGCCGCCGGTGGAAGTCACTGCAGCCAATGATGAACAGGACGGCGGCAACGTGGCGGCTTGAGGCAAGGGCAGGGCGCCGCTAGGGTGCGGCGCCTTTCCTCCAAGAGTGTGCCGATGAATACGATCCGCTTCGACTTCCGCTCCGACACCGTCACCAAGCCTTCCGCCGGTATGCGGGCCGTGATGGCCGAAGCCGAGGTCGGCGACGACGTGTTCGGCGATGATCCTACCGTCAACCGGCTGGAGCAGCGGATGGCCGGTATGCTTGGCAAGGAGGCGGCCTTATTTGTCCCGACCGGGACGCAGTCCAACCTCTTGGCGCTGATGAGCCATTGCGAGCGTGGCGACGAATTCATCGCCGGGCAAAAGGCGCATCTGTATGTCAACGAGGCGGGTGGCGCGGCCGTGCTGGGGTCGATCCAGCCGCAGCCTATCGCACATCAACCCGATGGCACGCTGGCGCTCGCCGATATCGAAGCAGCCATCAAGCCGGATGACGCGCATTTCGCCCGGACGCGGCTGATTGCGCTCGAAAACACCTTTGGCGGCAAGGTGATCCCCGTCGGCTATATGGAGCAGGTGGGGGAATTGGCGCGTCGGCACGGGCTGGCGTTCCACCTCGATGGGGCGCGAGCCTTCAATGCCTGCGCAGTGCTGGGCGCGGATATCGCCGAGTTCACGGCGCCGTTCGACAGCGTTTCGATTTGCCTGTCCAAGGGACTGGGGACGCCGGCCGGCTCGGTGCTGATCGGGTCGGCAGAGGTCATCGGGCGAGCGCGGCGGTTGCGCAAGATGCTCGGTGGCGGCATGCGGCAGGTGGGTATTCTGGCGGCGGCAGGGCTTTATGCTTTGGACCACAATGTTGGACGGCTCGGCGAGGATCACCGACGTGCCAAGCAGTTGGCGGAAGGCCTGTCAGCGTTTTCCGACCTGCGGGTGACCACGCCGGACACCAATATAATCTTTGTCGATATGGACGCCGAACTCGGCGGGCGGTTCACCCAATTTCTGGGCGAGCGCGGCGTGGGCATCACTGGCCGATATGGCCAGCAGCGCTGGGTAACCCATCTCGATCTCGACGACGATGCCGTGGAAGGGGCGCTGGCCGAAGTCCATGCGTTCTTCAGCCAGCGCCACTAGTCAGGGCTGTTTGTCCAGCGCAATGCGGATGGCGAGCTCGACCGGCGTGTAGTTGCCGTCGCGTCGGTCAATCTGCAGTGGCGCGCTGGGCAGGAGCGGCGGCTGGGCCATGAACTTGACCCGGCTGCCCCGGTGTGGCTGGGCAGCGTGCACGAGGAAAGGATGACAGAGATAGACCGTACCGGCTGGACCGGTGGCGAGTGTCTCTGGGCGATCCGCGCTCCAATCAAAACCATCATCAAGGAACTGCCGGAGCGAACGCCCCCCGTCGCCATGGGGCGCCAGATAGCGGGCGACATCGCGATGCGAGCCGATGCGGATCCGGGTGGGGGCGTCCTCTTCGCCGACATCGGAAAAGAGGAAGAGCATCAGTAAGGCCCGGCCCTGCGAGTGCAAATTGACCCGCCATTCAAAAAAGTCCGGGTTCTCCGTGCCAAAGCTCGCATCGACATGCCAACCGTCATCTCCTGGCGCCTCGGGGGAAGGGAAGCGGACGGGAAAGCTGCCCAACCCCCCGCGCGGAACCCAGCGGCCTTCGCCCACTAATTGATTGAAGGTGGAACGGAGAAGGGGCGTGTTGGCAGCCTCACGGAAAGGCGGATCGGCAAAGCCGGAGAGCCGGACGACAGGCTTGGCCCAAGTGGTGGGATCGTTGGGATCGCAGCCGGTAGCGCCCCAGAGAATGGGGAGCGCCGCCTCGGCGAGTGCGGATGGGAAAGCGTGGTCGAGGCGGACAAAGCCATCCTCGATGAAGGCTTCTATTTGCGCCGGCGAGAGCGCGGGCGATGGGGAAGTCATGAGTCAATCCATGCGTCTGCAGAGCCGTCGGAAGACGGCAAAGGGCCTTGGGAGGCGACAAAATGCTCCAATGAGCGCTTAGGCGCTCAGGAACACTGCAAACTTGTGGCTCTTGATCATCATCATGGTGGCGAATGATCCGCGCAAAGCGGGAAATAGTCAATCCGCCTCGCGCCAGGTGGCGGAGGCGGATCTGTCGAGCCTAATCGGCGAAGTAGCTCTGGAGCGGGCGAACCTGTAGGCTGCCTTGCTTAAGAGCGACAATGCCCTCCACGGCGGCAAGGGCGCCGTCGATGGTGGTGTAGTAGGGGATCTTTGACAGCAGGGCCGTGCGCCGGATGTCGCGGCTGTCGCTGATCGCCTTCATGCCGTCGGTGGTGTTGATCACCAGCTGCACGCCGCCATTTTTCATGGAGTCAACGATGTGCGGCCGGCCTTCAAGCACCTTGTTGATCTTGGTGGCGGCGATGCCGTTCTCGATCAGGTAGCGGGCCGTGCCGCCGGTCGCAAGAATGGTGAAGCCAGCTTCCTCGAGGTGACGGGCCATGTCGATGATCGTCGCCTTGTCCTCGTCGCGCACGGAGATGAAGGCGGCGCCCGAGGTCGGGACCTTGGAGCCGGCACCCATCTGCGATTTGGCAAAAGCAATGGCAAAGTTGGTGTCGAGGCCGATCACCTCGCCGGTCGATTTCATCTCGGGGCCAAGCACAGTGTCGACGCCGGGGAAGCGGCTGAAGGGGAAGACCGCTTCCTTGACCGCGACATGCTTGAGCTCGCGTTCAACGAGATTGAAGCTGGCAAGGCTCTCGCCCGCCATGATGCGGCTGGCGATCTTAGCGATGGGCTGGCCGATCACCTTAGCCACGAAGGGCACCGTGCGGCTGGCGCGCGGATTGACCTCGAGCAGGTAGATCACGCCGTCCTTGAGTGCATACTGCACGTTCATCAGGCCGCCGACCTTGAGCGCAAAGGCGAGCTCTGCCGTCTGCCGCTTGAGTTCGGCGATGATCTCGGGCGAGAGGTTTTGCGGGGGTAGGGAGCAAGCCGAGTCACCCGAATGGATGCCCGCTTCCTCGATATGCTCCATGATGCCCGCGACGAAAACGTCCTTGCCGTCGCAGAGAGCATCGACATCGATCTCGGTCGCGCCGGAGAGATAGGCATCAAACAAGAGCGGATTGTCGGAGAGGACCGAATTGATCTGCCCGGTCTTGTCGTTGGGGTAGCGGCTGAGGATTTCCGGTGGCACAAGGCCGGTTAGCGTATCCTGGACATAGCGCTCGAACTCGTTGGCTGAGTGCACGATAGCCATGGCGCGGCCGCCCAGCACATAGGAGGGGCGGATCACCAGCGGATAGCCCAGACGTTCGGCCACGAGCCGCGCCTGTTCCAAGGAATAGGCGATGCCGTTCTTGGGCTGGGTCAGCTCAAGCTTGTTGAGAAGCTTGGAGAAGAGGTCCCGGTCTTCGGCGAGGTCGATGGCGTCGGGCTGCGTGCCCAGGATCGGCACGCCCGCCTTCTGCACCGCCTCGGCCAGGTTGAGCGGGGTCTGGCCGCCGAACTGCACGATGACGCCGTGCAGGGTGCCGGCCTGCTTTTCGGTGGTAAGGATTTCGATGACGTCTTCTTCGGTCAGCGGCTCAAAGTAGAGCCGGTCAGAAGTGTCGTAGTCGGTCGAGACCGTTTCGGGGTTGCAGTTGACCATGATGGTCTCGTAGCCGGCATCGGCCAGCGCGAAGGCCGCATGGCAGCAGCAATAGTCGAACTCGATGCCCTGGCCGATGCGGTTGGGCCCGCCGCCGAGAATGACAACCTTCTTGCGATCGGATGGACGCGCCTCGTCTTCGGGCTCGCCGGCGAAGGGAGCCTCGTAGGTCGAATACATATAGGCGGTGGGCGAGGCGAACTCGGCCGCCGAAGTATCGATGCGCTTGAAGACCGGGCGGACGCCAAGGCTATGGCGTAGCTTGCGCACATCGGACGGCTTGCAATTGGCCAGTTGCGCCAGACGCGCATCGGAGAAGCCCATGGCCTTGAGCGAGCGCAGGATTGCGGCGTCCTGCGGCAGGCCAAACTGGCGCACCTTCTGCTCGGTGTCGACGATGCCCTGCATCTGCTCGAGGAACCAGGGGTCGATCTTGCAGGCGTCGAAGATGTCTTCTAGCGACAGACCCAGGCGCATTGCTTCGGCGACATAGAGGAGGCGCTGCGGCGTGGGTGTGCCGATGGCGGCGCGGATGGCGTTCTTGTCGTCGCCCTCGCCGAGGCCGGGGATGCCGATCTCATTTAGACCGTTGAGGCCGGTTTCGAGCGACCGAAGGGCCTTCTGGAGCGATTCCTGGAACGTGCGGCCGATCGCCATGGCCTCGCCCACAGACTTCATTGAAGTGGTGAGCCTGTTGTCGGCGCCGGGGAACTTCTCGAAGGCGAAGCGCGGGATCTTGGTGACGACGTAATCGATGGTGGGCTCGAAGGAGGCGGGGGTGGCGCCACCGGTGATGTCGTTTTCCAGTTCGTCCAGCGTATAGCCGACTGCCAGACGCGCCGCGACCTTGGCGATGGGGAAGCCCGTGGCTTTAGACGCGAGCGCCGAGGAGCGCGACACGCGCGGGTTCATCTCGATGACAACCATGCGGCCATCGGCCGGATTGACGCCGAACTGTACGTTGGAGCCGCCGGTTTCCACGCCAATCTCGCGCAGCACCGCCAAGGAGGCGTCGCGCATGATCTGGTATTCCTTGTCAGTCAGCGTCAGGGCCGGGGCCACCGTGATGGAATCGCCGGTATGGACGCCCATCGGGTCGATGTTCTCGATCGAGCAAACAATGATGCAGTTGTCCTTCTTGTCGCGGACAACCTCCATTTCGTACTCTTTCCAGCCGAGCACGCTTTCTTCAACCAGCACTTCGTTGGTTGGCGAAGCGTCGATGCCGCTTTCACAGATCGCGAGATATTCCTCGCGGTTGTAGGCAATGCCGCCGCCGGTGCCGCCCAAGGTGAAGCTGGGGCGAATGATGCATGGCAGGCCGATGACTTCGAGCGCCTGAAGGGCCTCGATGGTGTTGTGCGCGAGCATGGAGCGGGGCGTTTCGAGCCCAATCTTCTTCATGGCATCGCGGAAGAGTTCGCGATCCTCGGCCTTGTCGATTGCTTCGGCAGTGGCGCCGATCATCTCGACGCCGAATTTTTCGAGCACACCCATCTTGCGCAGCGAAAGCGCGCAGTTCAGTGCCGTTTGGCCCCCCATAGTGGGGAGGAGAGCGTCGGGGCGCTCCTTTTCGATGATCTTGGCGACCACTTCGGGCGTGATCGGCTCGACATAGGTGGCGTGCGCCAGATCCGGATCGGTCATGATCGTCGCCGGATTGGAGTTCACCAGGATGATGCGGTAGCCCTCGTCCTTGAGCGCCTTGCAAGCCTGCGTACCGGAATAGTCGAACTCGCAGGCCTGCCCGATAATGATCGGGCCCGCACCGATGATGAGGATCGATTTGATGTCGGTACGTTTGGGCATCTCAGGCTCGCTCTCTTAACGTGGCGGGCGACGAGATTCGCCCGGACAGCACTCGGCCCGCGCGAAACCGCGCGGCAACTGAGCGCTGCGGCGCGGGGAAAGGCTCGGACGGGGTGGTTAAGCCGGCTGTCTAGACGAGAAGAGCGGGGAAGGGAAGGGGTGAGCATGCCTCAGTTGTGGAGGCAAACGCCCGTAGCGCGGGATTGCGTACTGTTCGCTTAGATTGCGCTAACTAAGCTGCGAAGCACATTTTTGGGATTTGCTGTTTAGGCTCCTCTGATTGGCGGAGACAGATAGATGGCACGGCCCTACCGGATAATCACAGCTTTGCGGGAACGCATCTCACTGCGGGTGCAGCTAGCGGCCATCGCCGGATTGTTGTGCCTTGTTCTCGTCATGGTCTCGGCCGCAGTGACGGCGAACGCTGCACGCAGCCAAGGCCGGGAAGCTGCGCAAGAAAGATTAAGCGCTGTCGCCAGCGAACTTGCCGACCAGTTGGACTACCGCATGTTCGAACGCTATCGGGAAGTTCGCAACATTGCAGCCCTGCCGCCACTCAAGCAGATGTGGACCTCAGAGCCAGATGCCGTCCGCGCGGTGCTCGAGCAGATGCAGCAGACTTATCCGGACTATTCATGGATTGGCTACGCCAGCCTCGATGGCACCGTGGTTGCTGCAACTAACGGGCATCTTGAAGGCGTCTCCGTGGCGGAGCGGCCATGGTTCATCGATGGCAGCACGGGGCCCACCGTGAAGGACGTGCATGACGCCAAACTCTTGTCTGAACTCCTGGGTGCAAGTGCCGACGGCCAGCCGTTCCGCTTTGTCGACGTTGCCGTCCCGGTTCGCGACGAGTCCGGGCAGATCGTCGGTGTGCTCGGCGCCCATCTGAGCTGGTCATTTTCGCAGGCCACGATGCGCAGCTTGCTTATGCACATACCCGAGGAGCGCATGCTCGACGTCTGGATCGTAGACAGTGCTGGAGAAGCACTGACGGGTTCTCGGTTCGGCTCGGTGCCTTTCGATGCTGAAGGTCTCGCTCGACTGCGGTCGGGAGAGGCGCTGTACGACGCCGAGCAGGGGGTATTCATCACCGCTGCTGTCACTACGGGTTACCTTGAGTATCCTGGCCTCGGTTGGATCGCGGTTGCCGCGCAGCCAGAGAGCACGGCAATGGCGAACAGCCAGGAGCTGACGAGCCAAATTTTGCAAGCTGGATCGATGATTGCGCTTGCTGGCGCATTGGTCGTGGCTTTGCTTTCCGGCACAATGCTTGGCTCGTTGAGCAAGTTGTCGGCCGAAGTGGATCAGATTGGCCGCAGTGCCGACGCCAGGATCAGCCGCGTTGGCGGCTCTTTGGAGCTGGTGCATCTTTCCACTTCCATTCGAGCGCTAATGCGCCGACTAGGAGTGGCTGAACAAGAGGGCGAGGTTGCACGCCGCGCGGCCGCAGATGCCACGACGCGAATGGAAGAAAAAACCCGTCGTCTCGGCGAGGATCTGAGCGAAATGCGTCGCCTGGCCGACACCGATGCCTTGACTGGACTGCTTAACCGGCGCGCCTTCAATGTCTTCGCGGAGGACGCGTACCAACATTTCCGTCGCTACAAGCGTGGTGTTGCCGTCCTGATGATAGACATCGACTACTTCAAGCGCATCAACGACACTTGGGGGCACGCCGCCGGCGACGAAGTCATCAAGGCTGTGGGAGCCCAGGTGGGAGCGGCTATACGCACTACTGACAAGCTCGCGCGCTTTGGGGGAGAAGAGTTTGTCGTCATGTTGCGCGAGGTGGATCCGCCCACTGCCTGGAGCCTTGCAGAGCGAATGCGGCGGCAGATCGCCGATACCCCGGTAGACTATCGCGGGTCACCCGTTCACGTCACGGTCTCGATCGGTGTGGCCATAGTCAGCATGTCGGACCGCGATACTGGCGACGCTGTGGAACGCGCCGATCGCGCACTCTACGGCGCCAAGGCAATGGGTCGTAATCGCGTGGTTGCCGAATGGAATAACACCGACGCCAGCAACGCTGCCTAAGGTCACTTTGCTGGCCGTGTTGAACTTTCCCCTGCCACAATACACCGCCCGTTAAGCCGGGGACCCGATACTAGCGCTGGATCGAATAGGCTTTCCGGCGGCGCCTCCTATGCACCGCCTATCCAGAATGGGTTTCGAGACGCATGCGCCTCATTATCGGTATTGTTCTTGTTTTTGCCTGCGTGCTGGGCGGTTACATGGCCATGGGTGGCCATATCGAAGTGCTGTGGCAGCCTTTTGAAGGGGTGATTATCCTAGGTGCCGCATTGGGCGCCTATGTAATCGCTAATAGCGGGCCGGTGCTCAAGCAGTCGCTGGGCGTGTTCGGCATTCTCTTTAAGGGCAGCAAATACAACAAGGCGGCTTACCTCGAATTGCTGAGCCTGCAGTTCACCCTTTACAAGCTGGTCCAGGCAAAGGGTGTGCTGGCGCTCGAGCCGCATATTGAAGATCCCCACAATTCCCAGCTCTTCAACCGCTTCCCCACTTTCGCCAAGAACCACCATGCAGTGGAATTCATGTGCGACTATCTCCGCATGGTGACGCTGGGCTCCAACAATGTCCACGAGATGGAAGCCTTGATGGACGAGGAACTGGAAACGCATCACCAGGAACAGGAGCGTCTGGTGAGCGCGGTACAGGCGCTAGCAGACGGTACGCCGGCTCTGGGCATCGTCGCGGCCGTGCTGGGTGTGATCAAGACCATGGGTGCCATCAGCGAGCCTCCTGAGGTCCTGGGCCATCTTATCGGCGGCGCACTAGTGGGAACGTTCCTCGGCGTGTTCGTAGCTTACGGCTTCTTTGGTCCCATGGCACAATCGCTGCGCAGCACCTTTGAACAGGAGTCCAAGTACTTCCTGTCGATGAAGGCGGGCCTCCTTGCCCATATGTCGGGGCAAGTGCCCGTCATGGCTGTGGAGTTTGCCCGCAAGGCGGTCATGTCCGAGGATCGGCCGACCTTTGCCGAGGTCGATGCGGCCACCGCAGCCCTGCCGGCCGCGACCTAAAAACCCCAACCTATGGCCCTCAACAACCAGCCGATCATCATCAAGAAGGTCAAAAAGGGCGGCCATGCTCATCATGGTGGCGCCTGGAAGATCGCTTACGCGGACTTCGTAACCGCGATGATGGCGTTTTTTCTCCTGCTTTGGCTGATCAGCATGACCACGCCCGAGCAGAAGGAAGGCTTGTCGGACTATTTCGCGCCACCCAATACTACCCTTACCACCAGCGGTTCGGGGGGCATGATGGCGGGCGCGGCCATGGGCACTGCCGGGGCCAAGATGGCTGGCTCCACCGTCGATGCCAAGCAGGACGTCTCGGCTGCGCCTGAAAGCACCGAGCTGAGTTCTACGACGCCGGGGACGGGTAGCATCGAGGGCAAGGCTGGGCAGAATGATGCTGCCGCGGGCAAATCGAGCAATGAGCGCAAATCCCAAGACGATCAGGCGTTCCACAGTGCTGCGGCCAGTATCCGCCAGGCTTGGCAGGCCATGCCCAGCATCGCCGAGATTGCTGACAATCTGATCGTTGAAGAGACCAAAGACGGGCTCAATATTCAGCTAATCGATCAGGAAGGTCGCGCGATGTTCCCCGAAGGGTCCAAATACCCCTTCGAGGTGACGCGCATGGCAATCGCTGCCATTGCACCGATCCTGCAAAAGCTCCCCAACCAGATCGCCATCTCGGGGCACACCGCTGCCGGGGCAACCTACAGCAATCCCCGTTATGGTTCGTGGGAGCTTTCCAGCGACCGGGCCAATGTGGTTCGCACGCTGCTCGGCGAGTTCGGTCTCAACGAGGGCAAAGTGAGCTCGGTTGTCGGGCATGCTACCAACGAGCCGTTTTTTCCAAATGACCCCTATATGGCCGCCAATGAGCGTATCAAGATCACGGTGTTGTATGAAGCGCCGCCAGTGCCGCCGGGAATGGCGCCCTAGATAGCTTTATTCCTCCGGCTCAGTGGTGAAGAGCAGGGGGTAGCCATGATTGCGGGCGAACTCGGTTGCGCGGTTGGCCTTCTCCTCGGCGATCTCTCGGGTGAACACGGCGACCACGCATGATCCCTTGGTGTGGGCGGTCAGCATGATCACCTGTGCCTGCGCCTCGGACACGCGGAACTCGGCCTTGAGCAGGCGGACCACGAAATCGCGCGGCGTGAAGTCATCGTTGACGAGGATAACCTTGTGCAGCGGCGGCCTAGCTGGCTTTGTCACCGTGGCGCTGCGTGGCTTGGTGTCACTCTGGGGCCCTGCCGAGCGGATGGCGGAACGGCTGGCGCGCAAGATGCGTTCGAGCAGCATCTTAGCGTCAAGGTGCCTTATGCTTGGTCTGCTTATCACACTCATCATTATCGCTCTGATTGCGGGAGCCCTGGGCTTCACCGGGATTGCCGCAGGCGCAGCAACGCTTGCCAAGGTTATCTTCGGCATCATGCTGATTGGCATCGTGCTGATCCTGCTGCTCGGCTTTATGGGCCTAGCCATCATATTTTAGAGGCTTTTTGTCCGCGTGTCGCCGCTTTGCCCGCAACTGGTGACGGTGAACCGGTTCGCGCGGCATTCGTTATTTCACGATATTTGATCATCAGGAGAGTTTCGTATGGCGCAGGTTCCAACCGTCGCACTCAATGACGAGCGCAACATTCCCCAGCTCGGTTTTGGGGTATGGCAAGTTGGCAATGACGAGGTCGTCCGCGCCGTGCAGGTGGCGCTCGAAACCGGCTACCGGTCCATCGATACGGCGCAAATCTACGGTAATGAGGAGGGGGTGGGGCGCGCGATCCGCAACAGCGCGGTGCCGCGCGAGGAAATCTTCATCACCTCCAAGCTGCGCACCAGCCAGCAGAGCTATGACGATGCTATACGCTCCTTCGAGGATGCCCTGCAGCGGATGGGGCTCAACTATCTCGACCTCTTCTTGATCCACTGGCCGACACCGGCGCAAAACAAGTATCACGAGGCCTGGAAGGCTTTTGTGCACCTGCAGAAAGAAGGGCGGGTCCGCTCCATCGGCGTTTCGAACTTCCTGCCCGAGCACCTGGACAAGATTATCGATGAGACCGGGGTAGCGCCGGCGGTCAACCAGATCGAACTGCATCCCGAGTACCAGCAGCAAGACGTGCGCGACTTCCACCAGCGGCACCAGATCGCCATCGAGAGTTATAGTCCGCTGGGCAGCGGTGCCTTGCTGGAAAACCCCGCTATCGGCGACATCGCCCGCAAACATGGCGTTTCGCCAGCGCAGGTGATGATCCGCTGGCAGATCCAGGAAGGACTGATCGTTATCCCTAAATCCTCAAACCCGGAACGCATCCGCAGCAATTTCGATGTGTTCGCCTTTGAGCTTGATAAGGACGATCTCAGCAAGATTGCCAAGCTCGACAAAACAGATGGAAAGATCGGCAGCCATCCTAACGAGATGAACCGGCCGTTCTAGAACCGGAGCTTGAAACCTTCATGGGTCTTGCTGAAGCCTAGTCGCTCGTAGAAGCGGTGGGCTTCGATCCGCACCTTGTTGGAGGTGAGTTGCACCATGCCGCAGCCCGCCTCGCGGCAACGCTCGATGGCCCACTGCATCATTTGCGAGCCGTAGCCATGGGCGCGGCAGTCTGGCCGGATGTGCACATTCTCGATGATGCCGCGTTTCATGCCGAAATTGGGCAGCCCGGGAATAAAGCTCAACTGCAGGGTGCCGATGACCTCACCGGCACGCTCCACCGCGATCAACCGGTGCGCGGGATCTGCTGCGATCTCGTCCAAGGCGGCGCGGTAGCGGACATCCGTGAGCGTTGCCGGATCAAGCGGCGGCGTATCTTTTCCGCGCGCGTCGCCCTCGTGGCTCAGCCGCACCAGAGTGGGAATATCGTCTGGATGGGCGTCGCGAAAAGTCAGAGTGGTCATCAGCGGCTCCCGCGTTAACGACAATCAGCGTTCCGATCTGATGGGAGGAACTCGGCTCCAGATCAAGTCGTTGTGAGCATCATCAAAGGACGGAGAACAATATCATGGCTATCCGAGAGCGTGAGACGGTGATCGTTGATCGCGATGGTGGCAGCAGCGCTGGTGGCGTGATCATCGGCATCGTCGTGGCCGTGGCAGTGATTGCCATCGCCTATTTGGTCTTTTTCAACAACGCTGGTGGCGGGGGCGGGACACTTGATGTCGACGTCCCAGCCGTCAGCGTGGACGTCGCGCCGGACGGGCAATAGACCCTCCGAAGGCCAAGTCGGAACGGGCGCTCCTTGGAGCGCCCGTTTTTCGTTCAGCCCACGCTCAGGGCAACATCGATATTGCCGCGGGTAGCGTTGGAATAGGGACAGACCTGATGGGCCTTTTCGACGAGGTCTTGGACCTGAGCGCGGTCCATACCGGGCACGGTGACCTTTAACTCCACTGCGATATTGAAGCCTTTGCCGCCTTGATTGGCGTTCTCGCCGAAGGAGACGGAGGCGTCGATCTTGGCATCGTCGGGAATGGTGACCTTCTCGCCACGAGCGACGGCCTTGATCGCGCCTAGGAAGCAGGCCGAGTAACCGGCCGCGAAGAGCTGTTCGGGATTGGTGCCGGGTCCACCATTGCCGCCCATTTCCTTGGGAGTGTCGAGCGTGACGGACAACCGGCCGTCATCGGTCGCGCTGGTGCCGGTGCGGCCGCCGGTCGTGCTGGCATGGGCGGTGTAGACGGGTGACTTGATCATGGTCTTGTCTCGCTGCTGAAGTTGGGAACGTCGGAATGCAATTTTCTCTAGCTCACAATTCAATTGTGTGCAATATATTTCTTGCCTGACCAGTTGGTGGAACGCAGCGATGACCGACCCGCTGAAACTCGACTCCATGCTCTGCTTTGCCGTCTATGCGGCGGGGCATGCTTTTACGCGCTTCTATAAGCCGAGGCTGGACGGTCTGGGACTGACCTACCCGCAGTATCTAGTCTTTCTGGTGCTGTGGGAGCAGGACGGTCTGACGGTCAAAGCGTTGGGCGAGAGATTGTTCCTCGACAGCGGTACGATTACGCCCCTTGTGAAGCGGCTCGAGGGCAGGGGCCTGTTGCGGCGCGAACGGGACAAGGCAGACGAACGGCTGGTCCGGGTCTTTCTTACCGAAGAGGGTCGAGCATTGCGCGGGCAGGCGGAGGCGATACCGCTCGCGGTGGGATCAGCACTTGGGCGCGAGCGGGAAGCTATCGATAGCCTGCGGGAGAGCCTAACGCTCCTCCGCGAGCAGCTGGACGCGGCCGAGCCAAAAAAGAAATAGAACGCTTTGGGCTTGCTATTGCAGGCCAATCGGATCGACGATGCCGGCGTCGCAACCCCCGTCGGTGGGCCGGGCATCCATGATGCGGTCAGCAAAGCTCTCCGGCCTGTTGATATCGCCGGTGAGCCCGATGGTGAGTTCGTTGATGAGGCGGCGGCTGCCGTCATCGACACAAGCGAGGCGCACGCGCTCTCCGGCGCCATCACCGAACGCGGCGTCGAAGGCAGCCCGGACGTCCTCCTGCGTCAGGCTTTTGCCCGTTGCACTCGCGAAGAGACTAGCCACTTCTGAGGCGTTGATGGCTTCGAGCATGGCCAGAGAGTCGGCATAGTATTCTTCGGCATCTCCGTCATAACAGGTGCCATGCTTGATCCATTCGTGCCGGTCCAATCCCGATTGGGTCCCCGGCATTACCTGCTCGAGCTCCTCTCGCAATGAAGGGGAGAGATCAGGTTCGGGAAGCAGATCCCAATCTCCGGCTTCGTCTCGCCGCACGGTTTGGGCATCGACACCGCAATAGTCGCGCGAGCGGGGCTGCGGCCAGAGGCCATGAAGCGAGAAGTTTGCCGCGTCAAAGCGGTCTTCGGTCTGGCTTTCGCACTCCGGGCGGTCGGGGCGCGTCTCGCAGAAGGCCGGTTGCCAGCTGATCGCCAGGACATATTGCGTCCGCTCCTGCGCCTGGCCCGCCATGGTGGAGGCAATGAAACAATGCGTGGTGAGGAGCGTCCGCATGATGATCCCAATGGTGAGTGGCGGGCGGCACCAGCGCCGCCCGCCCCATGATTTTAGAGGGAGATGCGATAGATGCCAAAGCCCTCTTCGTTGGTTTCGCCAGTCGCTTCGATGTCAACTGCGGTGACGTCGTCGAGGTGCTCTTCGGCTTTGGGCCCAGTGGCGAACAGCACGGTGGTGTCGCCGATGGGAGCGAGGGACCAGTTGCTGTCGGCCTTGGGGTTGATGGTGCCGTTTTCCACGATATAGCGGACGATCAGGTCGCGATTGGTATCTGGACCCTTGAAGATGATCTTGTCCGACCCGATCCCCGGGAACGAGCCGCCACCACCGGCGCGGTAGTTATTAGAGGCGACGACAAAGCGTGCCTCCGGATCGATCGGCTCGCCATTGTACTGCAGGTCGACGATGCGGTTAGCGTCGGGATTGATCTCTTCCTTGCCGTCCGAGGAGTACTTGGAAGGCTGGGTGAGATCGATCTTGTAGGTCACGCCATCGATCACGTCGAAATTGTAAGACGGGAAGTCGGGATTGATGAGGTCGGCGTCGGTGGCACCGGCCTCGACCTGGTTGAAGATACCGGCGGAACGCTCGAGCCAGTTCTTGATGTCAGCGCCGCTGACTTCGAGCGCCTGGATGGTGTTGGGATAGAGGTAGAGGTCCGCCACGTTCTTGATGGCGACCGGCCCAACCGGCACGTCGGTGTAGTAGTCCGGGCCACCGCGACCGCCAGACTTGAACGGAGCGGCAGCCGAGAGCACGGGAAGGCCCTCCCACTCGGTGCCCTTCATCATCTGCTCGATATACCAGGTCTGGGCCTGGGAGACGATCTGGACGGACGGATCATCGGCCACGAGCGCGAAGTAGGAGTGGAGCGGTGCCGCGGTTTCACCAACGGCACGCCGGATGTAGTCCAGCGTTTCCTGGTGTTCGTCCTCGGCCGCTGCAGCGACCTCTTCTTCATTCTCGACCAGTGCCACGACCGTGCCGTCGACACGCTCGGAGATCGGGCGGGCTTCGGAGGTATGGGAGACGACGGTCCAGTTGCCCTCGGCATCCTCTTCGATCAGCAGGTCGATCAGGCCCATATGCGAGCCCCAGAAGCCGGGCATGACTGCGGGGGTGCCGTTGAGGGTACCCGCTTCGATGTCGGCGCCTTCGACGTCAGCATAGTCCGGGCCGGGGAAGACGAGGTGGTGGTGGCCGGTCAGGACGGCATCAATGCCCTCGACGGCAGCCAACTGCAGCGACGCGTTCTCAGCACCTTCGCCCTGGTCGGCGGCGATGCCGGAGTGCGACAGGGCGATGATGATATCGGCGCCTTCTTCGCGCATCTTGGGCACGTAGGCGCGGGCGGTCTCGACGATGTCGCGCGTTTCAACCTTGCCGGTGAGGTGCGTTGCGTCCCACGTCATGATCTGGGGCGGGAGGAAACCGATAACGCCGACCTTGATGGTCTTGGTTTCGCCAGCACCAGTGGTCAGTTCCTTGTCGATGATGAGGTAGGGCTGGATGTAGGTATCGTCGCTCAGCGGATCGGCTGCCAACTCGCCCCGCACGAGGTTAGCCGAGACGAAGGGGAATTCCGCGCCGTCGAGTGCCTTGTCGAGATATTCGAGGCCGTAGTTGAACTCGTGATTGCCCAGCGTGGCGGCGTCGTAGCCCAGAGTGTTCATCGCTGCGATGATGGGGTGGACGTTGCCATCGAGACCCTTCTCATAGGCGATATAGTCGCCCATCGGGTTGCCCTGAATGATGTCGCCGTTGTCGAACAGCATCGAATTGCCGGCTTCGGCGCGGATCGATTCGATGATGGAGGCGGTGCGCGCCAGGCCCATCGTGTCGTTCGGGGCATCGGCATAATAGTCATAGGGGAAAACGGCGACGTGCAGGTCGGTCGTTTCCATGATGCGCAGATGCGCCTGGTTGGATTGGGCAAGTGCGGCGAAGGGGTGCATCGCGGCGATAGCGCCAATGCTTGCGGAACCCGCAAGGAAGGTGCGCCGCGAAATCTTGGGCATGAAATTCATGATGATCTCCCTGAAGCTGTGATTGGCGCCGGGGGCGCTTGGCTCGCTCCCGGGCAGAACGGGCGCAAGGCCCGCAGATACTCCCGAGGGAGCAAAGATGCTCATGCCGTTCCCAAATGACGCTCTGATGACGGCGGAGAGTAGAAGCTAGGCAGATTTTTACCAGGCGGTCAATTTGTGACAGTTCAGTGACACTGCTGTGCCGCGTGGTTGGACCTGGAACTGATCTCGGCGCCTGTGCCTTGTTGCT
Source organism: Devosia sp. RR2S18 (assembly GCF_030177755.1). Classification (NCBI taxonomy): domain Bacteria; kingdom Pseudomonadati; phylum Pseudomonadota; class Alphaproteobacteria; order Hyphomicrobiales; family Devosiaceae; genus Devosia; species Devosia rhizosphaerae. The sequence continues at coordinate 1,253,094 of NZ_CP126539.1, forward strand.
GACGGTCGCGTGACCAGGAGGTATGTGCATGAAGTGGCGTGGGCGTCGGCAGAGTTCCAACATCGAAGATCGGCGGGGACGCGGTGGTGGTCGCATGGGCGGGTTCGGAATGAGCCCGTTCGGTCGCCGCGGTGGTGGCGGAATGCGCATCCCCATGGGCGGTCGCCGCACCGGCGGCGGCATCGGTGGTATTCTGGGGATCATCGTCATCCTCGGGATTGTTTGGATGCTGACAGGTCAGAACCCGCTCGACATGTTGTCCGGCGGCGCGGCCGGGCCGAGCCCATCCATCTCCTCTTCCGAGCGGGTTCCAACTACGGGCGAGCAGGGTGAGCTGCGCGACTTCGTGGGCGTAGTGGTCCAGGAAACCGAGGATCTCTGGACCGATGTCTTTGCCGCCTCCGGCGAGGATTACCCCGAACCCACCGTAGTCCTGTTCACCGGCGCCACCAACACTGGATGCGGCATGGCCGATGCGCGGACCGGACCTTTTTACTGTCCGGCAGACGAGCAGGTGTATATCGACCTGAGCTTTTACGATCAGTTGCGCGATCGTTTCGGCGCACCCGGCGATTTCGCGCAAGCCTATGTGCTGGCCCATGAGGTGGGCCATCATATTCAGCAGATCACGGGCGTGCTGCCCGAGTTTAATGCGCGGCGGCAGAGCCTCAGCCAGGAAGATGCCAACGCCTACTCCGTGCGGATTGAGCTACAGGCGGACTGCTATGCGGGCGTGTGGGCGAACTATGCCGGTCAGCAGAACCTCGTGGAGGCTGGCGATTTCGAGGAGGCGCTGAACGCAGCAGAGCAGATCGGTGACGACGCCCTCCAGATGCGCAGCCAGGGTTTCGTGGTGCCAAAGACCTTCAATCATGGCACCTCGGAGCAGCGCCAGCGCTGGTTTGCACGAGGGTACGAATCGGGCGATCCGGCCCAATGTGATACCTTTTCGGGGAGTATCTAATGGCGGCCAAGCAGATCGAAACATTGGTGCTCAGCGATGATGGGGTCTTTCCCAACAGCCCATTGCCAGTCCTTGTCTATCGCGGAGCGACTGGTGGAGACGGGCCCAAGTCCTTCGAGGAGCTGTTCCGGAAGAACAGCTGGCCGCCGCAATGGCGGGGGTCGGTCTTCAACTATCATCACTATCATTCCAACAGCCATGAATGCCTGGGCGTAGCGGCAGGTCACGCCGTGCTGCGGCTGGGTGGCCCGAGCGGCGCGGATGTACGGTTGGAAGCTGGCGATGCAGTCGTCATTCCGGCGGGTGTCGCGCATCAGCGTGCCCTCGCCAGTTCCGACTTCATGGTGGTCGGCGCCTATCCACCAGGGGAAGAGGAGTGGAATACGCTGCGGGGCAATCCGGGGGAGCGTCCCAAGGCCGATGAGACCATCAGCAAGGTGCCTGTCCCCGAAACCGATCCGGTCGAAGGCTCCGAGGGAGCGCTGCTCCAGAAGTGGCGCTAACTAGAGCCCCAGGAGGTGGCGTGAGCCCATCGCGGCGGCCCAGCCGGCGGCCAACATGACGAGGCCGGGATAGCGCAGGCTGACGATCAGTGCCGTCAGCATCGCCAGCTTGATATCAAGCCCGCCATTGAAGAAGGCTGGCGCAAACAGCGTCGTCAGCACGGCAGCCGGAACGGCATTCAGCGCCGCCTCGAGCCGCGGCGGGATGGTGCGCATGCGGGTGATGAGCACATAGCCGCCCACCCGCGTCAGGTAAGTGGCCGCTGCCGCAGCAAGGATTAGCCAGACAGTGCCCATATCGTTCATTGGACCGGCGACCCTTCGGCGCGGATTTCGGCAGGCGGCGTGGGCAAGGGCAGCAGGGCGGCGAGCAGTACGCCGGCAGCGGCGCCAATGCTGACATGCCAGGGCGAGCCGACGAAGTGATAAGCGGCGACGGATGCCGCGATGGAGACGATAACCACCGGAAAGAAGTTGCGCCGCTTCCGGAAGCCGACCACTAGGCCCAGAAAATAGATGGGCAGGAGCACGTCAATCGCCCACACCCGCGGATCGCCGATCATGCTGCCGAACCAGGCACCGACGACGCTGAAAATCACCCAGGGGACGTAGATGATCGCCGCAAAAGACAGGTACCAGGTGAAGGTCACCGGCCGCCCGGCCTCGCCCCGCTTGATGACCTCGGCAAATTGCGGATCGATCAGCAGGTAGAAGGCGATGGCCTTTTGCACCGGCGAGAACTGAGTGATGAAGCGGGTGATGGCCGCACCATAGAGGATGTGCCGGAAGTTAACGGCAAAAATCGAGAGCACGACCAGCCAAGGGGCGACGTGCTGTCCGAAAAGCTCGATGCCCACGAGCTGACTGGCGCCGGCATAGACAAAAGCGCTCATCATTGCGGCATCGAGGACCGACAGGCCGTTGTCAACTGCGACCGTCCCAAACAACACGGCAAAAGGCGCAGAAGAAAGGGCGATGATTAAACCGCCCTTAAAGCCTTCTAGTACTTCGCTCCGGCGCATCGCCGCTAGGCGGCCGGCGCCTTGTGCTCGGGCTGCTGGGGCAGGCCCTTTTGTTCGCGCACATGGTTGAGGAAGCGGGTGAAGAGATAGTGGCTATCGCGCGGGCCGGGGCTCGCCTCGGGATGGTACTGCACCGAGAAGATCGGCTTGCCCTCAACGCTCAGTCCGGCATTGGAATTATCGAACAGCGAAACATGCGTCTGGGTGATGCCCGGCGGCAGGCTGTCGGTGTCCACGGCGAAGCCATGGTTCATCGAGGTGATCTCTACCTTGCCGGTGGTGAGGTCCTTCACCGGATGGTTGGCGCCGTGGTGGCCCTGATGCATCTTGGAGGTCTTGCCGCCAAGAGCGAGGCCAAGCAATTGGTGGCCCAGGCAGATGCCGAACACCGGCTTGCCGGTCTCCATCAGCTTCTGGATAGTCGGCACGGCATATTTGCCGGTCGCCGCCGGGTCGCCAGGACCGTTGGAGAGGAAGATGCCATCGGGATTGTGAGCGAGGACATCTTCGGCCGTGGCGGTTGCCGGCACCACCGTCACCTTGGCGCCCTGATCGGAAAGGCAGCGCAGGATGTTGCGCTTGGCACCGTAGTCGATGGCGACGATGTGGAAGTCGGGATTGGCGAGCTGACCATAGCCTTCGTCCCATTTCCAGCCGGTCTGGTCCCAATGGTAGGTCTGGGCGGTCGTCACTTCCTGAGCGAGATCGAGACCCACGAGCCCTGGGAACGCGTTCAGTTCGGCTGTAATCGAGCCTTCGTCGAACATGCCGGTGGGCTCATGGGCAATGACGCCATTGGGCATGCCGTGCTCGCGGATGCGGGCGGTCAGCGCACGGGTGTCGACGCCAGCGATGCCGATGATGTTGCGCTTTTTCAGCCAAGCATCGAGCTTCTCGGCTGCCCGGTAATTGGATGGGTTGGTGATGTCGGCCTTGAGCACCACGCCGCGCACGCCGGAAAGAGCGGCCATGTTGACCGTCTCGATGTCCTCATCGTTAGTGCCGACATTGCCGATATGGGGGAAAGTGAAGGTAATGATCTGGCCGGCATAGGAGGGATCGGTCAGCACCTCCTGGTAGCCCGTCATGGCGGTGTTGAAGCAGACTTCGCCCGCCGCATGTCCGACAGCGCCGATACCGCGGCCCTCGAGGCGCGTACCGTCAGCTAGGATCAGAAGGGCGGTCGCGGGGGATTGCTGCCAGCCGGTCACGGTGGGCCTCCAAGGGTTCGGTCGATGTGGTTGAGGGCTTTCCTTAGAAGCCCCGGCGCGGGCGCGCAAGTAGCGTTCACACCGCTTTGTGCCTATATGGGCTGCGAATAATGCAGAACAACAGGGGCAGTTCCATGCGCGAACAGATCAGCGAAGGACTAAAGCAGGCACTCAAGGCGCGCGATCAGCGCCGCACCGCGACGCTGCGCTCGATCAACTCGGCCATCAAAGATCGCGACATCGCCATTCGGCAGGAGAATCGCGGTCCGGCAACTAACGACGAGATCCTCGCCATCGTGCAGAAGATGGTCAAGCAGCGCGAGGAGAGCTTCGCGATCTACGCCCAGGCGGGCCGGGCGGACTTGGCGACGGTCGAAAAGGAAGAGATCGATATCCTCAATGAGTTCCTGCCCAAGGCGCTGAGCGAAGAGGAAGTCAACGCCGCTATCCAGGCAGCGATCACCTCCAGTGGCGCCGAAGGGCCCAAGGATATGGGCAAGGTGATTGCTCAACTCAAAGCCGATTATCCCGGGCGCATCGACTTCGGCAAAGCCAGCGGCAAGGTCCGCGCGGCACTAAGCTGACAGGCAGGCTAGGCGCTTTCCTCAGGCGGCGGCCGGCACCGGTGGTGCCGTGCCGCTGCGCTGCTCGAGCACATAAGACAGAACGGCGATCGCAAATGCGCCGACAAGTGCCACGGCCCCAAGTAGCGGCAGGTTGCGATAGCCGAAGCCGCTATCGAGCAGGGTCGCGCCCAATATCGCGCCGGCGGCGATGCCGATATTGAAACCGGTAGGGATGAGGGCCGAAGCCAAGTTCGGCGCATCGGCTGCCCACGCCAGCACTCGTGACTGAAGCGGTGAGCCAAAGGCGAAATTGACTCCGCCCCAGACAACGACCGCGACGGCCATGACCATCGGGTAGGGGCTGGCGAAATAGAGCGCGACAAAGGAAATCGCCTGCGCGCAGAGGATCACCATCAGCGACGGCATGAGTTTCCAATCGGCAAGCCGACCGCCAATGAACACGCCGATGGTGGAGCCCACGCCATAGAGCAGCAGCACCCAGGGCAGCGCTGCAGGATCAAGTTGGGTCACCTCCAGGAGGAGCGGGGCGATGTAGGTGAAAAGGCTGTATTGCCCGATCATCACCAGGATGGCGATGAACAGCGAGGTGACGATTTGTTGGCGTCCGAGCGCCTTGAACTCGCGCAGGAAGCTGCCGGCGGTCGCCGAAGCGCCGGCCTTGGCGGGCAGGAACAGTGCGATGGCAATCGTGGCGACCAGACCAAGGGCACCCACTGCCCAGAACGTGGCGCGCCAGCCAAAGGCATTGCCGATGGCAGTTCCCGCAGGCACCCCCAGAATGTTGGAGACAGTGAGGCCCGAGAGGATCAGTGCCACGGCAAAGCCGCGCTTGTCCTTGGGCACGAGGGTAACCGCCACAATGGCAGCAATGCCGAAATAGGTGCCGTGAACCACCGAGACGAGCACGCGTGCCGCCATCAGCAGCCCGAAATCAGGCGCGATGGCGCACAATACCTGGCCAAAGGTGAAGACGCCGCCCAGCAGCAGGATCAGCGCCTTGCGTGAGAGCTTCTTGGTGGCAACGGCAAGCAGCGGCCCGCCGATAGCGATGCCGATGGCATAGCCGGTGACGAGGTAACCGGCAACAGGGATAGAGACATCGAGGCCGGCTGCGACGTCGGGCAAGACGCCGGCGATGACGAATTCGGCTGTGCCGAATGCGAAAGCGGCCAGGAACAGCGACAGGAGGGGCAGGGGCATAGATTTACCGCAACAAGAAGCGGCCTCACGTGAGGGCGTGTCAAAGCACAGCCTCGCTAACGCTGCAATTCAGAAAAGTGCTGCGTCACTTTAGCTTAGCTATAGTGGCGTGCTTGGCTTTGCCGCCTTTTGGAGTACCCTTGGCGCAGAACTGCGAGTCTGGAGGGCAAGATGACGGTAAGTTCTGAAACGCGGCAGCGCTTTGCAGTGGCTACGGCGTTACGTGGCTTGTTGATGCTGTTGGCGGGGCTCTATGCGATCATCTGGCCGACCGACGCGCTGACGGTACTGGTGCTGGCTGGCGCCATCCTCTTGATCATCGACGGTGCGCTCGGGCTTTGGAGCCTGACCTTTGGCGGCGGCAAGAGCGGCAATTACTGGTTCGACGTGGTCAGCAATGCCTTGTCGCTTGTTCTGGGCATCGTGATCCTGATCAGCCCGCTCCTGGCGACGGTATTCACGGTCAGCTTTCTCGTCGCCATGGTCGGCATTGCCGCCTTGCTCGTCGGCGTCATGCAGATCGTGGTGATCACGCGTGAGCGTGAACTATATGCCCGTATTTGGCCCGTGGTGCTTTCGGGCCTCTCCTATGTGCTGCTGGGCCTCTTGCTGCTGTTCTTCCCCCTCTTGAGTGCGGCGGTGGCCATGATCATCGGGGGCGTCCTGCTGGTTATCTTCTCGTTTGGATTGTTTGGCTGGGCGTGGCGGCTCTACCAGCGCAGCAAGGTTGCCTAGCGCTCCGCTTCGATGGCCGGCGAGGCCCGATGGGAAGGCTGAGGAATGGCGTCTGCAAGCAGCCAGAGCACGATGCCGACCAGGATGGCGGGGACAATCGTCAGCGCCAGCAATGTTCGCAGACTCATCTTGTGGCGCAAATTGGGACCCCTGTGGATAAGTGCGTGGCGGGTGACACTGCCACCACGAGCGCTTAGTTAAGCCCTATGCGCTTTTCCGATCAATTCCTCGAGGAGATCCGTCAACGCCTGCCGATTACGCAGGTGGTGGGCGAGCACGTCCTGTGGGACAAGCGCAAGAGCCAACCGGGCAAGGGCGACATGTGGGCGTGCTGCCCCTTTCACAATGAGAAAAGCCCAAGCTTTCATGCCGACGACCGGCGCGGCATCTATCATTGTTTTGGGTGCGGAGTTTCGGGTGACCACTTCCGCTTCCTGACCGAGAAGGCGGGGATGAGCTTCCCCGAGGCAGTGGAAAAGCTCGCCGCCATGGCGGGCGTTCCCATGCCGGCGCGGGACGAGCGGGCCGAGCGGCGCGAGGCGGTTCATCGGTCCCTCACCGATGTCATGGAGCTTGCGACCAAGTATTTCGAGGCCGCGCTGGCGCACAACATTGGGGCGCGGGCGCGCGGCTATTTGTTCGAGCGAGGCGTCTCGGCGCAAAGCCAGACGCGCTTTCGTATTGGCTTTGCGCCGGACAGCCGGAACGGGCTGAAGGAGCACTTAGCGGCGAATGGCGTCTCCGCCCAGGAGATGATCGACACTGGGCTGGTGGCGACCCGCGAAGGCGATCCACTGCCCTATGATCGTTTTCGCAATCGCGTCATGTTTCCCATCACGGATTTCCGCGGCCGAGTGATAGCCTTTGGTGGCCGGGCCCTGTCGGCAGACGTGCCGGCGAAATACCTCAACTCGCCCGAGACCGAGCTCTTCAAGAAGCGACACACGCTCTACAATGGACAGTCGGCGCGGCAGGCCGCACGGGACGGCAAGACAATCATCGTGGTCGAGGGCTATCTCGACGTGATCGCTGCGGTTGCCGCCGGCTTCGAGGGCGCAGTGGCGCCACTTGGCACGGCGATGACCGAAGAGCACCTCCAACTGCTCTGGCGCATGAGCGATATGCCGGTGCTGTGTTTCGACGGCGATAAGGCGGGCCTGAAGGCAGCTGAGCGCTCCGCGGATCTAGTGCTGCCGCATCTCAAGCCGGGCCAGACCGTCAAGATTGCCACCTTGCCGGAGGGGCAGGATCCCGACGATCTGATCAAGGAGCAGGGGCGGGGGGCTTTTGCCGATGTGATCGACCGAGCTCGGAGCCTGTCTGATGTGATCTGGAGCATGGAGACCGGCGGCCTCGTGCCCGAAACTCCTGAAGCCCGAGCGGCCCTACAGGCGAGGTTGCGGGAGCGTGCTAACTCCATCCAGGATGCCAATGTGCGCTTTCACTACGCCCAGGCATTCGAGGAAAAACTCCGCGCGTTCCTTGCCCCGGTGCGGCAGAGCCGTTTCGAGCCGCGCGGCGGCCAGCCGCGCTATGGGCAGAGCGGCGCCTATGGCTACCCCAGCCGGGGGACGCCGCGGCTCGTGGTGTCGGACACCTTGCGCAATTCGCGCCTGCTCAAGCCCAGTGCGATCGCCGATGCCACTCCGCGTGAAGCTGCGATTATTCTCAGCCTCGTCAATCATCCACCATTGGTCGATGACAAGTTCGAGCTCTTGGCTGCCATCGACTTCGACACCGTAAGTGCGCAGAAGGTCCTCAGCGATATTCTCGCGATTGTCGTGCGGCACCATGATATCTCCGCCGATGATCTGAAGGCCGCGCTGGGTGCGCGTGGGCATGGCGCGGCGCTCGACCGCATGAGCCAGACTCTGGTGCGTCAGGGCGTCTGGCAGATCGGCACGGAGATCGCGCTGGTGGACGCCGAAACCGGATTGAGTCACGCGCTGGCCTTGCATAACAAGAAAGTTCAGCTAAATAGGGAGTTGAAGTCAGCCGAAGCCGCGCTGGGCGAAGACCCGAGCGAAGAAACCTTTGAAAGGCTGCGAGACATCAAGAACCAGATTACCACTGTCGATGGCACAGAGGCATTGATCGAAGGATTTGGTTCGTTATCGGGACGCGCGACCCGCAGTTTTTAGGGGGACCTAAAGACCGGCGAGTACGCGCGATTTTGCGTATGCTGACGGGCATTACGTAGTCCGAAGCGAACTGCCAGCGTGCTGGGGCGTTAACGCCTTGGTTACCGCGCCTTTACCTTGCTTTGAGGTGTCACCACTTAAAGCGCTTACCGGAGCCCCCGCGCCCACGGGATCCGACGGAGTACCATATGGCCACCAAGGCAGCACCCAAGACCACCAAGGACACCGAGAAGCCGGAATCCGGCGCCCCCGAGGCGGCGAATGACAGCCCGCTGCTCGACCTTTCCGATGCCGCGGTCAAAAAGCTCATCAAAGTCGCCAAGAAGCGCGGCTATGTGACCTATGAAGAGCTGAACGCGGTGATGCCCTCCGAGGAGGTTTCTTCCGAGCAGATCGAAGACTTCATGTCCATGTTCTCCGACATGGGCATCAATGTGGTCGACGAGGACGAGGTCGAAGAGACCGAGGTCGAAAAAGACGAAGAGGAAACCGGCAGCGAAGTTGCTCCGGCAACCGGCACGGCGGTCGCCAACACGTCCAACGCGAAGTCCGGCTCGGACCGCACCGACGACCCGGTGCGCATGTATCTGCGTGAAATGGGGTCGGTTGAGCTGTTGAGCCGCGAGGGCGAAATCGCCATCGCCAAGCGCATTGAGGCCGGTCGCGAGACCATGATCGAAGGCCTCTGCGAATCGCCGCTGACCTTCCAGGCCATCATCATCTGGCGCGACCAGCTCGCCGAGGGCGAGATCCTGCTGCGCGACATCATTGATCTCGAAGCGACCTATGCCGGGCCCGACGCCAAGCAGGCGGCGCCCGACATGTCGGCTGTGCACGTCAAGCCCGAGCCGAGCGCGGTCGAGAAGCCCAAGCCCGCCGCTGCGCCGAAGAAGGCGTCTTCGGGCGAGGACGACGACTATGTGCCCGAGGAGCCGCAGGCCCCGCAGGACCCCGTCGATGACGACGACGACGAGTTCGAGAACGCGTTGTCGCTTTCGGCCATGGAGGCCGAGCTCAAGCCACAGGTAGTGGAAACGTTCGATCGCATCGCTCATGCCTATGGGCAAATGCGCGAGATGCAGGACCGCCACGCCGAGGATCGCTCTGCTGCCATTCCTGATGGCGACAAGAAGAAGCTCGAAGCCCTGCGCGCCGAGGTGATCGCCGACGTCAAGTCGCTGTCGCTCAACAATGGCCGCATCGAGAACCTCGTCGAGCAGCTCTACGACATCAACAAGCGCCTGGTGAAGCTTGAGGGGCGCCTGCTGCGCCTCGCCGAGAGCTATGGGGTCAAGCGCGAGCAGTTCCTCCAGAGCTATTATGGCAAGGAAGTGGATCCTGCTTGGGAAGCCGCACTCGAGAGCATGGACGGCAAGGGCTGGGCTGAGTTCGCCCGCCGCGAAGTCGATACCATCCGCGAAATCCGTGGCGACGTGGCGACGCTCGCGACCGAAGCTGGCCTTAATATCTCCGAATACCGCCGCATCGTGCACAAGGTGCAAAAGGGCGAGCGCGAGGCTGCCATTGCCAAGAAGGAAATGGTGGAAGCCAACCTTCGCCTGGTGATCTCCATCGCCAAGAAATACACCAATCGCGGTCTGCAGTTCCTGGATCTGATCCAGGAAGGCAATATCGGCCTGATGAAGGCGGTGGATAAGTTCGAGTATCGTCGGGGCTATAAGTTCTCGACCTACGCGACGTGGTGGATCAGGCAGGCGATCACCCGCTCGATCGCCGACCAGGCCCGCACCATCCGAATTCCGGTGCATATGATCGAGACGATCAACAAGATCGTCCGCACCAGCCGGCAGATGCTGCACGAAATTGGTCGCGAGCCCACGCCCGAGGAACTCAGCGAAAAGCTGCAGATGCCTTTGGACAAGGTCCGCAAGGTGCTCAAGATTGCCAAAGAGCCCATCAGCCTTGAAACGCCGATTGGCGACGAGGAGGATAGTAATCTCGGCGATTTCATCCAGGACGTGAATGCGATCCAGCCGATCGATGCGGCTATCCAGTCGAATCTGCGTGAGACCACGACACGGGTTTTGGCGTCGCTCACCCCGCGTGAAGAACGCGTGCTGCGCATGCGCTTCGGCATCGGCATGAACACCGACCACACGCTTGAGGAAGTCGGCCAGCAGTTCTCGGTAACGCGCGAGCGTATCCGTCAGATTGAGGCCAAGGCGCTGCGGAAGCTGAAGCACCCGAGTCGGTCGCGGAAGCTACGGAGCTTTCTCGATAACTAGGAGCGGCCCCGTGGTCGCTCCGCGTCTCAAGGTCACAACCATCCGAGCAGTCGTGCCGTTCAAGCTGATCGTCACTTTCTCGGATGGAAGCTATGGCACTTTCGACGCCGCTCCTATGATCGGGGAGCGCGGTGAAGGCACCGAACCGTTGCGCGAGCGGCGCTTCTTTGGGCGGGTGGAATTGGCTAACGGTGTGCCGACCTGGCCTAATCATTTTGACGTCTCGCCGCTCTGGCTGCGCGAAGAGATGGAAAAGTGCGGCGAACTCACGGTTCCGCGGGCAACGCGGCCACGGTAAGGCAAAAAAAGGGGACTGAGCCATGTCGTTCTGGAAAAAGCTGTTTGGCGGTGGCGAGCAGGAAACGGCGCCCGCGGGCGACAAGGTTCTTGGCGAGGAAGGTTACAAGGGGTTCCAGATCAAGGCCATCGAGATGAAGGCTGGCAGCGAGCTGCAACTGGCCGGTATCATCGAAAAGGACATCGGCGGTGAACTCAAGACCTATCGCTTTGTCCGCGCCGATCGGATGAGTTCGCGCGATGACCTCGTCACGCTGGCGCTTGCCAAAGGCCGGCAGATCATCGACGAGCAGGGCGAGCAAATCTTCAGCTAGCGCCGTCTATCACATCAAAAATTGCGCCGGCTCCGGTGAAGGCTTCCTTCGCCGGATGCTGGCTGCTGCACAGGAGATATCTCACATGGCCAGAAAACCAACCCCCCGTTCCGAATTCGTCATGTTCGACGTCATCTATGAAGATGGCAGCCAGCGATCGAACCGCAAGGTGGATGCGAGCCTGCTTGGAGGACTGGACGGCGACGAGCCGGCTCGTGCCGCCATCGAGGAGCAGGACCGTGCTATCTCCGAGAAGTCGGGCGTGCCTCCGCTCCAGATCAAGACCATCAAACGCTCGGCGAAGTAGTCCCGAGCGCCTTATCGATGGCCGGCTTCACCACGGTGCCGTAAAGCTCGATAGCCTTCATGATCTTGTCGTGGGGCAGGGTGCCGACGCTGAGCTGCAGCCCGAACCGGTCATGTTTGAACCATTCGTGCTGCATCAGGATCTTGTCGATGATCTCCTGCGGCGAGCCCATGAAATAGGCGCCCTCTGGGGTCGCGCCGGCGTCGAACTGGGCCTGCGTGGTTGGGGGCCAGCCACGCTCCTTGCCAATGCGGCTCATGGCGTTGCTGTGGGCCGGGAAAGCGATGTCGCGTGCATCCTGGCTATCCGCAGCGATAAAGCCATGCGAACTGATGCCGACCGGCCGCGACCCAGCGCCGTGGCCGACCTTCTCCAACGTCTCCCGGTAAAAGTTCACCAAGGGTGCGAATTGCCTTGGCTGTCCGCCGATAATGGCAATCATCAGCGGCAGGCCATAATAGGCAGCGCGCGCCACCGAGTTGGGTGTACCGCCCACCGCGATCCACAGCGGGATGGGCTGCTGAACCGGTTGGGGATAGATGGCCAAACCCGGTATGGGCTTGGTGTGGGCACTGCCGGGCCAATTGATCTTGCCACCTTCACGGATGTTCAGCAGTAGCTCTAGCTTCTCCTCGAACAGCGCGTCGTAGTCGTTGAGATCGTAGCCAAATAGCGGAAAGCTCTCGATGAACGAGCCGCGCCCGGCCATGATCTCGGCGCGGCCATTGCTGATGAGATCGATGGTGGCAAACTGTTGCCAGACGCGGACCGGGTCTTCTGAGCTCAGGACTGTGACCGCGGTGGAGAGGCGGATGGACTTGGTGCGAGCCGCTGCCGCCGCCAGGATGGTGGTGGGTGCACTGGCAATGTAGTCTGGCCGGTGGTGCTCACCGAGCCCGTAGAAGGCGAGCCCCAGCTGGTCAGCGAGCTCGATCTCCTCGAGCAGGTCACGAACGCGTTCAGCCGGACTTTGCAGCCCGCCGCCGTTGAGCGGATCGGGCGTGTTCTCTGCAAAGGAATAGAGTCCCAGTTCCATCGGCGAGCCTTTCGATGTTGCGCCAGCCAAACTCGCAAGCGAGAAGGGCTGGCTCAAGAGCGCACACAGATGTAACCGGCTCCCTCGCTAGATGTTATTGGGCGAAGGGGTGTAGGCGAACGGCGCTGGATGTGCGGGCGTTTCGTCCGGCGCCCGTTCTCCGGCGGCTTTGTGGATTTCTTCCACCAGGCCGCGGTCCAGCCGGAGTTTGCTGGCAAGAGCGTCGAGATAGGCTCGTTCCGCCGCCGTGTCGGCGGTAATGGCGACTAGCGACGCGGCGTAGATTTCCGCTGCATGTTCGGAAGTGTCGGCGCGTCCGGCGACTGCATTGATATCCAGCGGGCTCGACAATTCGTCGAACACCCAGGCCTTCTCTTCAGCTGAAAGGCTCATCGTCTCGAGCTTGCCGAAAATCGCTTCCTTCTCATCGGCATCGATGCGGCCATCGGCCTTGGCAGCGGCGATCATTGCCCGCACCAGGGATTTGCCAAGCTCTTCCCGTTCGCGCTCGTTGGTGGCTGGTGGGATGAACGCGCCTTCAGAGGGCTTGGAGCCACTGCCCTGGTTCTGCTGATGGGCCTCCCACGCCTTGTAGGCGAGGCCGCCAAGCGTAGCTAGAGCGCCCATCTTGGCGGCACTGCCAGCCAGCTTGCCGAGGCCACCCTTGCTGAGCAGCATCCCTGCAGCCAACCCGGCGGCGCCGGACATCGCTGTACGCTGCGTATCTTTGTCGGTCTGAAGGGCTTTGACGATCTGGTCGATGTTGAACATGGGGCTCCCCGAATTTTTCTATTCCTCACATGGGAAGCCAAGAGGGCAGCGCCAAGTGCTGTTGGCAAACATGATGAGACCCCGGCGGGGGCAGCCGGGGTCTCGCTGATGCTTCAGAGGGAGTGCTGATGCATCGGGAGGATATTACTGAGCGACCGGAGCCACCACTGGTTCGGTGGGTTCGACGGCGACTACGGCTGCGTCGTCACTGGCTGGCTCGACGGGAACGACAACAGCGTCGACGTCAGTTGCTGGCGCGGCTTCGGTCATCGGAGCGGCGTCCATGGCGGGAGCCGTTTCTTCGATAACCGGGACGCCACCTGCGACGCCGGTTGCCGGGCCAGAGTTAGCGGAGAACACCAGATAGCCGATGGCGAGCAAAGCCAACACGACGATGATGCCGACGAACCATCCGGTTCCATTGCTTTCGCGCGTATAGACAGTGCGTTCTGTATCGGTGTTGTAAGCAGTATCGCGTTCAGGGGTAGCCATGATTTAAGTCCTCTGTTTCTACCGTGTTGGCTACAAAACGAGCCTTGTTTTGTTTCGTTCCCACTTTTGTGATCACGTTCGATTTGTGAACGGCTGCTGAATGTGGCGAATCCGTGGCGATATACTTGTGCAGTTACTTTACTGACCTATGTGCAGCTGCTCAGAAAGAAAGAGGCCGGGCTTTTGCCCGGCCTCTCCTCATCACGGGTTGTGGCGCTGATTAGTTGCTCGCCATCGTTACCAAGGGGGTGATCCGGCGGATGGTAACCCGGCGGTTTTCACGCTGCGCATCCTCGGTGCGGATCTTGAGGTAACGCTCACCATAACCCTGGGTGGCCAGGTTTTCCGGTGGGACGTCATAGAAGTCGGTGAGGATACGCGCAACGGTCGCCGCCCGCAGATCGGAAAGCCGCAGGTTGGAGATATCGGAGCCAACCGCGTCCGTGTGACCTTCGATAAGGAAGGTTTCGGCTGGGTTCTGCTCGAGCACCTCGAGCATGGCGCTCGCAACCTTGGAGAGGGCACCGACCTGATCCCGGCTGATTGTCGCACTACCGGTATCGAAAGTTAGACCACCAACTTCCAGGCGACGAACGGTATCGCGAATACGCGCGGAACGCTTCACTTCGTCGATGGAGTAGAGACGCTCTACCTGCTCAACAGGAGGCTGACGGAAGAAGGTCTCGACCTGCTCTTCATTGGCACTCTCGACGTCCAGCACGTACTCGCTGACCGGAATGGTCAGGCGGAGCGGAGGCAGATTAGCGCCCGGATCCCGCCATTCGAGCACTTCCTCGTAGTAGCTGTCGTCGAAGTAGGCGAGGACGTATTCCCGACCATCGGGCGTGATACGCGAGCGACGCAGGACGTCGCCATTGCGATTGGTCACGGTGACGATCTGCGTGCCATCAGGGCGAGTGATGGTTTCGCGGACGCGGCCATCGTTGAGGCGGTCATAGAAGATCTCGTCTTCTTCCTCATTGTAGAAGCGGGACGTGTCCTGACCGAGCGTGTTGACGTAGAGCTGGTCACCAAACTGCACCACCACCTGCGTCAGCGCATCACCGAACAACTGCCGGTTGTCCTCAAGGGTAACGTTGTTCTGGGTGACATTGTTCTGCTGGCCGATATTGTTGGTGGTGTTGTTCGTCACATTGTTGGTCGTGTTGTTGGTGACATTGTTCACCACGGTGCTTTCAACGATGGTGACGGTCGAAGGCACTTGTGTCTCGGACGCAATGAAGAGCTGTGCTTCCTCCGGCGCGAGGCGTTCGCCCTGCTCTTCGGTCACCGGGACCATCGCGTCCTGGGTGACGAACTGGGCCTGGGCGGCCGCATCGCTTTCGGGAGCTGCTGTTGCCTCAGCTGGAGCAGCTTCGGGTGCGGGCTCAGTCGCGGTCGCAGCTTCTGGTGCGCTGGTCTCCGTGGTTTCAGCAGGTGCTGTTTCCGCATCCTTGGCACTATCGAGCACTGGAGCCACTTGCTCCTGCTCTACGCCCTCAGGCAGCTGCTCGACGACTTCGGTCGGAGTGGCTTCAGTTTCGGTGGTTGCCGGTTCCGCAGTATCTTCAGCAGGCGCATCCTCGGCTGGCGCGGCCGCTTCAGGCGCTGCTTCGGTTGGCGTTGCGGCTGCCGGGTCGGTCAAGTCGACACCGGGCACGTTGGGAAGCTCTAGGCCATAGAAATCGAGACAGGCCTGAACGTCCGGATAGCCAGCCTCAGCACAAAGTCGGCCGAGTTCGCCATAGGCAGCATCAAGTCGAGCTTCGGCATCGGCGGTGTCGCCGCCCGCCATCATGTCGGCCAGAGCCGCATTATACGCCTCGACCTGAGCCTCAAGGCCCGCAAGGACCTCCGGATCACCGGCAGCGGTCATCTCGACCTCAGCATCGGGCGTGATTGTCGCCTCGGGCTGGTCTGCGGCAGGTACTTCCTCGGTAGATGCAGGTGCTTCCTCGGTGGTGGCAGGTGCCTCTTCCGCTGTGGCAGGTGTTTCCTCGGTGGTCGTGGGCGCTGCTTCGATGCTCGAAGCGTCCGTTGGCTCCGAAGCAGTCTCTTCAGGTGCAGCTTCCATCGACTGCGTCTGCTCAGGCTCTTCCATTACAGGATCGGCAACAGGAGCGTCCTGCTCACCAGCCTCGGGCGCCCCGGATGTTGTTTCCGGCTCCGCTTGCGGTGCCATCTCTGCTTCGGATGGGGTGACCTCGGTCTCAGCAGTCGGCTGTTCAGAAGCGGGCTCTTCCTCGATTTCGCTCTCGGCAGTGGGCGCTTCTGGTTCTTCAGCGGCCGGTTCCTCGGTTGCAGCGGGTTCTTCAGCAGAAGGTTCCTCAGCGGAAGCTGCGGCTTCCGGAGCCTGTTCGGCAGGCTCGGCTGCTTCGGCCGGAGCTGGCTCTTCCACTGCTGCTGGTTCTTCCGTAACTGGAGCGGCTTCTGCTGCCGGGGCAGGCTCGGTGCCCGCCTGCAGCGCTGCTATACACTCCTCGACGCTGGCGTAACCGGCAACGATGCACTCCTCGGCCAAGGCGGTCCGAGCGCTCTCAAGGGCCGCAGCATCGCCAGCAGCTTCGGCCTCGGTGTAGGCCAGGAAGGCTACGGTGAGGGTATCTTCCTGCGCGATTGCCGCTGCCGGAGCCAAGGCCAGAAGGCCGATGCTGGTGCCGGTCAGGAGCCAGGTTCTGAAACTCATAGTTTTTTCCTTCGTGTCGAATTGGCACTTGAGCCAAGCATCGGCACACCAGCCTGAACGCAAACTGAACGTTTGCAGCAGCCTTATGCGATGCTGTTTTCCCCGCAAGTGCCGCAACGTCTGGGTTTGCGCGAGGTTCCACCCGCGTCATGCTGGTGCCCAGCGTGGCGGAAATACGGCGAACCGAACGGTTCACCAAGGGCGCGGCTAGTGGGCCGGCGAGTTGACGTGCTAGTCCACACGCATGCAGCAAGCACTCGACACCCTCACCATCGAGACACACGGCCAAGGCCTTGTGGAGTTTACGCGAGCGGTCCGCCGCTTTGTGGATGACAGCGGCATTACGACCGGTCTCTTGACCGTCTATGTCCGGCACACCTCCTGTTCCCTGTTGATCCAGGAAAACGCTGACGACGACGTCAAAACCGATCTGCTCGGCTTTTTCAGCCGGCTGGTCCCCGAAGGGTTGGACTGGATCGTCCATACGACGGAGGGGCCGGACGACATGCCGGCTCACATCAAGTCCGCGCTGACGCAGACCTCGATCGGCATACCCATTGCCGAAGGACGGCCGGTGTTCGGGACCTGGCAGGGGATCTATCTCTTCGAGCACCGCCGGCGGCCTCACCGGCGGGAAGTGGTGCTCCATCTCATCGGAGAGGCATGATGGCTTGGGCAGAAATGGTCGGCTACTGGCCCTTCGTGCTCGGCCTGATGGTGACTGGTGTGGCCTCGGGCATCGCCGCGGGGCTCCTGGGCATTGGTGGGGGCGCCATCATCGTCCCGGCACTGTCCAATGCGCTGCTGCTGATGGGCTATGACGCCGACGTGGTGCAGCACGTGGCGGTCGGCACCTCGCTCGCCATCATCATCCCCACCGGCATCGTGAGTGCGCGCGCCCATCAGAAGCGCGGCGCACTGGACGGGCGGGCGTTGCGGCTCTGGGTGCCGTTCATCGTCCTCGGGACCTTCGTGGGGGGTCTCATGGCCGGGTTGTTCTCGGGCGACGTACTGCGCATCGTGTTTGCGGCCATGGCGTTCCTGATTGCAGCAAACATCGTCTTCGGCCTGCAGACCAAAGTCATGGGCCATTTGAATGGCTCGTCGCTAACGCACCGCCTCTCGGCGCTGGTCGTCGGCTATATCTCTTCACTGATGGGCATTGGTGGGGGATCGCTCACTGTGCCGACTCTGGTCGCCTTTGGCGCCACGATGCATGCCGCAGTCGGCACCTCGGCGGCGATCGGAGTGGCGATTGCCGTCTCCGGCACGCTCGGCTTCATCATTTCGGGTTGGGGCGCGAGCGAGCTGCCGCCGCTGAGCCTCGGCTACATCAATCTTGTGGCGCTGGTGCTGGTGGCAGTGCTTGCGGCGGTCTTCGCGCCGTTCGGCGCTGCGCTCGCCCACCGGCTCGATCAGAAGACGCTGAAATATGTCTTCGCGGCCTTCCTGGTCCTGGTCGGCCTCAACATGCTTTGGCGCGTGCTGGCGGGATAAAGGCGGTGAGGACAAGGTGACTACGGTGAAATGCCCCCACCGCCCGAGCCCCCTCGGGAGGAGGAGGTCGAGTGCTCGGCGGCCATCCGGGACCGCCGAGAAGGCTAGTTGGCTGTGTCAGCCAGATCCCATTCCACGGTCACATTGATCGTGAAGGTCAACTCGCCGGCTTCAACGGGGACCGGGGAGCTCGCGGCCATTTCGGCTCGGGCATACATAGGATAGGGCTGCGGCTGATCCTGTCCTTGGGTCTCGGAAATCGAGACGATCTCTTCAAGCGAACTGCCGGCCGCATCGGCGTAAATTTCGGCCTTGGCGCGGGCATTGTCGAAGGCCGACTTGCGGGCTTCATCAAGCAGTTCGGAAGGATCGGCCACCGAGAAGCTGATACCATTGATGGTGTTGGCGCCCACATCGACAGATTTGTCCAAGATAGTGCCGAGGGCCTCAAGGTCGCGGACCGTGACCGTCACGGTGTTGCTGACCTGATAGCCCTCGATCTTGGGGGGCTTGGTATAGCCGCTCTCGTCGCGCTCATCGGTATAGACATAGTTCGGGTTCACCGAAAAGCCCGAGGTCTGAATATCCCGAGCTTGGATCCCGTCGGCCTTGAGCGTCTCGAGCAGTTCAGTCATCGCCGCCGTATTGGCGTCGAGCGCCTCGCGGGCGGTAGCGCCCTGCGTCGTGACGCCGGAGGTGATGAAAGCCATATCCGGGGCGGCGGCAACTTCGCCGCGACCTTCGACGGATACGGTCCCCGCGTAAGCGGGTGCGGCGAGGGCGAGAACGGCGAGGGGGACAAGGGCAGGGAGGTGACGCATGAGAACTCTCCAAGTTGAGGGGGGAGCATTCCCCACCTAATGCGTCAGTATTGCGGCGCTGATGAACTGAATTTGAACGGGCTTGTGGGCAAACGGTCATGTCCAAAAGTATGACTTATGAGGGTTGCGCCGGGCCCTGCGGGTGCGGTACTCAGACAGGCATCACCCACAAGAGGCGCTCATGAGCCACAAGCATTTCCCGGACGGCGTCCTGCTCGGCCGTGCTCGTCTAGCGGGGCAGAACCACCCTGCCATTATTACCATTCGTGACGGTCAGGTACTCGATATCACCGCCAAGGGCATGGCGACCGTGCGGGACATCGCCGAGAGCGCTGACCCGATCGGCTATGTCCGCGCGGCGAGTGGCAAGGATTTGGGGAGCGCCCAGGCGCTGCTGGACAACAGCCTACCCACCGGCCGTGATGCAGCCAAACCCAGCCTCTTGTCGCCCATCGACTTGCAGGCGGTGAAAGCCTCGGGCGTCACCTTCGTCGTGTCGCTGCTTGAGCGCGTCATCGAAGAGCAGGCACGTGGCGACAAGGCGCGTGCCGAGGCATTGCGGGTCGAAATTCTCGCCCTGATCGGCACCGACCTTAGCCAATTGGTACCCGGCTCCGATACGGCCGCCCAGGTCAAGGCGGCGCTGGTGGAGCGAGGCGTGTGGAGCCAATATCTCGAAGTGGGGATCGGGCCTGACGCGGAGATTTTCACGAAGGGCCAGCCCATGAGTTCGGTGGGTTATGGCGCCGACGTGGGGCTGCACCCGATCTCGAGCTGGAACAATCCCGAGCCCGAAGTCGCCCTGGTGGTCACCAGCACGGGCAACATCATCGGCGCGACGCTGGGCAACGACGTCAATTTGCGCGATGTGGAGGGCCGCTCGGCGCTGCTCCTGGGCAAGGCCAAGGACAACAACGCGTCTGCCTCGCTGGGGCCGTTCATTCGCCTCTTCGACGACGAGTTCACGCTCGATACCGTCAAGCAGGCCGAGATCGCCTTACGGGTGGAAGGCGAGGACGGCTTCGTGCTCGACGGCCATTCGTCCATGAGCCAGATCTCCCGCACCCCGGAATCGCTGGTTGCCGCGACGATCGGCGAACATCACCAATATCCCGACGGGCTGGTGCTTTATCTCGGCACCATGTTCGCTCCAGTGAAGGATCGCGGCGGCGCCGGCATGGGTTTTACCCACAAGATCGGCGACACGGTCTCGATTTCGACCCCCTCGCTGGGGACACTGACCAATCGCGTCGACCTATCCACTCATTGCCCACCCTGGACCTACGGCGCCAGCCACTTGCTGCGCGACCTCGCCCGGGCGGACCTCCTCTAGCTTTCTGAAAGGCACAATAAATGGCTGAACTACACAAGAACCTGATCGACGGGGAATGGGTCGGCGCCGAGGGCGTGGAGAACATCAACCCCTCCAATACCTCCGAAGTTGTGGGCGTCTATGCCCGCGCATCGGCTGAGGAAACCAAACAGGCGATTGCGGCAGCCAAGGCGGCATTCCCCGCCTGGTCGCGCTCGGGCTTGCTGGAACGCCATGCGATCCTGCGCAAGGCGGCCGATGAAATCCTCGCCCGCAAGCAAGAGCTGGGTGAACTGCTGAGCCGTGAAGAGGGCAAGACACTGGTTGAAGGCATCGGCGAGGTCACTCGCGCCGGTCAGATCTTCGACTTCTTTGCCGGCGAAGTGCTGCGC
Organism: Devosia sp. RR2S18; assembly: GCF_030177755.1. Classification (NCBI taxonomy): domain Bacteria; kingdom Pseudomonadati; phylum Pseudomonadota; class Alphaproteobacteria; order Hyphomicrobiales; family Devosiaceae; genus Devosia; species Devosia rhizosphaerae. The sequence continues at coordinate 1,273,628 of NZ_CP126539.1, forward strand.
CTCACGGGAGAAGTGGTGCCGTCGGTCCGCCCCGGCGTCGGTGTCGAGATCACGCGCGAGCCGATTGGTGTCATCGGCCTCATCACACCCTGGAACTTCCCGATCGCTATTCCAAGCTGGAAGATTGCCCCCGCCCTGGCCTATGGCAACACCGTCGTCATCAAACCGGCGGACCTCGTGCCCGGCTCGACCTGGGCCATCGTCGACATCCTGGTGCGGGCAGGCCTGCCCAAGGGCGTCCTGAACCTCGTCATGGGCAAGGGCTCGGTGGTCGGCCAGACCATGCTCGACAGCAAGAACGTCCATGCCGTCAGCTTCACCGGCTCGGTTGGTACCGGCAAGCGCGTTGCGGCTGCGTCGGTTGAAGTCGGCCGCCGGTTCCAGCTGGAAATGGGCGGCAAGAACCCCACCATCGTGCTCGACGATGCCGATCTCAAAGTTGCCGTCGAGACCGTGGCACAGTCCGCCTTCTTCTCGACCGGCCAGCGCTGCACCGCCTCTTCGCGTGTCATCGTCACCGAAGGTATCCACGACCGCTTCGTGGAAGCCCTCGCTGAGCGCACGCGTAATCTGCGGGTGGGCAATGCGCTGGACAAGGACACCGAGATCGGTCCGGTGGTCGATCCTGGCCAGCTCAAGCAGGACACCGACTACATCGAGATCGGCAAGAACGAGGGCGCCAAGATTGCCGCTGGCGGCGAACGCGTCCAGAAGGACACGGAGGGCTACTTCCTGCAGCCGACGCTGTTTGTCGAGGCGACCAACAATATGCGCATCAGCCGCGAAGAGATCTTCGGGCCGGTCGCTAGCGTCATTCGGGTCAAGGATTATGAAGAGGCACTCGCCACCGCAAACGACACCGAGTTCGGTCTATCCGCTGGCATCGTGACCACCTCGCTTAAATACGCCACGCACTTCAAGCGCAATGCCGAGGCAGGCATGGTGATGGTCAACGTGCCAACCGCTGGCGTGGACTTTCACGTGCCGTTCGGGGGCCGCAAAGGCTCGAGCTATGGTCCGCGCGAGCAGGGCAAGTACGCCGCCGAGTTCTACACTCAGGTCAAGACGGCCTACACCGCGGCTGGCTAAGACGAAAAAGACTGCGCCGGCCTCGTGCCGGCGCAGTTGCATTGGCGCCCTGCCGAGAGCAGATTGGTGCCATTCGCCCGCGCGATTGCGGGCAGACGACTGAGGTTCACGAATGCCCGAGCGAGTGTCTGTGCTGGCCCCTTTCCGGCACGAGACCTTTCGCCTGCTCTGGATCGCCACCTTAGCGTCCAATCTCGGCGGTCTTGTGCAGGCGGTCGGCGCCGGGTGGATGATGACCACCCTCACGGACTCCCACAATATGGTCGCCCTGGTGCAGGCCTCGACCACCCTGCCCATCATGGTGTTCTCCATCGCAGCGGGCGCGCTGGCCGACAATTTCGACCGGCGCATAGTGATGATCATTGCCCAATCGGCAATGGCGATCATTTCCGTGGTGCTGGCGGTGCTGGGTTTCCTTGGGCTGATGACCCCCTGGCTCTTGCTAGGGTTCACCTTTCTGATTGGCTGCGGCACAGCGTTGTTCAACCCGTCTTGGCAGGCTTCCATGGGCGATATCGTGCCGCGCGACGACCTGCCCGGCGCGGTGACGCTCAACGCCATGGGCTTCAACATGATGCGCAGCGTGGGGCCAGCAGTTGGCGGCATCATCGTTGCCTTTGCCGGCGCGGCTGCGGCCTTCGCGGTCAATGCGGTTTCCTACCTCCCGCTGATCGCCGCGCTGTTCCGGTGGCAGCCGCAAGCGATCGCCAACAAGTTGCCGCGGGAGAGGTTCGGCAGCGCCATGTGGGCCGGGGTGCGCTATGCCTCGCTCTCGCCCAATCTGATGACAGTTATGCTGCGTGGTTTCCTGTTCGGCCTTGCCGCTATCGCGGTGCTGGCGCTCCTGCCTTCGGTGGCAAGCGAATATCTCGGCGGCGGCGCCCTGGGCTATGGCGCGTTGTTGGGGTGCTTTGGCGTTGGTGCCATCGGAGGCGCCTTCCTCAACGGAAGGGTGCGCGAGCGCTACAGCAATGAGATCATCGTGCGCATTGCCTGCGTGGTGTTCGCGGTCTCCTGTGTCGGCCTGGGCTTCAGCCGCGAAATCGTGCTGAGCTGTCTCATTCTCTTGCCAGCGGGCGCGGGCTGGGTGCTGGCGCTGTCACTGTTCAACGTCTCCGTTCAGCTCTCAACGCCCCGTTGGGTTGTGGGGCGGGCGCTATCGCTCTACCAAACGGCTACTTTCGGCGGCATGGCACTGGGCAGCTGGCTCTGGGGCAGTGTCGCCGATCTGTCCGCACCGAGCTGGTCACTCGCCTTGGCGGGGGTGACGCTCCTTGCCTGTGCTCTGGTGGGTCTCAAGCTGCCGCTGCCGCAGTTCAGCTCACGCGACCTCAGCCCGCTCAATGCCTTCAACGAACCGGTGCTCAAGCTCGAGATGCGGCCGCGGAGTGGGCCGGTGATGGTGATGGTGGACTATCAGATCGTCCAGGAAGACATTCCCGCTTTCCTCCGGCTAATGAGTGAGCGCCGCCGTATCCGCATCCGCGATGGTGCGCGGCAATGGGCGCTGCTGCGGGACCTCGAACGCCCAGAGATCTGGGTGGAGAGCTATCACGTGCCCACCTGGGTGGACTATGTGCGCCACAATCTGCGGCGTACCAAGGCCGATGCCGAGAACCTGCAGAGCTTGCGGGCGCTGCACCGGGGCGAGGGACCGCCCCATGTCCACCGCATGATCGAGCGGCAGACCGTGCCGCAGGTCGACGACATGCCGCTCCGGGAGAGCCCCGAGCACTAGGCCACTTGGGCGAAGCGCTCGTCGAAAGCGTAGCCCGCGCCGCGAACGGTCCGGATCGGGTCGATCTCGCGGCCGCGATTGATGGCACGACGGAGACGACCGATATGGACATCCACTGTCCGCTCATCGACATAGACGTCATTGCCCCAGACACCATCGAGCAATTGCTCGCGCGAATAGACCCGGCCGGGATGGCGCATGAGATATTCGAGTAGTCGATACTCGGTGGGACCAAGATGGACGTCGCGATTGCCGCGGCGGACGCGGTGGGTGGTGCGATCGAGTTCGAGATCGCCGACCTTGAGCGAAGCGGTCACCAGATTGGGGTTCGCCCGTCGCAGAAGTGCATGGATTCGGGCCATCAGTTCGGGAACAGAAAACGGCTTTACGACGTAGTCGTCCGCACCTGTGGCAAGGCCCCGCACCCGTTCTTCTTCCTCGCCGCGTGCGGTCAGCATGATGATCGGCACCCGCGCGGTCTCGTCGCGCGCCCGCAAGCGCCGGCACAGTTCGATGCCGGAGATCTCGGGCAGCATCCAGTCAAGCAGGATCAGATCGGGCAGCTTTTGCTGGATCTGGACCTGGGCCTCGTCACCGGTTTCAGCAGTCAGGACCCGAAAGCCTTCGGCCTCAAGATTATAGCGCAAGAGAATGGCGATATCGCCTTCGTCTTCGACGACGAGAATTGTAGCCGACATGGCTTAAACCTTGATCTGCTTGCGCTCGAGCTCTTCGACATTGCTCCCGAGCTGCTTGCCGGTCTGCAGATAGTAGGCGCGCTCCGCAATGTTGGTGGCGTGGTCGCCGATGCGTTCCAGGCTCTTGGCGCAAAACAGCAAATGCGTGCAGGAGGTGATGTTGCGCGGATCTTCCATCATGTAGGTGAGCAGCTCACGGAACAACGAGGTGTGCATCGCATCGACCTCGTCATCGCGGTTGCAGACCTCGACGGCAGCGGCGGCGTCCCGATTGGAATAGGCGTCCAGCGCCTGCTTTAGCTGCCGCATTACCAATGCCGTCATGTTGCGGACGCCATTGTAGAAAGTTGGCTGCAGGTTGAGCCCATCGAGTTTCAGGGAGCGCCGGGCCAATTGCTTGGCCATGTCACCAATGCGCTCGAGGTCCCCCGCGACATGGATGGAGGTAATGATGGCGCGTAGATCGCTCGCCATCGGCTGACGACGAGCAATCATCGAAACCGCCATTTCGTCGATCCGGCGCTCCATGTCGTCGATGCGCTGATCGGCGATGATGGTCAAATCGGCGAGCTCGCGATCAAGCTTGAGCAGGGCCTTGGTGCCATTCTCGATGGAAACTTCCACTTCACCGCCCATTTCGGCGATGGCTTGAGCGAGCGCATTGAGTTCGTCGCTATAGGACTGAACGATATGGTCGGCGCCGGTATTTGGCATTGGTTTTCCTCCTCGATGCGCCCGGTCAGCCGATCCGGCCCATGATGTAGTCTTGTGTTTGCTTGTGCACCGGGTTGGTGAAGATCTCTTCGGTGACGCCTTCTTCGATCAGCTTGCCCAAGTGGAAGAAAGCGGTCTTCTGCGAGACGCGGGCGGCCTGCTGCATGGAGTGTGTCACGATCACGATCGTGAAGTTCTCGCGCAGTTCATCGATGAGTTCCTCGATGATTGCGGTTGCGATAGGGTCGAGAGCCGAGCAGGGTTCATCCATCAGGATTACTTCAGGGCCAACTGCGATCGCGCGCGCAATGCAGAGGCGCTGCTGCTGACCGCCGGACAGACCTGTACCCGGCTCGTATAGGCGGTCCTTCACCTCTTCGAAGAGACCCGCCTTGCGGAGTGAGGAGACAACGATCTCGTCCAAATCGGCTTTGGAACGCGCAATGCCGTGGATCTTAGGACCGTAGGCTACGTTCTCGTAAATCGACTTGGGGAATGGGTTCGGCTTCTGGAACACCATGCCGATACGGGCGCGCAGTTCCACCACATCGAGATCCGTGTCGTAGATGTCTTCGCCATCAAGCCTGATCTGGCCTCCAACCTTGGCGCCCTCGATGGTGTCGTTCATGCGGTTGATGCAGCGCAGAAAGGTTGACTTGCCGCAGCCCGACGGCCCGATGAAGGAGGTAACTGCCCGATCGGGAATGTCGATCGAAATGCCGTGCAGAGCCTGCTTGTCGCCGTAGTGCACCGTCACGTCGCGCGCTTCGATGCGCGTTGGCGCGTTTGCAAGGTCTACGATCGCGCGTCCTGCCTCGGTGTCGCTTGTCATCTTGAGCCTACCAGTAAGCATGTCCATTTGTCAGACCTCCTAGCCCGATCAGGCACGACGCTCCAGCCGTGTCCGGAGGAAAATAGCGATGGCATTGAGCAGCAGCATCAGCCCGAGAAGCACGATGATGGCGGCGGAAGTCCTCGCTTCGAAAAAGTTTCGGTTCTCGTTGCCCTGCCACAAATAGATCTGCACGGGCAGCGCGGTAGCCGAATCCAGGGGGGTGGCTGGAATGTTCGCGATAAAGGCGCTCATGCCGATCAGCAGCAGCGGTGCCGTTTCTCCCAGCGCCTGTGCAACGCCGATAATGGTCGCGGTCAGGATGCCCGGAAACGTTAGTGGCAGAACGTGATGGAAGACCGTCTGGTTCTTGGAGGCGCCCAGGCCAAGTGCCGCCTGGCGCAAGGAGGGCGGTACGGCGCGCAGGGAAGATCGCGTGGCGATGATGATGGTGGGCAGGGTCATCAAAGTCAGCACCAAGCCGCCAACCAGCGGTGCGGAGCGGGGCAAGCCAAGATAATTGATGAACACTGCTGCGCCGAGCAGGCCGAAGACGATGGAAGGCACTGCTGCAAGATTGTTGATGTTAATCTCGATGAGGTCGGTCCAGCGGTTCTTGGGCGCAAACTCCTCCAAGTAGATCGCGCTCGCCACGCCGATCGGCACGGCCAGCACAATCACCACGATCATCATGTAAAGCGAGCCCATGAAGGCACCGGCCAGACCTGCAGTGGCGGGGGCGGAACGGCTGTCAACATTGGTGAAGATATGCCAGGCGAAGTCGAAGGTGATGATGCCTTCGGCCACAAAGCGATCAGCGAGCTGCCTTGTCTCGGCAGAAAGCTGCTGACGTGCATCGGCTAATTCGCGGTTGATAGTCCCTTTGAGCCAGTTATCTGTATTGGCAGAAGCCAAGATCGAGACCGGCAGAGTCTGTCCCAACACGTCAGGATTGGCAAAATACATGTCGCGCAACTGGAAGCGAGCAGCCGTCGTCACGAGTTCAAGTAGATCGCGGGTCTCGATATCGGCATCGGGCGCGCTGGTTCGTACGGCTCGCTCGACGATGGCGTTCCAGTTCGACAGGGTAACGTTACGTTGCCACTGAGCCATCGCTTGCTGGTACTCAGCAGGGGACGCGCTGTCCTGCGGCTGCGGCTGAGGCCCACCTTCGATCAGTTCGGGGTCAAAATAGGCTTCGACATGAAGAGTGGACTGCCAGAACGAGGGAAGCCCTTTGGACAGGATCATCCCGAACAGGATCGCCACGAAGCCCAGTGCGGCGACAATGGAGAGAATGCCGGCCCAGCGAAAGATCGTCTCGCTGCGATGGCGCCTTCCCAGGCTCTTGCGCACACGCTCGCGCCGGGCCTTGCTGGTATCATTGGTGGAAAGCAATGCGTCAGTCATGGCTATTCGTATTGCTCCCTGAATTTACGGACGATGTAGAGGGCCATGATATTGAGCAGCAAAGTCATGACAAACAAAGTTAGCCCGAGTGCAAAAGCAACCAGCGTCTGGGGGCTGGTGAAGGCTGCGTCGCCCGTCAGCTGATTGACGATGCTCACGGTCACAGTTGAGGTCGGCTCAGCAGGATTGAAGCGCAGGACTGGGCTGTTGCCGGCCGCCAGCACCACAATCATGGTTTCTCCGATGGCGCGGCTCACCGCGAGCAGGATCGCGCCGACGACGCCGGGAAGGGCGGCGGGCAGCAGCACCTTGCGTATGGTTTCGGACTTGGTGGCGCCCAGGCCCAAGGAACCATCGCGCATCGCGCGGGGCACCTGGGCGATGATGTCATCGCTGAGCGAAGAAATGAACGGGATGATCATGATGCCCATGACAATGCCAGCAGTCAGGGCGCTCGTGGCGCGGATGTCGAGACCGATTACATCGCCAGCAGCGGCAAGAAAGGGGCCGACCGAAACCAGCGCGAAGAAGCCGTAGACGATGGTGGGAATACCTGCCAGCACCTCAATAACCGGCTTAACCACGCTGCGCACGCGCTTGTCCGCGTATTGCGAGAGATAGATCGCCGACATAAGGCCAATTGGAACAGCCACCAGCATGGCGATGATGCTGATCATCACCGTGCCCCAAAGGAGCGGCAGGAGGCCATATTCGCCGGCGGAGCCAGAGCCAGTGCTCTGAAAGCGCGGGTTCCAGACCGTTCCGAAGAAGAAATTTTGGGGGGCGATGAAGGTAAAGAACCGGAACGCATCAGCGAGCAGCGACAGAACGATACCTATTGTGGTCAGGATAGCGACGGTCGAGCAGAGGATCAGTGCAATGCGGATTGCCAGTTCCACCTCGGTGCGCGCACGCAGGCGGAGCCCGATGCGGCGCTGCGCCAGGAAAAGACCCGCTGCACCCAGGGCCGCCGCGGCAGCAACAACAACCAAAGAGGTGACCAGTTGGAATGACTCGTATGCCCTGGCCGCTCCCATTTCCTCGGGGGACGGAGTTCCGACCACGCCGAATCCGTTGGCGAGAGCGTGCACGCGATTGACCGCAGCTTGCACCTGGACCTCGGTTAATTGCGCGGTTTCGAGTGGCAGTTGCGCCAGAATAAATCCACTTGAGACGTAGTCGCTGAAAAGCGCCCACAAACTCAGGAGGAGAATAGCGGGAAGTAGCGCAAACAGAGCGGCTAGGACGCCGTGATAGATTGGGCGGGAGTGGAGGCGGTCGCCCTTGCCGCTGGCGAGCTTGCGGCTACGCGACCAGCCGACCTGATAGGAAACTGTCAGAAGGACCAGAAGAAGTGCGGCGACTACGAGAGCGTTCACGGCGTCCTGGTCTCCTGGAGAGCCGAGGTCATCTGACCGGCCCCTGACTAATTCGAAAGGAAAGGACCCCGGCAGTGCCGGGATCCTCTATGTTCGTAGGGCGCCGGATTACTCAGGCTGGTACTGCGTGCCGTTGTTGAAGGCGTCGAGCTGCTCAGTCAGGAACTCGCTGGAAGCAGGAACCAGGCCAGCGCTTTCCAGAGCACCGCCGGCACCAGCCATCTGCTCGGACAGGAAGAAGGCTACGTAGTCTTCAATGCCGGGGATCACGCCGATATGCGCGCCCTTGACGTAGAACTGCAGCGGACGGGAGATCGGGTAATCACCCGAAGCAATGGTCTCTAGGGTCGGCTCAACACCGTCAACCGTGGCAACCTTGAGAGTGTCGCGGTTCTGGTCGTAGAAGGACAGGCCGAACACACCAATGGCTTCTGGGTTCGACTGCAGGCGAGCGAGAGTCTCAGTGTAGTCGCCAGCGATCTCGACAACCACGTCCTGACGCGGGGTCAGGCAAGCGGCTTCCATGGCATCTTCGTCCATTTCGGGCAGGCCAGCGGCCTCGCAACCGAGTTCCAGAACGCGCTCGTCGAAGACTTCGCGGGTGCCGTGGTTGGTGCCGGGGATGGCAACAAAGATGTCCTGGTCAGGCAGGGAGGAGTCGATTTCGGACCAGTTGGTGTAGGGATTGTCGACCAGTTCGCCATCGACGGGAACCTGAGCGGCAATTGCCTTATAGAGGTGCACGGGCTCAAGTGCGAAGTCGCCCTGGTCGATGCCAGTTGCAAAGACGATGCCGTCGTAACCGAACACCACTTCACGGACGTCTTCAACGCCGGCAGCTTGGCAGCTTTCGAGTTCGCTCGCGCTCATCTTGCTCGAGGAGTTGGCGATGTCGAGGGTAGCCTCACCAACGCCTTCACACAGCTGACGCTTGCCGCCACCCGAGCCGCCGCCGGCTACGTTTGGAGTGTTGTAGTCGGGGAAAGCATTGCTGAATTCTTCGGCAACGATCGAAGCGAACGGGAGAACGGTAGACGAGCCAGCGATTTGGATGGTGTCGCGCGACTGGGCGGAAGCGCCCGTGGTGCCAACGGCGACGAGTGCGATGACGGCAGCACTGGTGTAAAGTGCAGACTTCATGAGGTTTCCCTTTCGGAATTCAGTTCAACGTGGCTGGTTCAACCGGCAGTTCATCCCCCGGCGCCGCCCTGTGACGCGGCCGACCATAGGGGGCTGTGGCGACACATTTATTGCACTTTGATGACTGCTATGTGACAGGCTAAGTCACGGTATTTGAACTGAATTTCTTTAATATTGCTGTGGAAAGGTGATTTCTTGGATCGGTGTCATGCGCTGCCTGGAATTTTCTCTATCTCAGTAGCGGTCTAAGTTCAGACTGGATTTTTCGCATCAAGGGCAGGAAAGTCGCGATCATATGCGATGTCGAGGCCCGTGCCGATTGGGCGCCGATGTTGATGGCCGCGACGACCTCTCCCTTCGCATTGTGTAGCGGCACCGCAATGGAGTTGAGACCGAGTTCGAGCTCCTCGTCGATCACGGCAAAGCCTTGCGCGGCAACTACGGCCAGTTCGGTTGAAATGGCTGGAAGGTCCGCCTTAGTCTTTGGTGTGTAGGCGATCAGCTGCGAGCGATCGAGAATGTCGCGTGCGGCAGACTGGGGGAGGCTGGCAAGAAGGATGCGGCCCATGGACGTGCAATAGGCCGGCATGCGTGCGCCAGCGCCCAGATTGATGGACATTACCCGGCGATGGGAAGCGCGGGCGACATACAGAATCTCGGTGCCGTCGAGGACTGCGGCCGACGAGCTTTCATTGGTTTGCGCTGACAGCTGATCCAGGAAAGGCTGGAGCAGACGTGGCAATGGGGTGGCGGCCAGATAGGAATGGCCCAGGTTCAGCACTCTGGGCGTCAGCCGGAAGAACTTACCGTCATAGCTGGCGTAGCCCAGGCTGGTGAGCGTGAGCAGGCACCGGCGAGCTGTCGCCCGTTCCAAGCCCGTCCGGTTGGCCACATCGGTGATCGAGAGGCTGGCATGGTCCTCATCGAAGCACTCGATGACTGCGAGCCCTTTCACGAGGCCATTGATGATGTCGCCTGGCCGCATGGATTAGCGCCTGAGCCTCGATGCGTCAGAGACCGCCAAGGCTGACATACTTGATCTCGAGATAGTCCTCGATGCCATATCTGGAGCCTTCACGGCCCACCCCCGATTCCTTAAAGCCGCCGAATGGCGCCACCTCGGTGGTGACCAGCCCATCGTTGACGCCGACAATGCCATAGTCGAGGGCTTCCGAGACACGGAAGGCACGCGCCAGGTCCTGCGTGTAGAAGTAGCAGGCAAGCCCATATTCGGTGTTGTTCGCGGCGGCGATCGCCTCGTCTTCGGTGTCGAACCGGAAAATCGGGGCGACTGGACCGAAGATCTCCTCGCGCGCCAGGCGCATACGTGTACTAGCCTCGGCGATAATGGTGGGGGCGTAGAAGTTCTCGCCGGCGGTGTGGCGTTCGCCCCCCCGTACAATCCTGCCGCCATGCTCCCGCGCATCGCCGACAAGGTCCTCCACCTTGGCCAAGGCGCTGCTGTCGATCAAAGGACCGATCTGAGTTCCCTCCTCGCTGCCATTGCCGACCCGCAGCGCCGCAACGGCGGCGTCGAACTCTTCGAGGAAACTATCGTAAATTCCCGCCTGGACGTAGAAACGGTTGGTGCAGACACAGGTCTGTCCGGCATTGCGGAACTTGGCGGCGACGGCGCCGCTAACGGCGCGCTCGAGGTCAGCATCATCGAAGATCAGGAAAGGCGCATTGCCGCCCAACTCCATTGACATCTTTTTGACCGTCTCCGCGCCTTGGCGCAGCAACAGCTTGCCAACAGCCGTCGAGCCCGTGAACGAGATTTTGGCCACTTTCGAGCTGCTGGTCAGTTCGCCGCCGATTTGCTTGGCGTCGCCAGTGACGATGTTGAGAACACCCTTGGGGATGCCTGCGGCCTCGGCCAGAACACCATAGGCAAGAGCGGAGTAGGGGGTCTGGGCGGCCGGCTTGGCCACGATGGTACAGCCCGCCGCCAGTGCCGGTCCAATCTTGCGGGCGAGCATGGAAGAGGGGAAGTTCCACGGCGTGATTGCACCCACCACACCCACGGGTTGCTTGGTGACGAGGAGTCGACGATCGGGCCAAGGAGAGGGAATGATGTCCCCGTAGACACGCCGGGCTTCTTCGGCGAACCAAAGGATGTAGGCGGCGCTCATGCCGACTTCGCCCTTGGCCTCGGCCAGCGGCTTGCCCTGCTCGCGCGTCAGCAGCAGTGCCAATTCGTCCTGATGGGCAAGGATCAGATCGTGCAAACGGCGCAAGAGGTTCGCCCGTTCAGCCGCCGTTTTGGCGCGCCAGGCTGGAAAAGCCGCCGAAGCTGCGTCTATGGCGCGACGAGCGTCGGCAGCGCCGCCGTTCGGAGCCGTTCCAATGATCTCTCCGGTGGCCGGGTTGGTCACCTCGAAGCTTGCACCCGAGGCGGCGGGGACCCACTCCCCATTGATGAAGTTAGCGGAGCGAAGCAGGTCGAGCTTGGTCATCTTGTCCTCAGCTGGTGATATCGCTGGCGAGGCACTTTACCCCAGCGCACGGGGTGAGAGTCAAACGAGCCGGATACGCATTCTGCTGGTTGTCGAGTTCTTCCCTCTTGCCTGCAGGCGCCACCCTGCTATGACGCGACGAGCGGGCCTATAGCTCAATGGTTAGAGCCGACCGCTCATAACGGTCTGGTTCCAGGTTCGAGTCCTGGTGGGCCCACCAGCTTTATCAAGGGGTTAGCCTTTATCGGCTGACCCCTTTTGATTTACGTCCCGGTTTATGTCCCGGAGATAGATGTGATCGGGACCATGGATTGACGCAGTGTTCCCGTTTCGTTCATGCTTGGGCATGGGCCAGAATCCCCGATCCGGACTGAACTACCGCACGCGGCTGCTATCTCGCCAGCGATCTACTCGAGTGCGGCTATCATCCTGACCTGTTCGTCGAGGAGCTCTTCGGCCCTCGGTGCCCGAATTGCGGTAGCCCGAACTTCTTCCGTGTCCGGGAACGATACGCCAACTCCGATGATGTTGGCACACGTTGATTAGACGACCTGCAGGGGAGCGTCGTATCCAGCTCTGGAAGGACGAGTTCTATGGGCCGCTGCCACCGCCGGATTGACCGCTGTCGCGACTCGCATTACCAGTCATAATTATCGGAGTTAGAATTCCGACCGGACAACCCGCCCTCGCCGGCGGGTTTTGTCGTTTCTGGAGACTGGATGACCGAACTCGCAGCCTGGCTGCAGGTGGTCATCGGCCTCGCCACCCTCTTCATTGCTATCCTTCAGCCGTCCCGCACCCGTCGCCGTATGCGCCGGGTCACGACGCGTTGGAAAGGATTTGGGATGGAGTGGAGCCGGCGGGTCGAAGACACCGACGACCAGGCCTAATCGCCCTTCCACTGCCCCCTATCTGAACATGGCATGGAGAGCGATGGATGACGCACGCCTATACATTATCGCTGCAGCTCACCCCATTCTCCCCGCCACAGCTGGCTGCTCTCGATGTCGATGGCGATGGCGCGGTAGCCGTATGCCTCGGCATAGCTGTCAGCCAGCTTGATAGCGGTATCGATCTCGTGTGGACCATCAAAGCCGGGCGGCAACTCCTCCCACTTGGGTAACTTGATTTCGCCCGTGGTGACGCCGGCATCATCAGTGCGCACGACAAGGACAATCGACCGCGGATCGGGTTCGTCGACGTTCAGCAGGTACAGCGGCCGTAAGTGATTCAAAGGACTCATCGATTTTCCGTGATCCGACTCGCAACGTAAGGATTGCGAGGCCATTTCGTGAGTCTCATGAATCACTTAGCGCACAAAGTTACGATGCAGCCGACGTTGACGGATCAGCCTCCGGTCGGCGACGGCTGGCTGCATGAAATCAAATACGACGGTTACCGGACCCAACTCAGCGTCTGGTCCGGACACGCGCTGGCATACAGCCGCAATGGCCACAACTGGAGCGATCGCTACAAGCCGATCTGTGAAACCGCCAAAGGATTGCCGGTTCTCTCCGCGCTGATCGATGGTGAAGTCTGCGTCCAAGACGACAAAGGTGTCACAGACTTCTCTGCCCTCCCGAGGGCCATCTCGGAGCGGCCTGGCGACCTGGTGTTCTTCGCATTCGATTTGCTCCACCTCGATGGCGTCAATTTAGACGACAGGCCGCTGGAGGAACGACGGGCCAAGTTGCGGTGGCTCCTCGATCAGCTGCCAGACAGCCGGTTGGTGATGTCGGATGAGTTCACCGGTGATGGCAAAAGCTTCTTCGAGCTCGCCGACCGGCATGGATTGGAAGGCATCGTCAGCAAACGGAAAGGCAGCCGGTATCGATCAGGCAGCTCTCGGGATTGGCTGAAGATCAAGTGTTGGAAAAGCGATACCTTCGACATCATTGGCATTGAGCGGGATAAGGAGGGCGTCCCACATGCGCTGGTGGCAGATGCCTCAGGCTATCGTGGCTCGGCATACCTGACATTGCCTGGCGGTGCGCGGGAGCTGTTCTGGCGATGGACCGAGCAGCATGCTGCCGAGCAAGGCCCGTTCAAGAAGCGTGGCGCACAGTGGCTGCAACAGGGCTTGCGAGCGCAGGTTCGGTTCCTCAAGGGATCGGACAAGCTGCGGCATGCGGTGGTTCAGAGCATCCAAGTCGAGGGCTGAACTAACCTATCGTCCGCACTATCGTTTGGGTGAATCGCCGGAATTTCCGGTAATTCAGTTGAACCTAACCCTCCTTAACTTCCAGTTTGATGTCGGTTTTCAGAACCTCGGTTTGGGGCTGTATTCACTGACCTCGATCACCATGTCCCTCTTCCAATGGGCGTAGTTTTCGGTCCGGTAGCCATGCGGATTGCAAATGACCTTCGTGTTGCCGACGCTGTAGTCGAAAGAGTCGTGAGTATGCCCATGGAGCCACAGCTTCGGCTGGTGCCGCTCGATCAACTCCGAAAGGTTCGAGACGAAAGCGGCCGTACACAAGTCGTACTGCCATTCCGTCGCAATGCTGTCGGGATGGGGTGCGTGGTGGCTGACAACAACAGTCGGCAGCTCGGACCTTTCGAGTTCCTCGTCGAGCCACTGCACGCTCTGAGCATGCTGCAGCATGGCGTCTTTCGGCGTCCAGGTCTTGCCGTTGGGCTTATGGATAAACCTGAAATCGCTGACGGAATTCTGGGCAGCCGCCATGGCACAGGCCATTCCAACATCGTCATCCCCGCAGAGCACACGGAAATCGCTCCAGAGCGTGGTGCCGAGGAAACGGATGCCATCGATGGTGATACCCATATCATCCAAAACATGGACCTTATTGCTGGTCCTTGCGGCAGCCTGTCCGGCAAGAGCCCGATTGCTCTGGATCGAGTGTGATCGGCTGTAGAACTCATGATTACCGGGCACATACAGGCACGGCATGTACTGGCCGATATGGAAATCGAGCCACTCGACGCCAAAGCCCGGGTCTTGCTCGATTAAATCGCCGGCGCACACGCAGACATCGGCGTCCGGAATGCCTCGAAAAAAGTGCGAGAACGTGCTCTTGTCGCGGGTCATGTGCAGGTCTGAGAAAAGCCAAATCTTCATAGTGTGTCCCCTTCGTCAGCAAGTGTCGCTGACGGGGATGCAAGGGACCAGCCGCGTAATGAATTCTCATCAAAATTGGAAATGATGAGAATGTGTTACGGGGCCTGTGATGGTTTCTCCACGTTTTCGATTTTGTGGAGTATCCGTTACAGCGGGTCGCCAACGACCTCATATCGGCGCGAGCCCGGGTTGATCCGGCGCAGGCCGAGCTTCTTGAGCACCGGTGGTGGGCAGGGCCGGCTGCCGTTGAGGAAGCTGTCAACGACGGGCACCCTGCTAGGAGTGAGCCGGCGCAGGTTCAGCATCGCTGGCAAGCAGAGAACCCCGCCATTAGCCGTGGGTGCACGCCCGGTGTACAGATCCTCCCACGGCTTTAGTCTGGAAGATCGCTACTTAAGGCCTCGGAAATGTCGGTCAATAGACTGAGTCCGTTGAGCGACAGCGACAGCTTTCGGCTTCGGCGATCCTGATCGTCCCCGACCTTTCTCACGAGACGCATGCCAGGTTGATTGGGTAAGCCGTCTGACAGTTGCGCACATTGCCGGAAAATGGTGGGTGAGGGTAAATTCAACTGCGTCCCCAGTTCGGTCGCCGTTATTCCACCCCCCCCCTTGTGCTGCGCGATAGCTAGAAAAGTCGCCAGACCTCCCAACGTCATGTTCGGGAAGCGGCTTCGCACCAGTTCCAACACGTAGACGAACCTCTGAAATTCGGTGTCGGGCGCTCCGGAGGCCAAGAAGATTTCGCGCTGCATACTCATAAGTTAACCTTTCGATAACCATGGCGGGAGGGACTCTCTTGCGTTTTCAGAACTATCACACAATAGTCATTTTCATGATAATAAACCTCGGGCTTGCATTCGATCGGATGCGCGGTGCGCTTGGCACCACTCACTGCCCGATGTCCACCGAAGGATAAGGAATATGAAGCAGTTCTTTGAAGGCAACGAGGGGACAATCTTCGGCTCTTACATTGGAGGAGAGTTCAAATTGGCAGAGGTAGTGATCTTCCCGGCCGATGAAGATAGCGGGGAACCGCCGACCATCTCTTTCCTACTAACCATTCCGGGAGGAAGCGAAACAGTATCTGAGACAATCGTAGACGGCGAACTGCCTAACTGCGATGGTTGCTGGGCGGATAACCTCCAGCAATTGAAGCTAGACGGAGAAGAAAACTCCGACCTTCTTTATAGTGTCAATGAGGCTTTGAGGCCTTTGGTAGCTGGTACTGCTCTAGATCGAGAGCTTCTCCTGTGGGAGGCGGAGCGGCTACGCTGTTCTGTTGAGTATCAGGGTAACTTGATTTTTGACCAACCTTGGTTGTTGAAAAGCGACTTATTTTCCACCAGTTGCGGATCACTGCACCAAGTCCAGTATGAACTGAAGTTGCTAGCCAAGGCGCAACTAAAGCGCCGGTCTAAGTTGAAGAAGAAGGCGAATAGTAAGGCTCTTTGATAAACTCGACACATCCCGCGCGCATTATTCAAGCGCTTTGCAAGTAATTGTCGTTGTTGTTTTTGCGTATTTTTATGTTGGAGTAAATAGGTGGAGACCCGCAAAAACTGCTTTGGTGAGCCCCAGCTTTTCCATGAGTGCTGGCTGAGTTCAGTGTCGGGCTAGGGCTTCGGCCCTGGGTGGCGACCCATGGAGGCGTTTTCGAGGTGCTTCGGGCGGACTCATGCCTTGGCAACGCACCTTTCGTGGAAGATCAGGCGGTCGAAGTTGTAGGCGAGATTGGCCAAGGTGAGTTTGGCTTCGGCTCTGGTGATGCCGATGGTGCGGATGAACAGGCCGAACCGGTTTTTCTGATGGGCAAAGACATGCTCGACCTTGGCACGGATCGCAGACTTGGCCGCGTTGGCTCTGGCGGTCGCGATCGGCATCGATTTGCCCTTGGGCTTGCGCCGATGGATGCGGCTGGTCAGCATGCGGTCGGCGAGCCAAGCCTCGTTGCTCTGTGAGCGGTAGGCGCTGTCGGCCCAGACTTCGCTGCCAGTGTTTTGTCGGTCGATGACCTGGCGCAGCATGCGTCCATCGGGATGATTGGCCGAGGTCACGGCAGCGGCCCGGATGAAGCCATAGCGCCGGTCGATGCTGATATGGCTTTTGTATCCGAACACCGGCAGCGCGATCATGGGCAACGGCGTGCCATCTGGCCGATACCGCACCCTGCCGCCAATCTTGAGCGTCCAGCGCGCATCGGTATCCTTCTGCGCCGCCTTGGCCGGCTCGTCAGGCCATATCTCCTGTGCCGTCTTGCCAGCCTTGATGGCGTCCCGCTCGCCATCGGTGTTGCGCTGCTTGGGCGCAGGCACCAGGGAGGCGTCGACGATCTGCCCCGACATAGGGATGTAGCCCTTCTTGTGCAGTTGCCAGTCGAACGCCTTCATCACCCGCTTGAGCGTGCCGGTCTCGGTCATCCGGTTGCGGAAATGGCGAATGGTGTTCTCATCGGGGGTGCGGTCACCGAGCGAGAACCCCAGGAACCGCATCCAGCTGAGCCGATCCCGGATCATGAACTCCATGCGGGCATCGGATAAGTTGTGCTGGGCTTGCAGGATCAGTATCTTGAACATGGCTACCGGATCGAACGGAGGGCGGCCACCCTTGCTGCCATCGCCATAACCCAGCCCTTCGACCAGCCAAGACCGGAAGTACTCAAAGTCTACCGTCTGCTCCAACACCTCGAGCGGATCGCCATGCTGACTCAGCGCCTCAAGATGATCGTTGAGACTGAACAGCGAGTGTGGGTCCATGATGCAGCTCCATGATCGGGCGACATCAGTGAATCACGATAGCATCGATGCTGCGAGAGTTTTTGCGGGTCTCCAGGTGCGTTTCATCCCTCCTGATCTTGTAATGCTAGACCTGACCCCCGCCTACAACGGTGTAGGCCGTCTCGCGGCTCTGGCCGAGTACCAGCGCTGCCTCGGCAATAGTGCTGATGTGTTTGATGCAAGTTGGTACGATCGCAGTCTAGATTGGATCTTCGACGGTGATCCCGTTGTCGGTGCTGAACTCGCGGTGCTACGCTTCCTCGCTAGAGTTGGGGCGCAAGATCCGAGCTTCCCTGGTGGCATCCTAGCTTGGGGGGTTGATGAAGGCCTGGTGTCAGCTGAGAGGTACGGCGGTGAACTCATCTGGCGGAGGTTGCGCAGTGAAGTAACCTACGTACGTGGCTGGCCGAAAGCACTCGACGTCCGCATAGATGCGCCCAGCGGAGGTGTACTCTCAAGAGCCGCACTCGCGTCGCGTGAAGCCAAGCTACGCATTACAGAAGCTAGGAAGATTAAGAAAACGGCTCTCACCGCAATCCAACAAGAGCTTGTCGGCATCGACGGCAGCAAGCCCCTGCCTGTTGCCTTAGCAGACGATTTGCCATCGCTGAAAACTATCGATGCACTCCGTAGCCAAGTTGTCTTCTTAGACGTCCTACCTGCCTGGCGGGTCGTGGAGATCTATTGGCACATTCATTCACTCTGGCGGGTGGAGGAGGAGGGCCGGCGAAGGACACGCATGGAAGCCCGTTTATCCGGCAGCTGCCCGCACTGCGGCCTGTGACTCTGTTCACTTGAGCCGGGTGCTGTCTCGTTCAGGTATTTGGCTAATGTACCGGCATCTAAGGTTAAATCTCTCACCTGCACGAGTTCTGTAGCTGTTGGCTTGTTTGCACTAACAGTTGAGGGGCTTCTTTCTCCCCTACTGCGGGAGGGTTCCTGAGCCCCCTGGCTCGGGCGCGACACATGCACCGCGTGTGGTGCAAAGCAAACCGGCTTGTGGTCCCTAAATCTCAATGGAAGGAGCCGAAATGGCTGACCTGAGTAAAGGTACCCTGTACCTACGACTGGTGCTCGATACGACGCATAGCCGAATCTATCATGAAACGCTAAGTGGCGACGAACTCTCAGCGGAGGAAGGTGCTCTAGACGAGGCACTTCGCCTTGCAATCGTGGAACACTTCAGAGCACTGCTGTCCACATTGACCGTGGACCTCATGTGCCTCGACTACGAGGTAGTTGACGAGTACTATACTGATTTGTTGGCGACCGATTACGAGCTGCGAATTTCGTCTGCGCAGGAGGACGATGCAGCGGCTATCGCTGATTTGCGCAAAGAATTCGTTGCGAAAGCAGAAGCTTTTCTTGCCGATCTTCCAGACCTATTAAGTAGGTTGCCGTAGAGCAAAGGGGCGCCGTATGGCGCCCCCTATTTGTATTTGCGAGAGGCCACTCCTTACGGTCATCGAAGCGCAAAGCCACTGCGGTCGATAGTCCCTCATCCCGTTCAGAACGGACCCACTCTGGGCGGATGCACTTCGCCCGCCCTGCCTGTGCCGACCGGCGCATGAAGGCAAGATCGAGACGACAGCCCTATCCCAAGGTGGCAATTGGTTAAGTGGGGGAGCGACAGCAAAAGGGCCATTCGTGGCTTGGGAGATGGATGCAGGCAACATCTGCGCTGATCTCCAGAAGGTCGGTGACCTTCTTGACGTCTAGGACGGTCATCGGCCAGGGGCTAACAGCAGCTATTCGCCCCGTAGCCGTAAACGGTCTCTCCGGAAACGGCGCCAAGCCAGTCATAACAAACAAAAGAGATGCCGCGGGTGGGGCTAGGAGTCACTACGGGATGGAAAGCTCATGGAAACGGACCCAATGCATGCGCCCGTGACCCTCAAGGAAACAGCCCTGCGAGCCTACCGAACTGCTTCCCACTTCCAAACCGGTCTACTCCTGCCGGTTTCGTCCGGAGCCCAGATGTCCGCCGGCCTATTCGGATCCCCGAACGCTTCGATCAGCTTGACCGTGGAGCTGATCGCTTCTTGCTTGGTCGCCATGGGACCAAAAGGTTTGCCTTCGCAGTCTACCCACCATGCGCCATCTATCGAGACCACGAGATAGTGGCAGATCGAGGTTCTTTCTGAGGTTGGGTTCGGGTCGATGAAGTTCATGCGAGCACCCGGTGGAGGTCCAGACCCGAACCATGACAGTTCGTGGCAGCGGATCAACTCACGAGTGCGGCGTGCCCGGTTTCGACGACTGTTCTGAGGTACTGGAGCAACAGTCCAGCGTGTCGGGTGGCAACGGCCACTCGCTCAACTACCTTTACAAGCCGCGAGATTTTCTCGATGGGGCTCCAGCCCAACTTCATGCCGACTTCTTGAAAGCGGTGCTCACGTGGTAAGAGCAGGCCGACATAAGAAGCCTGGGAAATGAAAGGGCAACATGAAGATGGCTCCTGCCCAATTCGACCTCTTTGATGAGGCTCCCGGCTACAGGCAGTCACCTCGTCCAAAGCCAAAGAATCGACCAGCACCCGCACTGCTCGACGACCCCTGGGATGCCGAGGCGGCAGCGAAACGGCTGGAAGATACCGGAGACTACCGGGTGCTGCGAAGACTGGTTCACCGCCCGATCATTCCGCGTGCCAGCAGCATGTTCCCGAACTTGGCTGTTCTGGTCGACACCGAAACGACAGGTCTTCAGCATGCAACGCATGAAGTGATCGAAATTGGCGCCGTCGCCTTCACCTATGACGACGACGGAAACTTGGGTGATGTTGTGGGTGTGTACGGCGGGTTGCGTGAGCCTTCACAACCGATCCCGTCAGAGATTACTCGATTGACGGGGATCACCGATGCGATGGTCGCCGGACAAGAAATCGATCTGCCGGCTCTCGAGGCGATTATCGAACCAGCTGATCTGGTCATTGCCCACAATGCCAGCTTCGACCGTCCGTTCTGCGGAAAACTCTCTCCATCCTTCATTCTGAAGGGCTGGGCCTGTTCGGTGTCTGAAATCCGCTGGGCAGACCGCGGCTTCGAAGGCAACAAGCTCGGCTACCTGGTCGGACAATCAGGACATTTTCACGAGGGGCACCGGGCGGTCGATGATTGCCATGCTCTTCTGGAGGTGCTTGCCCGTCCCACGGTGAACGGAACAACACCATTGGCGGAGCTCATTCGGTCCAGTGCCTGCTGTCGAGTGCGGATCTTCGCCGAGAACTCACCCTTCGACATGAAGGATCATCTCAAGGCAAAGGGGTATCGCTGGTCAGATGGAAGCGACGGCAGGCCGAAGGCGTGGTGGATCGAGACAGAAGAAGCGCTTCATGAGGAAGAGCTCGCCTATCTGCGCCGCGAAATCTACCAATGGGAAGATGCCGAGCCACTGTGCATCCGACTGACGGCGCAGGACCGATTTCGGGCATGAGCAAGCCGATCGCCGTCTATAAGCTCACCCCCGCCCGCAGGGCGCTGTCAAAGAGCGGTCAGTGGCATAGCCTATAATAGTCTGACCTAGGCGCGTCGCGAACTGGCGCGAGCGACGATCCGAGGGGTGACTACAAAATGTTCGGCGTGTGCGCGTCCCTCGATTCGCTCGATCAGAAGCCGCGCAGCCTGAAGGCCCAGCAGCTCACCGGATTGGTCGACGCTGGTCAGCCGGTTCTGCGCGAAGTCACAGTACATGGTGTTGTCATAACCGACGATGGCGATGTCTTCGGGAATGGAGAGGCCAAGTTCAGTGGCGACGCTGATCGCCTCGATGGCGATGAGGTCGGTCCAGCAGAAGAGCGCATCAGGACGGTCGGGGCATTCAAGGATTTTCCGAATGCAGGCCTGGACCTCGCGCAAAGTTTGCGAAGATCGAATAATTTGTATCGCCATACCGAGGCCTTGTTCCATCATCTCGATGCGGTAGCCCAGCTCTCGTTGCCGAATAATGGTGGACGGCTCCCGGTTGAGACTAACCATCGCTATGTTGCGGTAACCACTGCTCGCCAGGTGCCGCACGACAAGCTTCGCGCCGAGCTGGTCATCGTTGTTGACGGTGTCGAGCAGGCGGGCGGTTGGCTCAAAATGACCGACCAACACCAGTGGTATGCGCATGGCAAGCTCATCGAGTCGTGCCGACTCTTCGTTGGGGCCAATCAGGATGAAGCCGTCCATCTGCCGGTCGATCATGGCCTCGACGAGATCGTTGGCATGCACGGAGACGCCCTGCATGGCCTGGTACTGTGTGCGCGCAAGGGCGGAGGAGACACCGTCAAAAATGTCGGCGAAAAACGGGTTTCGCATATCCGGGAACAGAATGCCGAGCGTGTAGGTGCGGCCGCGCAGGCCGCGGGCGGACGCGAGGGGACGGTAGCTGAGCTTCTCCATTGAAGCGCGAACTTTCTGGCGCAACGTCTCGCTGACGCCATATGCGTCCCGCATCACCTTTGAGACAGCGGCGACGGAAACACCGGCGTCTTGCGCCACATGACGTATGGTCACGCGACCAGGCCTCTTTGGCAACTTCATCTCGGTCATTCGGTGACGTCTCCATGCGCTCCTTTCGCTTAACTGTGATCAAACCCTATTGCAATTCAGCTCAAGATGTAGAACGCTAGCCGTAGAACATTTTACAACTGCTCCAATGTGGGCGTTATAAGGGAAGGGTTCAGGCGTGTACGACGCAGCACTTGGGCATGTTTCGGCAGCGAATGCATTCGGCTGGGCAGCTCAAATGGTTCGTCCCTTGGCGGACAACGGCGTCGGCACGCCGGCTAGCTTCTTGCGCAAGACTTTTTCGGTAGCGTCGATCGGCGGTTCCGAAACGCTGCGGATCAGTGCGCTAGGCCTCTACATCTGCTTCATCAACGGCAAGCGCGTCGGCAATGACATCCTGACGCCAGGCTGGACCAGCTACGACAAGCGCCTGAGTTTCCAGACCTATTCGGTCTCCGAGTTCTTGGCAGCCGGTGAGAACACGATCGAGATCTGGCTGGCAGATGGCTGGTATCGCTCCCAATTGATGTGGGGCAAGTTCCCGATTTTCAACACCTATGGTGACCAGGTTGCCGCGCTTGCCGAAATGCGCAGCAGTGCAGACGGTGCCGTCCTCGTTGCCACTGACGACAGCTGGGAAAGCGGCGAATTGCCAGTGCGGAAGTCCGGCATCTACTTTGGTGAAATCTTCGACGCCCGCGTTGGTGTAGAGGCTAGCGGCGGCAGCGAAGCCATCGCCTTCGAATTCGGCAGGCTCGTTGCGTCGGAAACCAAGCCGGTGCGTGAACTCGCGGCCTTGCAGCCGGTTAAGCAATGGAACGATGCCGCAGGTCGCACCGTCTACGACTTCGCGCAGAATGTGGGCGGCTATGTCGCCTATTCGGTGCGCGGCGATGCCGGGGCCAAAGTCACCGTCGAGCATGCCGAGGTGCTCGACAAGGACGGCAATTTCTACAACGTCAACTTTCGCACCGCCGAAGCAAGGACCGAATACACTCTTGCGGGGCAGGGGGACGAGCAATTCCGCCCGCACTTCACCTTCCACGGTTTCCGCTATGCCCGCATCACCGTCGAGGGGAATGCAGAGGTCAGCCAAGTGGTGTCGGTGCCGATCAGCTCGGTGACCGAGCTCAAGGCGGGCTTCACCTCGGGCAACACGCTGGTCGACCGGCTGTTTCTCAACACGGTCTGGTCGCAGCGAGGCAACTTCATCGACGTGCCGACGGACTGTCCGCAACGTGACGAGCGCCTCGGCTGGACCGGCGACGCTCAGGTTTTTGCCAGCACCGCTATGTATTTGGCTGAGTCTCAGGGGTTCTTCCACAAGTGGATGCGCGACCTGATGGCCGACCAGCGCGATGACGGCGCAGTGCCGCACGTCGTGCCCGATCCCACAAGGCTGCAGCCCGAGCACTATCCCGGTTTTTACGGGTCGACCGGTTGGGGCGACGCGGTTTGGGTCGTGCCGTGGCAGCTTTATCTGCACTATGGCGACGTGGCATTCCTCAACGAAGCGCTGCCCAACATGATCAGGTGGGTCGACTTCGTCTGGTCGATCAGTGACGGTCCGGTGGTGCAGCCGCCGCGTGACTGGGGCGCCCGCGGGTTCTCCTTTGGCGACTGGCTGCAGCCGAGTGGGCCGAGCGCGAAGCCGCTGCCCACCATCAGCGATGAAGCTTCGGCGACGATCTACCTCTACATTGCGGCTAGCCATGTAGCGCGGATCGCACGCATTGCGGGCCAGGATGATGAAGCGCAGCGTTTGGAAGCCGCGGCCGCCGAAGTGCGTGAGGCCTTCCAGCGCGAATTCATCACTGCATCGGGGCGCGTTGGGGGCGACGACCAGACATCTTATGCACTGGCCTTCCTCCATGACCTGATCCCGGCTGAAAAACAGGACGCTGCGAAGGGTTATTTCAAGAACGCCATCGCTCGCTCTGCCGGCCGCATCGGCACCGGTTTCATCGGCACCCCGGCCCTCCTGCCGGCGCTGGTGAAGATCGGCGAATGGGGCCTGGTGGCTGATGTGTTCCTCCAGGAAGAGGTTCCCGGCTGGCTCTACCAGGTCAAGATGGGGGCAACCACCATCTGGGAACGCTGGGACGCGATCCAGTCCGATGGCAGCATCTATAATCCGCAGATGAATTCCTACAACCACTATGCCTATGGTGCGGTATGCCAGTGGCTGCTCGAGGGGGTCGCAGGCTTCCGGCCCGATCCCGAAGCGCCCGGCTTCGAGCACATCATCTTCGAGCCCACCATCATCGATGGACTTTCGCCAGTCCAGGCGCATCATGACAGCCCCAAGGGGCTGATCCGTGCCGGCTGGAGGGTCGAGGGTGACCAGGTGCACTACGAGATCGTGGTGCCGGAGGGTACGCGCGGCACGCTGCGTCTCGCCGACGTGTATCGCAACGCCACACTCGACGGCTCGGACGTGGCCGATGGCGCTGCGCTCGCCCCGGGCAAGCACGCCATCACGTTCTCCTACGCGCCGACCAAGCGGCAGGATCGTGCCAAATCACAGGTCAATGCCACAACGCCTTAGGCAGCGATCGAACAGTTTCAGCAATGGTCCGGAACTCGGACCGAAAGGGAGGTAGACGAATGACCAAGACAAAGACTTCTGCCCTGATGGGCGCCAGCGTGCTGGGCATGCTGCTGACGGCGAGCGCCGTTCAGGCCCAGCAATCGGGCAATCTGTCGATCCTGACCGACAACGGTCCACAATCCGTTGCGATCATGGAAGCCTGGGCCGAGGCCTACAAGGCCAAGAACCCGGACGTCACCATCGACATCGAAGTGCGTCCCGGCGGCGGCGATGGCGACAACATCGTCAAAACGCGCCTGGCCACTGGCGCCATGGCCGACGTTTTCTCCTATAATTCCGGCTCGCTGTTCCAGGCGATCAACCCGACGCAGAACCTGATGCCCCTGACCGATGAACCTTTCCAAGACAACGTCCAGGAGAGCTTCAAGACCGTGGTGTCTGCTGGCGGCGAAGTTTACGGTGCTCCGTTCGCACCGGCCATGGGCGGCGGCATCCTCTACAACAAGCCTATCTATGAGGAGCTTGGTCTCGAAATCCCGACCACCTGGGACGAGTTCATGGCCAACAACGAAGCCATCAAGGAAGCTGGTCATGTCGCGGTAATCCAGACCTACGGCGACACCTGGACCAGCCAGCTCTTCGTGCTTTCCGATTTCTTCAACGTGCTGGCAGAAGAGCCTGACTTCGCCGAGAAGTTCACGGCCAACGAAGCCAAGTTCGCCACCAGTCCGGCAGCGATGCGTGGCTTTGAGCGACTGCAGGCAGTTGCTGAAGCCGGTTACTTCAATGCCGATGCGGGGGCCGCTACCTATGCTGACGGTGTGCGTATGGTTGCCATGGGCGAAGGCGCCCACTATCCCATGCTGACCTTTGCAATCGGGGCCATTGCGGAAACCGCACCAGATTATCTCGACGACGTCGGTTTCTTTGCGCAGCCCGGTGACAACGCCGAGAGCAACGGCCTGACCACCTGGCTCCCGGACTCTGTCTACATTCCCCAGAACGCGGCAAACCCGGAATTGGCAAAGGACTTCGTTGCGTTCCTGGCCAGCCCTGAAGGCTGTGAAGTGCGCAACGAGGCGGTTGGTGCCACCGGCCCCTATATGGTGGCAGGTTGTGAACTTCCGGCCGATGTGCCGCCCGCCGTTTCCGACATGCTGCCCTACTTCGAGGAAGGCGGCCAGAACGCGCCGGCCCTTGAGTTCCTCTCGCCCATCAAGGGTCCTGCACTCGAGCAGATCCTGGTGGAAGTGGGCACCGGCAGCCGTGACGCGGCAAGCGCTGCTGCTCTCTACGACGAAGACGTGCGCAAGCAGGCACAGCAGCTCGGCATTGCTGCCTGGTAAGCGCTTGTAACCGGCGGCCCGGAGTGGAAATCCATCCGGGCCGCCAAGCATTCCGAGGGACGAGGCAATGACTGTTTCCAGCATGGCAAACGTCAGCGGCGCACAGGACCGGGCCGGAAGGGCGCGCAAGCGCTCGGCTTATCCGGGCTGGTTCTATCTGCCCGCCGCCATCATCTATGCTGCGCTGTTCCTCGCTCCCACCTTTGCCTCGCTGTACTTCAGTCTGACGCGCTGGACGCTGTTCGACAGTGTGTTCATCGGCTTTGACAATTTCGCGCAGTTCTTTCGCGAGCCGTTCCTGGTGCAGGGCCTTCTCAACACGCTGACTTATGCGCTGATCTCGTCCGGGCTCAAGGTCGTTCTCGGCATGGCACTGGCGATCATGCTGACTAGCCAGATCGTGGCGCGCGGCTATCTGCGCTCGGTGATCTTTTTCCCGGTGCTGGTCTCGACCGTCGGTGTCGGCATCACCTTCACCGTGCTGATGCACCCCACCCAGGGCATGATCAACGAAACGCTGGCGATGCTGGGGATTGCCGGGCCCGGATGGCTGGTCGATCCGAAACTGGCGCTGATCTCGGTCGCGCTGGTGGACGTCTGGAAGGGTGTCGGTCTTGCCACTGTGATCTATATCGCCGGTGTCGTGGCCATCCCAAAGGACTACTACGAGGCTGCGCGCATCGATGGCGCGACCAAGTGGCAGAACTTCCTCTACGTCACGCTGCCGCTGATGCGGCCGGCGACGGCGACGGTGATCACCCTCTCCTTTATCGGCGGACTGCGCACCTTCGACCTCATCTGGGCCATGACCAAGGGCGGCCCCGGCTTTGCCTCCGACACGATCGCATCGGTGATCTACAAGCAGTACCAGGCCGGCTTTTACGGGCTCTCGACGGCGGGCAATGTGGTGCTCTTCATCCTCATCGCCGTCCTGGTCGTGCCGCTGACCATGTTGCTCAACCGCAAGCAGGGACACGAATGAAGCAGCGGGCTCCCCTCATCGGCGGCATCGCCGCGATCGCCGCGACCTTCGTGGTTTTCGTGATCCCGTTCCTGTTCATCGTGCTGATGGCATTCAAGGACCGCCCACAATCGGCGCTGCGCGACTTTTCCTGGCCCACCGGCTTCCATCTCTGGGACAATGTCGTCGAGGTGATCCAGACGCGCAACTGGATGATGATTACCGCCTTCATCAATTCCACCATCATCACCGTAGTTAGCGTCACCCTCCTCGTGATCCTGGCCGCCATGGTTGGCTTCATCCTGGCGCGGCGCAAGACGCGCTGGAACCCGCTGATCGAGTTCCTGATCCTGGCTGGCCTCATGGTGCCTCCAGCGGTGGTACCGACCATCTGGGTGCTGCAGGGGCTCAAGCTGTTCGGCACGCTGCACGGCATGATCCTGATCGAAGTAGCCTACAATCTGCCCTTTTCGATCATCTTGTACCGCGCCTTTATCGCCACCATACCCAAGGACATGGACGAGGCGGCGGTCATTGACGGTGCTCGGCCTCTCGACGTGTTTTTCCGCATCATCCTGCCCATGCTCTGGCCGGTGACGGTGACCAATATCGTGGTGCAATCGGTGGGCATCTTCAACGATTTCACCAACCCCCTCTATTACCTGCCGGGCAATGCCAATGCGACGGTGCAGCTGACGCTGTTCAACTTCCAGAGCCAGTTCAGCACCGCTTACAACCTCCTGTTCACCAATATCCTGCTGATCACCATCCCGCCGCTCATCGTCTTCCTGTTCTTCAACCGGCAGATCGTGGCGGGCATGACCGCGGGCGCCGTCAAGGGATAACGCAATGGCCGGACTTGAACTGAAATCGCTGCGCAAGAACTATGGAAAGGTCGAGGTCATCAAGGGCGTCGACCTTCACATCGACCATGGCGAGTTCGTGGTGTTCGTCGGCCCCTCGGGCTGCGGAAAATCCACGCTGCTGCGCATGATTGCTGGACTCGAGGACATTTCCGCCGGCGAATTGGTGATCGGCGACCGCGTCGTCAATGATGTCGAGCCGCGCGACCGCGGCATCGCCATGGTGTTCCAGTCCTATGCGCTTTACCCGCATATGACGGTCTACGACAACGTCGGCTTCGGGTTGAAGCTGGCCAGGACGCCCAAGGATGTACGCGATCAAAAAATTCGCGACGCAGCCCGCGTGTTGCAGATGGAGCATCTGCTCGATCGCAAGCCGAGCCAGCTTTCCGGTGGCCAGCGCCAGCGCGTCGCCATCGGCCGCGCAATCGTGCGCCAGCCGGAGGTTTTTCTCTTCGACGAGCCTCTCTCCAACCTTGATGCTGCCCTGCGTGTCGACATGCGCATGGAACTGGCGCGGCTGCATCAGGACCTGGGCTCGACCATGATCTATGTCACGCACGATCAGGTGGAAGCCATGACGCTGGCCGACAAGATCGTCGTGCTCGACGCCGGGGTCGTGCAGCAGGTTGGCTCGCCGATCGAGCTTTACCAGCACCCGGCCAACCTCTTCGTTGCCGGCTTTATCGGCTCGCCCAAGATGAACCTCCTCCCCGCGACAGTTGATGCGGCGGAGGGCACCACGGTGCGTGTTTCCAGCAAAGACCTCGCGGCTTCGACGATTGCCGCACGCGGCGAGGGCCTCAAGCCGGGTGACAACGTCAAGCTCGGCGTCCGGCCGCACGCGCTCCGGCTAGCCGAAAGCGGCAGTGTGGTGGGGCAGGTGGCTCTCGTCGAGCGCTTGGGCAACGAAACTAATGTCAGCGTGACCCTGCCCAGTGGTACGACCATTATGGCCGTTTTGGATGGCGATCGGGTCTTGCGGCCGGGCCAAAGCATTGTATTGGGCTTCACTCCGACTGACGCCCTGCTATTTGACGAGGCAGGTTCAGCCCGCTGACGGAGTTTTTCGGCAATGAGGTCCTGAAGCCCGCCGGCGTAAAAACGGCGGTGTGTCGGTGATGACCCGCTCTCATCAACTCTCATTCAAGACCAGACGCAGAAGCGGACTGACTGCTTTCGGGAAGTTATCTGGCCACAGTGAATGGCTGAAATGGTGAAGGGTTTGCGACGCCAAACGGCATCCCAAAACCCTTCACCACAGGCAATCCCATCTAAGACGGCGGCTTCCTTAATGCAGCCTTTTGGTTCAACTGCGACGGTCGCCTCTGGCGGCTGCAAGGCTCGTGTGCCGCCTGAGACCTCGACGACGGTGGTGTCTGATTGTGTCGCTCCAAAAGGAACACCACCAGCCTCGGCTGGTGGTGTGACCTGATCGAGAAAATCTGTTTCGACTACCCGAATTTAGCGAGAGCCTGCACACCGCGGTGAAAGCGGGCCAGTTTGGCGTAAAAATCCTCAAGGATGTAGCGGACGTCGATGGACTCGTAGACCTTGATCGGCCTGTGTTGGCCAGTATGAACATAGTGCATGTGCGGGCTGAACTCAGGAGCAGGGCGCCAATCGCAGATCCCGCCCATCGGATTGAGAATAACCGACAGCGCTGGCGTATCGCCCAGCGAGCGGTGCTCGATGGGCCCGTTGTGAACGCGTAGGTTCCATTCGATGAGTTGGTCGACGAGGTATTTGCCGATCTGTCCCTTGTCCTCGCAGCGTTCCTGTAGCTCGGCATAGCTGACCGCCATCATACGATAGACTGTCGATGGAATTTGCCAGACTTGCACCTTGGAGCGCATGACGACATTGGCCGCCCCAATATCATTCATGAGATTGAACTCGCGGCCGCCTGAAGGCCAGGTGCCACCACCAATCCAGACGCAAATGACATTGCGCTGGTTCAACCTGGGCTCCATAAGGATGGCCGAGGCCATGTCGGTTAAAGGGCCAAGGAAGGCCACATAGAGCGGGCGATCGTCGTTCTTCATCGCTTCGTCGATGATCATCTGTGCGCCGGGCGAGGGAACCGGTGTTTGCTCGTCGGGCAGTGCGGTTGCGGCGCCGTTTGCCACCGGAATACGTCCAGACAGGTCCATCAAGTGGAGCAAGTGGTCGATCTCCTTTCGGCTGTCCTCCATCGAGGTTTTGGAACGGTGGTCACCGAAATGCGCGGCAATGATGCCGTGAAAGTCGAAGGTGGGTGTCAGAAGGGCATGAACGATAGTAAACTGATCGTCCGCCTCGTTCTTGGCGTCGGTGTTGAGAATGAGGCGCGCCCGCTTTTCACGAGGAAGCGTTGTCATGCTTATTCTCCCATCGCGCCGAACAGCGCTTTTTGAGCGATTTTGAGGGCGCTAATCGCGTCGTGCCGGCTTTGGGCTTCTTGGAGGGCGTCTACGTCCAGAGCGTCAAGGCCTTTGGCAGCAGCCTTGAGGAAATCGATGGCGTGCGTGGCCGTGGCGACGCTATCCTCGCGGAAGGGGAACTGATCGAGCTGCCATACACCTTCCCACTTGTTCTTCTTGAGCACATAGAAAAATTCAAAGAGCTCGATGGGATGCAAACTGCCGGCAACAAGGTCGTCGTCCCAGGAGCGATAGTTGTCGTTGACGTCCATGCCAAAAAGGCGGCCGTGATCAAGCGCGAGTTGGGCTGAATCGGCGGCGGACTCACCGCCCATGATGGCGTGACCGAAGTCGAGCAGTATGCCGACGTTCGGCAAGCCGATCTTTTCGATACCCAGGATGGTACGGGCGACCGACCCGAAGCTCATGCGGACGCGAGGTTCGCGCGGCTTGTACTCGATGACGAACTTGAGGTCCGGGTTCTCGGAGGCGAGCTGACCGACGCCGTCAAGCGAGCGCTGCCACTGGGTTGAATAATCGACTTGGAAGGGGTAGTCCCAACCGTCCTGGCCAGGCCACAGCTTTACATAATCGGCCTTATGGAAGCGGACGACGTCGCAAGCGGAAGTGATCAGCTCGTGGGCCTTGCGGCGAATGCCAGCATCTGGATTTGTGAAGGCACCCTTGACGAAGTCGCGGGTGTAGATTTCGGGCGTGATGCCGATGACGCCGAGCTTGTTGCGCTCGAGCGCCTCCTTGATCTGCGCGTCGCTGTACTCACCCCCGAAATATGGCCAGTTGAGGTCGACCACGGAAAGATCCTCGACGCGGCCGGCGAGATCGATGGCTTCGATAATGTTGCGCGGAACGCCGTAGCCGTCGGTGGCATAGCGGTCAAGGTAGGTGGCAAAGTGCCAGATGCCAGCGCCGAAACGTTGAGCCATTAGAATCCTCCTGTTGTCGGGTGCTTTGCTGACCCGGTGAGCGTTTGGGCGATGGCATGTTGCCAGCGCAAAAGGTTAGCCGCGCGGGCTGTATCCGACATCTGCGGCGCGAAACGGCTGGCGAACGGCACAGCTTCTAAAAACTGTCCAAAGCCTGAGAAAGCCAGCGCGGCGGCCCCTAGGGCGCTGACTTCTGCTGCAGCGGACGTCGCCACGGGGCGGCCGATCATGTCGGCTTGAAACTGCATGAGGACGCTGTTCCGGGAGGCTCCTCCGTCCGCCCGCAGATCGGACAGAGAAGCGCCGGAGTCGTGCTCCATGGCAGCAAACACATCAGTGACCTGAAAGGCGATCGCTTCAATGGCTGCGCGGGCGAGGTGGGCTGGCTTTGTGCCCAGAGAGAGACCGGTTAACGTCCCCCTGGCATCAGCTCGCCAGTGCGGTGCGCCCAATCCAACCAAGGCTGGCACGAAGACTACGCCATTGCTGTCCGGGACGCTCGAGGCGAGGTCCGAAAGCTGTGCAGCGTCCTTGAGGCCCAGTAGCTCAGCCATAAAAGCAGCGGACTGCCCAGAAACGGAGATATTACCTTCCAGTGCGTAGACTGGTCCGTCGGCAGTGCTCCACGCGATGGTGCTGGATATCCCTCGGCTGGAGAGCACTCGCGCTCCCGTGAGCGCCATCAAGGAGCTGCCAGTGCCATATGTCGCCTTCACTGCCCCTGTAGTCCGCACACCGTGGCCGTAGAGCGCTGCATGGGAGTCTCCAATCATGGCATGAATTGGTGTCCCGGCGGGCAGAGCGCTTACGCCGGCTGCCACACAACCGAAGAGTGAGTTGGATGGACGCACTTCGGGCATCATGCTCAGTGGCACTGAGAATAAGCGGCTGAGTTCTTCATCCCACCGCAGAGCAGCGGTGTCGAAGAGCTGTGTCCGTGATGCATTGGAATGATCCGTGCAGTGCACAGTACCCCCAGTGAGATTCCAAAGCAGCCAGGTGTCAACGGTTCCCGCCCGGAGTTTCCCGTTCTCTGCTCGTGCCCGTGCCCCTTCTACATTGTCGAGGAGCCACGCAATCTTAGCAGCCGGAAAAAGTGGATCGAGGGTGAGCCCCGTCTTCTGCTCGACCATGTGCGAAAAACCCGCAGCGTGCAGGGCTTCGCATTTGGGCGCCGAACGACGGCACTGCCAAGTGATACAAGGGCCCACCGGCACTCCGGTCTCCGCGTCCCACACAACAATCGACTCCCGCTGATTGGAAATGGCGACGGCGGCGACCTCTTGGCGGGAGCCAGACTTGCTCAGCACGTCCTCTATTGCCTTGAGCACGCCCTCCATAAGAGCTGTTGCGGACTGTTCGGCCCAACCGGATTGCGGATAACTGACCATATTCGGCACAGAGGCTTGATCGACGATCTCCCCGTTGGCGTTTACGAGGAGCGCCTTCGTGTTCGTTGTGCCCTGGTCCACTGCCAGAACGAATCCCGACGCTGTCATTTCTTGCGAGCGATCGTCTGACGAACGGCATCGGCAATCCCAGGTTCGGTGAGCCCAAAATGCTCCATCAACCACTCGGCCGAACCTGTGGGGAGAAACCCTGGAAAGCCCATGATCCGCATTGGAACTGGATCGTTGCTGGCCACCAATTCTGCAACTGCTCCTCCGAGGCCGCCCCGGACAGAGTGCTCTTCGACTGTTACTATGGCGCCCGTGCTAGCGGCGTCCAGGATAGCTTGCTGGTCGAGCGGGTTGACTGTTGCCATATTGACAACTCGCGCGGAGATACCTTCGCTGGCAAGTTGCTTGGCGGCAGCCACCGCCCGGTGCACCATGGTGCCATTAGCGATAATCGTCGCTTCAGTGCCCTCCACCAAAGTTTCTGCCTTGCCAAACTCGAAAACGGCGTGGGAACGGTCGAGTGCCGGGACAGGCATTCTGCTGACCCGAATGAAAACTGGTCCATCGATCTCCGCGGCCGCCCGGATGGCCTGTTCTGTTTGCCATGGGTCCGCAGGCACAACCAAGGTCAGATTGTTGAACAGGCGTAGCCAGGCAAGGTCTTCGATTGAGTGATGCGTTGGCCCAAGTTCTCCATAAGCCACGCCGCTGGATTGACCGACGAGTTTTACGTTCACGTTGGAGTATGCGATATCGGCTTTGATCTGTTCCATCGCACGGGCGGTTAGGAAGCATGAGGCGGCCGAGACAAACGGCACCTTGCCACCGTTGGCAAGGCCGGCGCCGACCGCGACCAAGGTCTGCTCGGCGATGCCAACGTTCACCATCCTCTCGGGAAACTTCTTGCGAAACCCGCCGAGCTTAGAAGAGCCCACGCTGTCGCTCACCACTGTCACAATGCGGGGGTCAGCTTCCGCCAAAGCTTCTATCGCCGAGGCGAAGCTGTCTCGGCAGTCGAAGTATCCGTCTTTCTTAGGGGCAGCACTCATTAGACCAGTTCCGCCATGGCTTGCTCGTATTGTTCCTTGTTGGGCACTCCATGGTGCCAGGCAACGTTGTCGTGCATGAAACTGACGCCCTTACCTTTGAAAGTGTTTGCGACTACGCAGAGAGGCTTTCCACGTCCCTTGGGAGAAGCAGACAGCACTTCGAGCAGTGCACCAGGGTCATGACCATCCACCACTTCCACACGCCAGCCGAACGCTTTCCACTTGTCGTCCAGAGGGTCCAGCGTGGCCGTCTCCTCGGTGCGGGCACCTTGCTGCAGTCGATTGCGATCAACAACGACGGTGAGATTTTCCAGCTTACGGTGTCCCGCAGTGAGCGCTGCTTCCCAGTTGCTGCCTTCCTGTAGTTCGCCGTCACCAGTAAGCACAAAGGTCCGAAAACTTGCGCCGTCCATCTGCCCCGCAGCTGCAATGCCGACCGCAACCGGGAGGCCGTGACCGAGGGGGCCAGTATTTGTTTCTACGCCGGGTAAGTAGTTGCGGTTGGGATGGCCGTTGAGCTTGGAGAGCGGCTCCATGTAGGTTTTGAGTTCTTCTTCGGGGAAGTAGCCCGCAGCCGCGAGAGCGGAATAGAAGGCTCCGGTGCAATGCCCCTTGCTCATGACGAACCGATCTCGAGCCGGATCCTGCGGCGCCTTTGGGTCGTAACGCATCACACCGAAGTACAGCGTCGCTAGGATGTCGCTGGCGCTGAAGTCGCCGCCGGGGTGTCCCAGTTGGGCATCATAGACCATCTGGAAGCTGCGACGGCGTATCCAAAGGGCGCGGTCTTTGATGGCTGCAATGATGTCATTGCGGAGGTCTGGGTTAGCGGGGGGCAATTGCTGTTCCTCTGGCGCGGTTGAGTAGGCCCATGGGAGCTTTTGTCATTTAGCTTAGCCTTGGGGGTTGCTGTATGCAACGCGAAAAATTCGTGATTTTTGCGGTTTCAGTTTCGTGCCGTAGGCCTAGGGTTTGCTGAGATATTGCCGTTGACATGAGGTAGAAATCTACGTCACATATACAACAAAACACAAAAAATCGCAATGAACCAGAATGGTCGGCGAAATGCTTGAGGAGAATCTGATGGCCAAGCGGCGCCTGAGGTGGACCGTGATCCTTTTCGCTGCTGCATTTTCCCTGTCAGGCTGCAAAGTTGTGCAGATTGCCGAGCAACAAGCTGCTGCGCCTGCCGGATTCAATGGAGAGACTTTCGCGCAGGAGCTCTGGGATCCCCGGGCTTTGCCTTACTTCGGGGAGACGGCAAAGCCCGTCGGCGAAGTTGTTCCAGTCATCACTGCTGATCTCGAGGTCGCGGGAACCAGATTTGGGTACCGGGCAGGCGAAGGTTCTCCGTGGAGCTTCGTGGTTTCGGGCAGCGGAAAGGTCGTAGCCAAGAACACCGAGTCACGGGCGGGCATACTCGAGGTGGCGGTCGAAGGAATGGCGGAGCCGGTTACAATCCAGATTGGTCCAGTTATCCGCGGCAATGCCATTCGAGACGCGTTGCCGTTTGTGTCCTTCAAAGACTTCACCAATCAGCTCGAATACGCCAATGCCGGCAAAGCACTCACTGCATTGGCTTTCGAAGGTATTGCCGAAGTCGCGAGCGCGATCTCTGTGGGAGAGATGGTCACATTCACAGGGGCGATCAGTGTGAGCCGCGCAGGCGATGATGTGCTGATAACACCGGTATCTCTGGAGGTCGCACCATGACCGGGGACGCTGGTGTAGTTCTGAGCGCCCGCGCGATCACCAAAGCGTTCCCGGGTACGGTGGCGCTGCAGGACGTCGATTTCGATGTGTACGCCGGGTCGGTCAACGTGCTGATAGGCGAGAACGGCGCCGGCAAGTCGACGCTGATGAAGATTTTAGCTGGCGTCGAGCGCCCGACGCTCGGCAAAATTTCTATGCAGGGGAAGCTGGTGAGTTTCTCCTCGATCCGCGACGCTGCGGAGCAGGGCATCGGCATCGTCTTTCAGGAACTAAACCTGTGCCCCAACTTGAGTGTCACCGAGAACGTTTTTCTGGGCCGCGACATCACTAAGGTTGGTTTCCACATCGATCGAGCGGAGCAAAGACGGCGCACAGCCGAGCTCATGAAGCTACTCGAGCATGACATCGACCCGGATGCTGAGGTCGCCGACTTGATGATCGGTGAGCAGCAGATTGTCGAAATCGCCAAGGCACTGGCCGAAGACGCCCAGATACTCATCATGGACGAGCCGACCTCTGCGCTCTCCGCATCCGAGGTGGAGGTGCTGTTTCGTGTCATCGGTGAGCTCAAACGCGCTGGCGTGGCGATCATCTACATCTCGCACCGACTGGAGGAGCTCACTCGCATCGGCGATTACTTCACCGTTCTGCGGGACGGCCGGCTGGCCGCTACGGCGCCACGGGCTGATGTCACCATTCCGTGGATCATCTCGAAGATGCTGGGGTCCGAGGAGGTTGCCGCCAAGAGGCCGCCTGCCGGACCTCCAGGCCCCGCTGTGCTGGAAGTGGACGCTCTGAGCTTGTCGCGCCGTGGTCATGGCATGGCCGTGGACAACGTCTCGGTCTCATTTCATAGCGGCGAGATCACTGCGATCTATGGTTTGCTGGGGGCAGGCCGGACCGAACTTTTCGAAAGCCTATACGGCCTCCGTTCGGAGGTGACTGGATCGGTGCGGCTCGAAGCTCGGGAACTCAGTGGACATTCGGTTGCGAAGAGGATGGCTGCAGGGCTCTTGCTCGTGCCCGAAGACCGGCAACGTGACGGCCTGGTGCAGAACCTCTCGGTCGGCGGTAATCTGGGGCTGGCCAGCCTGCGCCGATTCACGCGGTTCTTTTCCATTTCAAAGCAGGCCGAGGCGCCGCTCCTTCAAGACATCATGAAGCGGCTTCATATCAAGGCGGCGGGTCCTGACGCTCCCATCACGTCTCTTTCGGGAGGCAACCAGCAGAAGGTGGTGATAGGAAAATCTCTCTTGACCCAACCGCGCGTGCTGCTGCTGGACGAGCCTAGCCGTGGCATCGACATCGGCGCCAAGGCAGAAGTCTTCTCGACTATGCGCGAACTGGCAGACGGCGGCCTCGCCGTGGTCTACACCACTTCGGACCTCAAAGAGACTCACGCAGTAGCCGACCGTATTTTGGTCATGGCTTCCGGCCGCATCACTGCAGACCTCAGGGCTGAAGATGCCACCGACGAGGCTCTGGTCCGTGCCTCCACCCCCAAGTTTGAAGAGCCGGCTGTCGCCTAAGGAGTAGCCCCATGTCCTCCACTGTTTCTGCCACCGGGAATTCGCCACAGACTGGCAACGCGTCGGCGCTGCTCCTGCTTCTCAAGCTTCGGACTTTCATTGCGCTAATCGCTGTAACACTGTTCTTCGCCTTTATGGCCCCGAACTTTGTGTCGGTCGCCAACGCGGTAATCATCTCGAAGCACGTCGCCATTAATGCGATCCTCGCTATCGGGATGACCTATGTGATCCTCACCGGGGGCATCGATCTATCGGTGGGCTCGATAGTTGGCTTGACGGGGATGGTCGCTGGTGGCCTGCTCGTTCACGGTTTGCAGTTGCCGATGCTCGGCATAGTGATTTACCCCAATGTGATCGAAGTCGTGCTGATAGCACTTGTCGTGGGAACTGCCATCGGGGCGATAAACGGCTTATTGGTGACAAAGCTTGGGGTGGCGCCCTTTATCGCGACGCTAGGCACGCTCTATGTGGCTCGCGGTGCGGCGCTGCTGCTCTCGAACGGTGCCACCTTCTCCAACCTGGTGGGGCAGCCGGAACTGGACAATCAAGGCTATCCCATCATTGGATCAGGCCAGATCTTGGGCGTACCGGTTCCGATTATCATCCTGATCGTTCTTGCGCTGGTAGCCGCTTACGTCGCGCAGCGAACTCCATTTGGCAGGAAGGTCTACGCGGTGGGAGGCAACGAGAGAGCTGCGGCGCTCTCCGGTGTTCGGGTCGATCGGATCAAGATCGCTGTCTATATGATCTCTGGTTTTTGTGCTGCCGTGGTGGGACTGATCGTCTCGTCCCAATTGGTGGCAGCCCATCCAGCGAGCGGGGAAACCTTCGAACTCAATGCGATTGCCGCGGCTGTTCTAGGCGGCACTTCTTTATCGGGCGGGAGGGGGCTTATTGGCGGTACAATCATCGGCGCCTTCGTCATTGGTGTCTTGAGTGACGGGCTGGTGATGATGGGCGTTTCCGAATTTTGGCAGATGGTGATCAAAGGCTTGGTGATTATTGCGGCTGTTGTGCTCGATCAGCTGCAACGCAGACTTGCCGCCAACACGCGCCAAGGTTAGAGCCTAGGAAAACATCCGGAGAGCGACCCAGTGGCCGAAGTCAAGGCAATCAGCGATACGCCGGTACGCAGAAGGCGGAAGCCTACAAGCGACGCGTCGCGGCAGAACCTGCTCGCCGAGCCGCGCCGGATGAAGATTCTTGAGTGGCTGCAAGAAGAGGGAAGTGCCCGGGTCCGCGAACTCTCGCAGGCTTTTTCCGTTTCCGAAGCGACTATCCGTCAGGACCTGGAGAGGCTGGATGCTGACGGCTATGTGGTGCGTGAGCATGGTGGTGCCTACCTGAAGTCCGTACCACAACAGGTGCAGTCAATGTCGCTGCAGCACCTGGAGAACATGGACCGGAAAAAACGGATCGGTCGAGTGGCGGCATCACTTGTGGGCAATGGTGAGACCATCATCCTCGATGCTGGCTCCACGACGACTGAGATCGCCAACAATCTCACCGGGCACCAAAATCTGAACGTGATCACGAATGCGATCAATATCGCCCTGCTGCTGGGAGGGTTGCCGACCATGGCCGTCCACCTGTCGGGTGGGCAGTTCAAGGCGCCGACCCTTTCGGTTACCGGCGAAAAGTCGGGAGATTTTTTCAACGGGGTATTCGCCGAGAAGCTCTTTCTGGCGACTGCGGCCGTGTCTTTCGAAGCTGGCCTCACCTTCCCGGCAATGGCCGACCTGTACGTGAAGCGAGCTATGATCAAGGCTGCGTCGAAAGTATATCTAGTTGCTGACAGCACTAAAATCGGCCGAACTTCGTTTTCGTCCCTCGGCCCGCTTGATCTGATAGGCGGCTTTATCACGGACGACGGAATAGCTGACCGAGAGCGAGCCGAATTTGAGCGGCGCGGAATCGAAGTCATTATCGCCTGATAGCGGGCCAATCGACAGCTCTGATCCAAAATTCGTTGTTCACCCCATCGCGAGCGCCGTTGGCAGGGAACACCTCGCGATTTCGGTAAAGCTGCGCAGTGAACAAAATGGTGGGGCCGATCGCCGACTCCACTCAACAGTCCTGCCTATGTCCGGAGGCGGCGGTCTGCCGACGCATTCTACGCAAATTCCGCTTATTGACTCCTCGTGAACAGTGAGTAATCATCAGCAAACGAAAAAAAAGCTAATTGCCGATAAGGCAGCCGATTGCGTGCCCGACCCGAGAGGTCAATAGGAGGACTGACATGAAACTTGTAAAAGCGGCGGCTATTGCGTTCAGTGCATTGGCAGGCGCTGCCCTGACCATGCCCGTAGTTGGCCAAGATGGCGATTTAATCGTGATCATTACACCCAGCCACGACAACCCGTTCTTTGCAGCGGAAGCGGAAGGCGCAAAAGCGCGGGCGGAGGAGCTAGGCTACACGACGCAGGTGTATTCACACGATGACGACGCCAATAAGCAGAACCAGCTGATCGACTCAGCCATTGCCGCCGGTGCCGAGGCGATCATCCTTGACAACGCCGGTGCCGACGCTTCAGTCGCGGCAGTCCAGAAGGCGAAAGACGCAGGCATTCCGTCGTTTCTCATTGATCGTGAAATCAACGCCACGGGCGTTGCCGAAGCCCAGATCGTCTCCAACAACTACCAGGGAGCGACGCTCGGAGCGGAGGCTTTCGTTGAGGCGATGGGCGAGGAGGGCAACTACGTAGAGCTCACCGGCAAAGAGTCCGACACTAATGCGGGCGTCCGCTCGGCGGGATATCACGACGTGATCGACCAATACCCAGATATGGAAATGGTGGCACAGCAGTCGGCAAACTGGAGCCAAACCGAAGCTTTCACGAAGATGGAGTCTATCCTTCAGGCAAACCCGGACATCAAGGGTGTCATTGCCGGAAACGACACCATGGCGATGGGGGCCCTTGCAGCGCTAGAAGCTGCGGGACGGTACGACGTCGTGATCGTCGGATTCGACGGATCCAACGATGTGCGCGATGCAATCCTTGCCGGCAAGATCACTGCCACCGTTCTGCAACCTGCGTATAGGCAAGCTCAGTACGCCGTTGAGTTGGCCGACAAGTTCCTTAACGAAGGCTCGACCGGCGAGGACGAGAAGATCTCCATGGATGCCGTGCGTATTGATGAGAGCAATGCGGCCCAGTTGGACACCTTTCAGCTCAACGATGCACAATAGGATTTGACCTCCCTAGAGCACTGTATCCCGGGCCTGCCGCCCGGGATTTTTTGTGCCCAGTCCACGAGAGGGGCTCGTGCACCCCGCACTTGCCAGCGACAAGACAGAAGGGGATCGCTATGCGATTCGGCCACTATGCCGTAGAACCAGGCCGACTGCGCCCATGCAGTTGTCGTTGGTTAGGAAGCGGCCCCGCAAGAAGTTCGGATATTTCCCTTGGCCCACATCACTCATTTTGATGAGTGCGTGTTTCTCGTAAGCAGCGCGCAAAGGCGCCACAACGAGGTCGCCCGCAGTCGCTAGAACACCTCCGATTACAAACAGCGGCGGATTGAGGATGCTGCCCACGGCAGCGAGGCTGCGACCGGCGGCTTCCCCTGCGTCGCTGAGCAACCGCTGGAGCCCCACGTCTCCCGCTGCAGCGAGGCTGATGACTTCCTCGATCTTGGTCGTCCGGCCCATCCTCACCTGTGCTTCTCGTACAAGACTCAGGGTGCTCACGTACATTTCCAGGCACCCCCGATTGCCGCAGCGGCAGAGGGGGCCATGAGGGTCTAGCACCACGTGTCCAAACTCGCCGGCAGCTCCGGACGTGCCGCTAAGAACCCTTCCGTTGACGATCACTGCGCCGCCCACTCCAGCGTCTAGTTTAAAGAAAACGAAGTCCTCAGCGCCAGCGGCTGCTCCCCACATCATCTCAGCCAAAGCTGCGCAGTTGCTTTCATTGTCAGCAAAAATGGGTTTTTCGAGCACATGTGCAAAAACCGCACGGAGGTCGACGCCGGCCCAGGTCGGCAACATGGAAGCTCGCATTATCAAACCGTCTGGAGCAAGTGGGCCCGCTACTGCGAAACCCGCTCCGAGCAACCCTGCATAAGACAGGCCGTGCTCTTTGTAGAGAGTGTCGATAGCGTGACGGACGGCGCGGGCCGCGCGTTCGGGTCCATAGTCACTCTCCAGCGGAAGCAAACTCTCTGCCAGAACTGTGTGAGCTACGTCCGCCAGGATGATCCTGATCTCATTGAGGCCCAGCAAGATGCCCACGCAGGTTCCCGCCCCAGGGTTAAGCGAATGGGCTAGGGCGGGACGGCCAGCGGACGCGGCTTGTCGAGTGGTGGTCTCAACTTCCACCACGAGGCTTGAGCGCTTCAATTCGCCAAGAGTGGTGGAAACTGTGGAGCGGGCGAGTCCGGTTGTACGCGCGAGTTGGGAAGCGCTGACGGCTCCGTGTCCACTAAGTGCACGGACCACTTTGGCAGCCGGAGAATCTGCCCGACGGTCGTAGAAGAGGCCGTGAAGGTCTCCAGTGTTCATATTGGCCAAGGCCGTCTCCTCTTATTTGGCCCTGTATTGGAGTGCCGGCGCGGCTACTCAAGCTACACGACGTGAATTACGTCGCTCATGACATAATTGCGCCTTGACACACCATAGAGGGAAGGCTCTATAAATGTAAATATTCGCAAAAAAGCGAAACCCTCGGGAGGAAGATATGGAATCCAGAAGCACGAAATCCCTTTTGACACTCGGCGTCGCTGTGGCGACGCTCGGGCTTGCTATGAGCCCGAGTGCCTATGCTCAAACCATTGATGTTTGGACGATCAGTTATTCGTCTGATGCCCAGATCAACGCGCTCGAGGGCGCTGCTGAGCAGTTCGAGGAGACGCACCCGGGCGTTGAGGTAAACATCACCATGCGCGGGGTGGATGAGCATAAGACCGCTTTGCGCGTCGCCGCAGGCTCTGATAGCGGCCCGGACATCTTTATGAGTTGGGCTGGGCTTGGCCTAGGCGGCGAATATGTTAACGCCGGTCTTAGTCAGGATATCAGCGACTATTACGAGGAGTACGGGTGGGAAGACAACCTATCCTCTGCTTCAATGGGCTTTGCCGGTCAGTATGGTGGAATGCACGGCATTCCGTTCCGTTTCTCAGGCGAGGCAGTCTACTACAACAAAGAGCAGTTTGAGAGGGCGGGGATCACGGAAGAGCCGTCGACCTATGATGAGCTGGTCGCGGCGGCCGAAGCGCTCAAGTCTGAAGGTATTCCGGCATTCACGTTTGGCGGTTCGGTGAACTGGCACGTGATGCGCCTCATGGATGTTCTGCTAGAAACCACCTGCGGAGCTGAAACCCACGACCAGCTCATTGGAATGGAACTGAGTTGGGCTGATGAGCCCTGCGCGGCCGAAGCGTTTTCTGAGCTGCAGATGTGGACACAGAATTATGTTCTCTCGCCGTTCATGGGCATCGATCAGGCGCAATCCTTCAACCTGTTCGTGGGAGAGCGTGCTGCAATGATGTTGGAGGGTGATTGGCTGGTGCAGCAACTGGCTGAGAACACCGATGTGTCGCACTTCGGGGTCTTCCCGTTCCCCACCGGCACTGGTCGCCTCTATGGCTTCGCTGAGTACTTTTATATGTCTTCGAATACGGAGCATCCGGAACTCGTTGCAGAGTTCTTTGATCTCTTCGTGTCGGATGAATACCAGGACCAGATCAAAGGTGCCTTCGGCGCAATCTCCGTCAATACGAACGTGTCGCTCGGCGATGATGCCACTCCCTTGCAGGAAGAATGGCTGACGATCTTCGATGAGGCGACCGGTACCTTCGTTAATGGCGACCAGGGGTTCCCTCTCGCCGTCACGACTGAGTACTTCCGCGTCATCAATGAAGTGGCCTCGGGCAACATGGAGCCATTAACGGCCGCCCAGGAGATGCAGACGTTTATCGACAACCAGTCGTAAGCACAAAAACAGTGGCCATCCCTTCCAGGGATGGCCATTGAAGAAACACGTGAGGCTAGCGCTCTTAACTTACGTGGCGCCGAAGTCCCAAGGATCCGCTCCATGAACATGAAAAAAAGGCTTCAGGACGCTCGGTTCCAGGCTGTCGTGTTGCTCGGTCCGGCTTTGGGGGTCTATGCAATATTCGCCTTGTACCCGATGCTCGACGTGTTTGT
Organism: Devosia sp. RR2S18; assembly: GCF_030177755.1. Lineage (NCBI taxonomy): Bacteria > Pseudomonadati > Pseudomonadota > Alphaproteobacteria > Hyphomicrobiales > Devosiaceae > Devosia > Devosia rhizosphaerae. Next base: position 1,316,335 of record NZ_CP126539.1, read on the forward strand.
GCTATCTTTCCAGCGGTGGAACGGACTTGCGCCAAACAAAGAATGGGTGGGGCTGGAAAACTATCGACACATATTCACCAGCGATCCTGTTTTTTGGACGGCATTCAGAAATACGGTCATTTGGACCGTGTTGTCGGTTATATTCCCACCCCTTATCGGTCTCCTCTTAGCTCTTGGACTTAATCAGCAGCTTTTTGGTCGAGGGGCTCTGCGCGCAGTCTATTACCTGCCAGTGATCATCGCGCCGATTGCGGTCGCCACGATGTGGCGGTGGATGTATGACCCCTTCTTTGGGCTCTTCAATCAGATTTTGGCGGGGGCGGGTCTGCAGGGTTGGATACAGGATTGGCTCGGCGACCGGAGGATTGCACTCTACTCTATGTTTGTTGCTCATCTCTGGCAGTCTGTCGGCTTCTCGATGGTTCTGTTTCTGGCGGGACTTCAAAGCGTAGACAAGTCGCTGGTTGAGGCTGCTCGCATCGACGGGGCGAAGCGAACGCAAGTGTTCAAACACGTCACGCTGCCTGCACTGCGAACAACCCTGACCATCGTGCTCGTTCTCTCAATCATCTCCTCCTTGAAGGCGTTCGATATTGTTTATGGGATGACTGGGGGTGGGCCGGCACAATCGACACAAATGCTCGCCCTTTGGGCCTTCACGCAGGCCATGCAGATCTTTGACTTCGGACGAGGAGCGGCCATCTCGGTGGTTCTTCTGTTGATCACCGTTGCAATCGTGGTTCCGTACCTTCGCTGGACCGAACGTGGGAAAGCAGCGTCATGAGCAGAGCAATGACACATCCTGAAACCCTGTCGGGCACCACCGAGGTGGCGCCGAAGCGATCTGATCCTGTTCTGATTGGCCTCTGGATCGCTCTGGTGGTCGTAGCTATCCTCTGGATCGCCCCCTTTATTTTCATAGTCTTTACGTCACTCAAGTCTGCGGCGGCAGTGACGAATACCGGTGCATTCACGCCTCCGACCGATCCGCAGTGGACCAATTATTCCCGCTCCTGGGAGCGTGGGAAGTTTTCGACCACCTTCTTCAATAGTGTCATTATCACCGTGATAAAGGTGCCGCTTGGGCTCTTAATTTCAGCGATGGCAGCCTACGCGCTCGCCCGCATGAACATTATCTGGCATAAGGCTCTACTGCTCGTGGTGATATTTGGCACCATGATCCCGTTCCAGGTAATGTTGGCGCCACTATTCACGTTGGTGAACTCCTTTGGACTGATCAACACCTATCCGGGAGTAATCCTACCGTACCTTGCTTTCGGAGTTCCCTATCAGGTCTTCGTATTGCACGGGTTCTTCAGCAATGTGCCGCGGGAACTGAGTGAGGCTGGCCGGATTGATGGCGCCTCCCACATCACAATATTCCGTCGCATCATTCTGCCGATCTCGGTACCTGTGCTGGCAGCTCTGCTGATCCTCGACTTTGTCAACACGTGGAACGAGTTTGCTATGGCCTTGGTCCTGCTGCAGGACCCAGACAAGTGGACGCTGCCGCTTGGCCTTATGTCCTTCCAGGGGCAGTTCTCCAGTGACTACGGACAGCTTAATGCGGCCATCGTCATGACGGTTCTGCCGGCCACCCTCGTTTATCTCATTTTCCAGCGCTATTTCGTATCGGGGCTGACCTCCGGTGCCGTTAAGGGCTGAGATTCTAAACAGAATAGAAAAGAACATGACTGAAACAACAATTGCCAAGTGGGATTCCTTTGAAGCTCAGTTCAGCGGACCTGCGGAAGGTAATCCGTTCCGGGAGGTTACCTTTGAGGCATACTTCCAGCAGAACAGTCGCGTTGTGCGGGTACCTGGTTTTTATGATGGAGACGGTACCTATAAGGTGCGTTTCATGCCCGACAATGAAGGACGTTGGAGCTATTCGACCAAGTCTTCGGCTAGCGAACTTGAAGGTCTGAGCGGCCAGCTTGATGTTGGCCCTGCGGGTGGAGGCAATCATGGTCCAGTCCACGTGCGAAACACGTTTCACTTCGGCTATGCTGACGGAACACCCTATCTCCCTTTCGGCACCACCAGCTACGCGTGGACTCATCAGCCGCTCGGGCTACAGCAGCAGACACTCGACACGCTGCGATCGACGCGTTTCAACAAGATGCGCATGGGCGTTTTTCCCAAAGACTATCCGTTCAATGTCAACGAACCACTCTACGACATTTATCAGCGTGACTCCGAGGGTGAGCTCGACTTCGATCGACCCAATCCAGAGGCCTTTCGGCACCTCGAGCGGCAAGTGGCAGCATTAAGAGATATTGGCATAGAAGCCGACCTCATTATCTTTCACCCCTATGACCGTTGGGGCTACAGCGCGATGAGCGAGCAGCAGGATTATGGGTACGTCGAGTACTTAACAGCCCGGCTCGCTGCTTACCGGAATGTCTGGTGGTCGCTCGCCAACGAATACGACTTTCTCCTCGACACCAAACCGATGACGCAGTGGGATCGATATTTTCAGATCATTGAGGAGAACGACCCTTATCGGCATCTGAAGTCCATCCACAATGGGGACGTGAATGCGAATTATGATCACCGCAAGCCTTGGGTGAGCCACGTTTGCATCCAGAACTGGGATGTCAAACGCACGCCGGAATGGCGTGATGCCTATGGCAAGCCAGTGATCAACGATGAGCCCGAGTACGAGGGCAACATCATGCTGTCCTGGGGCAACATATCTGCAGAAGAGCTTGTCCACCGCTATTGGATTACGCTGCTCCGCGGAGGCTATGCTGGTCACGGTGAAACCTTCATGCACCCTGACGATATACTCTGGTGGGCAAAAGGGGGCGTTCTCCACGGTGAAGCTTGGAAGCGTATCGGCTTTCTTCGCAATCTCCTTGAAGAAGATGCGAAGAACGGCCTTACTCCCATTGCCAACTCTGGAACTTGGCCTTGGAGCCGTGTTTCGGGAGCCACTGATGGCGAAGTTACCTACATATACCTTGGAGAGCATCAGCCAGTGATTTGGGCCCCAGGGCTGCCGCTCCATCCCGGTGACTATGAAGTGGATCTGATCGACACCTGGAACATGACGATGGAGCCGGCAAAGATAGTCGATGCGCCGGCCAATCACCCGACCCGACATGGGGCCGTGTACCGGCCGCGCCGCCCGGATGCCGCCATTGCCGTCGAATTGCCTGGCAAACCGCACCTCGCAATCCGCTGTCGCCCACGTCGATAGGGAGCAAGATTCATGTCCACCGTTCAAATTCGTGATCTTCGAAAAAACTACGGCGTTACTCCGGTAATTCACGGCGTCGACATCGACATCGCCGACGGCGAGTTCGTCATCCTCGTAGGACCGTCCGGTTGTGGAAAGTCGACGCTCCTTCGCATGATCGCCGGGCTGGAGGATGTCACCCGCGGCACCATCGCCATCGATGGCCGGACGGTGAACAATCTAGAGCCTAAGGACCGGGACATCGCTATGGTGTTCCAGAATTATGCGCTTTATCCTCAGATGACAGTGGCTCAGAATATGGGCTTCGCCTTGGAGATCCAAGGCATCAAGCGGGACGAGATCAAGCGTAAGGTCGACGAGGCAGCGGCAATCCTCAGCCTACAATCGCTTCTGGACCGCAAGCCTGCCCAGCTGTCAGGTGGGCAGCGGCAGCGGGTTGCGATGGGGCGTGCAATCGTACGGCAACCCAAAGTGTTCTTGTTCGATGAGCCGCTCTCCAACTTGGACGCTAAGCTCCGCGTTCAGATGCGAGCAGAGATCAAGAGTCTGCACCAGCGTCTGGGGACCACAATCGTTTATGTGACGCACGACCAGATCGAAGCCATGACCATGGCCGATAAGATCGTGGTCATGAACGGGGGGCGGGTGGAGCAGGTGGGCTCACCCCTAGAGTTGTATGATCACCCTCAGAACAAGTTTGTGGCAGGATTTCTTGGTTCGCCGGCCATGAACTTCATCAGCGGAACGCTCATTGCTGAAGGTATGAGGTTGTCAGATGCCACCGTTCTCCCACTCCAGCAGCAACTGCCGCAATCCTCGAAAGATGAGGTGGAGTTCGGCATTCGTCCGGAGCACATCGAGGTCGTGGCGGAGGGTGGTCTGAGCGCCCGAGTTCTGCTGATCGAGCCGACCGGGGCGGAAACGCACGTGGTGTTGGATGCCGCCGGGCAGGAGATTACGGCAGTGTTCAGAGACAGACTTGCTGTCGCTCCAGGAGATATAATCCAGGTGGCGTTTTCAGTTGGACGGGGCCATTTTTTTGGTTCTGACGGGAATCGGCTCTAGTCGCCGATGCTGACAGCGTGAGTCACATCGAGAGGCTTTCAAACTTGGCGCCATTGTGAGGCAGAACGTTATCTGACCTCGAAGACGACAACGAATACGGTGCAGATCGACGAACAAGACCTAGGCAAGGACTTGACGAATTAGAGACATTAGAACCCCGCCATTCAACAGAGGTCGGAGTGCTTTAGCTAGCCTCTGCGCTCAAGACCGTGGATTTGCTATCCAAGTTTCGAGGATGCCGCATATTGAGGACGCAAGAAAAAGTCCCGCCATCTCAGGGTCTGCATCGGTCCTGATCTGACCGGCCTCGATACCAGCCCTGATATGTTTGGCAAGTGTGGCCAACGTCTTGTCCCTAAGGGCGGCGATTTCCTCAGACAGAGCTTGCTCTCGCCTGTGGTCCGACAGCACGACTTGAGTCAGCAGCATTCGGGTGGGATCGGCGGTGAGGTGCATGAATACGGATCGCGTAAGTTCAAGAAGAGCCGGCAGCCCGAATAGACGATCGGCCAGGGGCACTGTCTTCTCGAATTCAATCGCTACATACGACGCCAAGGCCTTGAGGTATTGCTCCTTGGACCCGAAATGATGCGCGGGGAGGCCGCGGCTGTAGCCATGGGCGAACACCCTGCTAGGGCCTGAGGACAATCTTACCAAATCTTTTTCCGCTTTCGAGAGCCGAATGCGCTTTTGCCGCGTCGGCCAGGCTGAAAGCATCGCTTACCTGAGGTATCAAGACGCCCTGAAGCACATCGTTGAAGATGGACTGGCCAGCTACGACTAACTCGGACGCCTGAACCGAGTTCAAGCTGAACATGGAGAAGCTCGGCGAGCCGAAGAAAGTCTGCAGGAGAGCCATGCCAAAGTCGGCCGGAGGAAATCCCCCAGCTGCGCCGTTAAGCATGTAGCGCCCATTGGGTGAGAGCTTCCCGACAAATTCCGGAGTATCGAGACCGCCTACCGGGTCGATGATGACGTCGAACGAGCCAGCAAAGTCGGTTCCCAGATCGCGCCTCAGCACTTGATTCACGCCTAAAGCGGACAGACGATCGGCTGCTCCCGAATTGGCAATTGCAGTTACCGTAGCGCCGCGCCGCAATGCCATTTGCACGGTTGTCAGACCTATACCGCCACTCGCGCCGCGCACGAGGACGTGATCGGCCGACTGAAGCTGGGCCCGCTGCAGACTGAAATGAGCGACAAGCGCGTTTGACGCCTAGTGCAACGGCTGCATCGGCAGAGAGCATATCGGGCAGCGCCATGAGGTTTGATTCTGCGGCTAGCAATTCAGGGGGCGAGCGCATAAGATCTGCGTCGAAGCCCACATCTATGTCTGATAGCGAGCCAGAACCGGTCGATCTCCTCTCGGCCCATTCCGGCCGGTCGGAGACCTTTCAGGCAGTCAATATGCCGTGGTACCGATCTGTTGGCTAAGTTAGTCTTGGTGGAATGTTGCAGTCACTGCACCCAAGCCGGGTGCATTAGCGGTGGCTTTTCGGCCGCCGAAATCGACCGGCCCGAGGCGAGCTCCCGTGGTGACGACAGTGCCAGCCGTGAGTGGGCTGCCACGCCTAGATGCGTGGTCAGCAAGCCAAGCAAGGGCGGCAAGCACATTGTCGGTGCTAGAACCGGCTGCAGTTTCTGCAGCTCGCTCACCATCTAGTTCCAGGCTCAGCGCCTGCGTTCCGAATTCGGGCATTTCGCCGAAGTAGATGGCCGGACCGAGCACGATGGCGCCGTTGCTCTGCAGATCGGCAAAGGCGGCCAGCTGGGGTACTGCAGTGCGATCCGAGTATCGTGACGACAAAAGCTCGAGCGCCAGGTGCACCGAGCCGATTGCCTGTCTGGCGTCTTGGGGGCTCGAGCCTGCTGCGAGGTCGCGAGCGAGCGTGACTGCTACTTCCACTTCGACGCCAAGACCCTTGAAATCGGTAAGGGACAGCTGAGTGCCGTCTGTGTGAAGGCTCTCGGCCGGCAGCGGAGAACAAAAGGGTTCACCCTGCTGCGGGACCGGACTGATTTTCCAGGCACCGAGACAGCCTAGAGCGGCAATGGTTTCGTCCTGGATCGCGTAGGCCGCCGCCAAGTTGCTCGGAACCAACTCCGGGGGCAGGTGATCTATCGTGGTGCCAGTGCGCCGATGGTGAAGTAGCAGTGAAGTCAAACCGCAGGTCATGAGTGAGCCAAAGCTCCAGTTGGTGAAAGCAGGAACCGGTGGTGGCCCGAAGCCAAAGTGGTGAGGTGCCGCCCGCCGGCAAACTGCCAGCCACTCGGTAGCTCCAGCTGGACCCTGCAGTTTGGCGGTATCTCAACGATCCACTTGACGTTGCTGCCCTCGAAGTCCCACTGGCTAACGAAGCGACCAGGGTGAGCCGTGTACATCGCACGGCAGGAGCCGATAGCCTGATGGAAGAGGGGACGCAGCACAGCTCCCATGTACCCCGGTGAGTTGGGGTCCCAGTCGATGCCGGCCAGCCGCGACCATATCCATTCCCCCACAGAACCATACGCGTAGTGATTGAAGGAGTTCATGTTGGTACTCTGGAAGCCCTTTTGAGGGGTCCACCCGTCCCACCGCTCCCAGATTGTGGTAGCACCGTGCGCTATCGAAAAGCCCCAACTGGGGTATGTCTCCTTGAGCAGCATGGCCACTGCAAGATCGTCGCGACCAATGGCAGTCAGCACCGGCAGCAGGTGGCGAACTCCTAGGAAACCTGTCTGCAGATGGCCGTCCGCTGCTTTAATCAATTCCACCAGGCGCGTGGCGGCATGATTGCGTTGGTCGCGTGCAAGAAGCCCGAAATCGAGTGCTAAAAGGTATGCGGTTTGCGTGTCGCTGGTTAGCTGATGGTCAGCGGTGACAAAGGCCGAGGTGAAAGCCGCACGGATACTGTCTGCGGTCTGGCGGTGACGTGCAGCGTCGGTTGCCCGGCCGAGTACATCGGCGATACGGGACAAGAGATCAGCAACCCTGTACCAGTATGCAGTTGCGACCAGTGTCCGGTCCGTAACGGGCCCAACGCTCAGCCAGTCGCCGTAATTGTTGTAGACGGCGTTGCGGCGGATGAAATCAGGGTTGGCTCGACCGATGTGCTCGGCCCATGCCTCAAGTGCCGGCCAGTAGCGTTCGAGGAGGCCGCGGTCGGCATAGCGCAGCCAATGTTCCCAGGCCATGATCACCGGGGCATCACCCCAACCGGGAGCTCCGGGCTGCGGCGTTAGCCGATAAGGGTTGAGCGGCTTGGTGGGAGCGACGTCGGGGAAAGCGCCGTCACGCGACTGACCATCCACTATGTCTAGCATCCATTTGGTGAGAAAGGCCGAGACGTCCATGAAGTAGCCGGCGGTTTTCCAGAAGACCTGGGCGTCGGCGGTCCAGCCATAGCGCTCGTCGCGTTGCGGGCAATCGGTTGGGACGGAGAGAAAGTTGCCTCGCTGGCTCCAGAAGATGTTGGAGAGGAGCTGATTGACCAGTGGGTGACCTGTCTCGATAACGCCAGTGACCGATGTATCGGTTTGGACGGTAATTCCGGTCATGGAAACCTGGTCGGGCGAGATGCCGTCCGGCAAGGTCAGTTCGACATAACGGAAGCCGTGAAAGGTGAAGCGCGGCTTGAAGGTCTCAGTGCCGTTCCCCGAGGCGACGAAGATGTCGATCGCCACGGCGTGGCGGAGATTGGCCGTATAGAGTTCGCGGTCCGCGTCGAGCGTCTCGGCATGACGGATGGTGAAACGGTCTCCTGAGCGGCCGCTGACACGAAGCTCCACATAGCCGGCAATGTTCTGGCCCAGATCGAAGATCGCTGCGCCGCTGCGGGCATGATGGGAGAAGCTGGCGGGGAGGCGGGCTACTTCGCGCGCTGGCTGGACGCGTGCAGCATCGAGCTGGGGCGCACCGGGGTCAGGCACGAAGACTTCGACTCGCTGCCAGCCGGAAAGTTCGCAGTCGGGGGTGTTCCAATTCGCGATCTCCAGTCGGGCGTCATACATCTCGCCCATCAGGAAATCGGAATAGCAGATCGGGCCTTGCCGGGTTTGCCAATGCTCGTCGGTGCAGACGATCTGGCTGGTGCCATCTCCATAATGCAGATGCAGCTGGCACAAGAGGGCAGGGCGGCCGCCATAGTGATTGCCGGCGCGGCGTTGGTTGTGGCCAACGCGGCCGGAATACCAACCCTCGCCAAGAATTGCACCTAGGACATTGTTACCGGCACGAACCAGATCAGTCACATCGTGTACCTGGTACTCAACCCGGGTGTGATAGTCGGTCCAGCCGGGGGCCATGACATCTTCGCCCACTCGCTGACCGTTCATGTAGGCTTCATAAAGGCCAAGGGCGGTGATGTAGAGCGTGGCACGGATTGGTGCCTGGGAGGTAGCGAAGTCGCGGCGTACATAGTCCGCGGGACGCGCTTGCCAGAGGTTGTCGTAGATATTGTCGGCGGGAGCTTCGCGACCAGCGGGCAACACAAAATATCGTGCTATCCACTCTGCCTCCCAATCCGCCGCCGCGAGACCGGTAAAGATCATTGCGGGTTTAGATGGTGCGGATGGAGTGTTGTTTTCGTCCCAGCAGGTTACAATCCAGGTCAGCACAGCGTCGGACGAGAGGCGCGGTCCGCCATATGGAATCAGTTGCGTCTGGTTGGACGGCACCTTGCCACTGTCCCAAATAATGCCGTCTTCGTTGCGGAGCTCAACGCGGTAGGCGGTCTGCCATCGGTCCTTTCCTTCTGCTTCGAGGGCCCAGGAGAAGCGGGGGACGGACGTGTTGAGGCCACGCGCCGTGAACATGTGCTCGCAACGCAGGTTATAAGGGATGAGCAGGGTCATGAGACCTTTGGTTCTAGAGTTCGAGTGCCCGCTCGCGTGCGTTCATCATGTGACGGTCCATGGCGTCGATAGCTGCGTGGGGGTCACGGCCCCGAATGGCGGCAATTATCGCGAGGTGATCGCCAAAGGCAGAGGGCAGGACGCCTGCGGAAAGAGTAATGCGGTCCAGCTTGATTAGCCTGATGCGAATTGCATTGACGGCATAAGCCTGGACCAAAAGTTCATTCTGAGTGCCGGCAACAAGGAGGTTGTGAAAGCCGTCATCGATCTGCTGACCGCGCTCGAACACGTCAGAGGAAGGTTGCTGACGGACCTCTTCGAGAATATTGCGATGGAGGGATTCCTGCTGATCGAGCGCCGTATCATCCAACTTGCGGACCGCAGTGAGAACAGCTTCACGCTCGAAGGCCATACGCATCTGGAAAGCCTGCCGGATCATCGGCAGGTCAATCTGGGTAATTTGGATGCCGCGCTGCGGCATCACACTGAGTAGACCTTCAAACTGCAACCGGGGCAGGAGTTCGCGCAACGCGCCGATGGAAAGCCCCAGCAGGGCAACCAGATCGCGCTGGGAAACAAACTGGCCGGGCCGCAATCGGCCATCGAACAAGGCATGTCGGAAACGCTCATAGGCCGCCTGCTTCACCGAGCGCAACTCGGGTTCACCTGCTTTGGCGACAGCTTCGGCGGTCATGACATCCTCCCGTGGCCGCGTTCAATTCACGCGGCTGCATCAAACCCGGATTTCGCAAAGCTTTCCAGCAGCTTTCCACGGCCTACCTCATCCAGCGCCTTGAGCGGCGGGAGGACACGGGCGTAGTTTTCGTCACCCAGATAGGTGGCAAGAGCCGCCTTTAGCGCGACCAAGGAGCCGTGTCGATCAACAGCCAGGATGCGTTCAGTCTGCTTGGCAAGGATCTCTGCATTGGTGCGGTCGTCATAAAGACGCCGGAGATCTCGCGCGAAGACATTAGGCATGCCGCCGATCATGCCGGCGCCGCCACTGGCCAGCAGTGTGGGAAGGACACGATCATCGCCGGTGAACACGGCCAAGTCGGGGAAGCTCTTTGCCAGCATAACGCCGTTTTGCACATCGCCGGTGGAATCCTTGATGCCTACGATGCGCGACCCGTGGCGTTTGACGATAGTTTCGACCAGCTCCCTGGTGAAGCGGATCCGGCTCATCTGCGGGATATTGTAGAGCAGGAGATCGATCTGCGTTGCTGACTCGGTGCGCTCGATCAATGCGTCGTACCATCCTGCAACGCCGGCTTCGGAGGTGCCGTAGTAAAAAGGTGGAAGGACGAGAGCGGCGCGGCAGCCCGCGTTGGCGATACCCACCAACATGGTCGCTGCATCATCCAAGGTAGGGGTCATGACGCCAGGCACCTGCCGGCTCATGTCAGCGCCTGCTGCGCTCAAAGAGCGGAGAGCATCCAGTTTCTCAATTGTGGAGAGGGAGGCACCTTCTCCTGTAGTGCCGAAAGTCGAAACGAAGGAGCAGCCATTGTCCAGAAGCCGCTGCGTGTGGCGGGCCAGGCGGTTCACATCTATCGACAGGTCCTCGGCTAGCGGAGTGATCGAAGCGGCGATGACGCCTTCCAAAGGGGCAGCAGACACAGGATTCTCCTCATTTGCCAACTGATACAATCAGCACGACGATCAGACTTCGCATCACTGTTTACATGAGTGATAAGTTAATGCAAGGTGCAGGCCGTTGCTCAGGGGTACTGCCACCAAGGCTACCCCTGTGCCCGCTCTTAACCCTTGGAGGAGGGACATCATGAAATTGAAGACCGTCGCCCTTGCCGCCGTTTCGATCATGGCGCTTTCGATAGCCGCTCAGGCGCAGGATAAGCTGGAACTGAAATATACCGTTCCTAGCGTGCCGACCGATCTGCACACTCAGGCCATGCAGGTCTTCGCAGACAAGCTGGAAGAGCTGGCGCCTGCCCGTTTTGACATTCAGCTATACGACTCCGGTTCGCTGTTCGCCCAAGGCGCCGATCTCGATGCGTTGCAGCGTGGCAATGCGGAAATGACCTACGTGTCCTTCCAGTTGATCGCAGACAACATTCCTGAGTATGGGGTGCTCACGGCCGGTTACCTGTTCCAGAGCCCTGAACACTACCGGGCATTCATGGACAGCGACCTAGGCGCCGAATTCAAGCAGCGTGTGTCGGACGAGATGGGTATCCAACTCCTCGACACCTGCTACTTGGGCACTCGCCAGCTAAACCTGCGCGATGCCCGCGATGTGCAGACTCCGGAAGATCTCTCAGGCGTTAAGCTGCGCATGCCTTCGTCCGACGCTTGGCTGTTCCTCGGGCAGGCATTGGGCGCTAATCCCACGCCGCTGCCGTTTGGCGAAGTCTATCTCGGCCTTCAGTCAGGCACGATTGACGCGCAGGACAATCCGCTTCCCACAGTGGAAGCCGCCAAGTTCTACGAAGTCACTGAACAGGTAGTCCTCACCAGTCATCTGGTCGACGGCATCAATGTCGCTGTCAACAATCAGACCTGGGAGCAACTGACCGACGAGGAGAAGGCTGCCATGACGGAGGCTGCCGTGGCTTCCTGCGACTGGAACAACGAAAAGCGTGTTGCCGAGGAAGAGCGCCTCGTGGCCTTCTTGGAAGAGCAGGGTCTGCAGGTCACGACGCCCGATATTGAAGCATTCCGCAGCCATGTGCAGGACTTCTATCTCAATTCAGACCGCGCGGCGTCCTGGCCGGAAGGCTGGATCGACCAGATCAACGCTATGGCTTCCGAGTAAGCGATGACTGAAACTTCCGCATCCGTTCGGCAGATGCCCGCCTGGTTGCGGTTTCTCAAGGAGGGCGCCGATCTTGTCGGCGTCCTTCTTTTTACGACCGCGTTCCTCGGCTTTGTCGTCCAGGTGTTCTTCCGCTATGTGATGAACAGCCCGATCCTTTGGACCGAAGAAGTCACCATGATTGCCTTCGTCTGGACGGTCTTCTGGGCGGCTGCTTTCATGGTCAACATTCGCGACCATGTAACCTTCGACGTGGTCTATGAGCTGGTCTCGCCACAGGTAAAGCGCGTAATGGCGATCTTTGCCATGGTGGTCCTGATCATCGCTTTTGTGCTGCTCATTCCCGCCACTTGGGACTACCTGCAGTTTCTCCTGCGCAAGCGCAGTCCAGTTCTTCGGCTTCCCATGGCGTGGATCTACGGCTGCTACTTACTGTTTGTCGTCAATTTTACCATCCAAGCCGCGTGGCGGCTGTGGCGCCTGTTCACGCCCGAGTGGACCAAGCAGATCTAGGCCGACGAGGGTTCTCAATGCTGGCTGAATACGCCCTTCCCATAATGCTCGTGATACTGATCGCGACGACTGTCGCCGGTCTGCCCATGGGCATTGCCATGATTGCTTCCAGCGTCCTCTACCTCTTCATCTCCGGCCGCGATGTGGGCCTGGGCGCTGAAATGGTGCTCAATGGCGTGTTCGGCAATTTCGTCGCTCTTGCGGTGCCCTTGTTCATCTTCGCTGCGAACATCATGGATGCCGGCAAGATCTCGGATCGACTGCTGACCTTCTGCCTGGCGCTCGTGGGTAGGTCACCCGGCGGCATGGCGCAGGTCAACATCGTTACGAGCCTCATCTTTTCCGGCATGAGCGGCTCGGCAGTCTCGGACGCCGCTGGCGTCGGCAAGGTGGTGACCGACATGATGATCAAGGACAATCGATATCCGCCGGGATACGCAGGAGCGTTGACGGCAGCTACTGCGGTTGTGGGGCCGATTTTTCCGCCATCTATTCCGATGGTCTATTATGCGCTGGTGTCCTCGGCGTCGATCGGCGCACTCTTTCTGGCCGGCGTGGTTCCAGCCCTGATCATCGTGGTGCTGCAAATGGCCGCGGCATTCGTGGTTGCCAAGCGTCGTGGATTTCCAGTGGAAGAGGCCATACCTTTCCGCCAGTTTCCTCTGATCCTCCTGCGAGCCTTTCCTGCGCTATTGATGCCGGTCATCCTTCTCGGGGGCATCTACTCGGGCGCTTTTACGCCCACCGAAGCTGCCGCCGTTTCCGCCTTCTACGCACTTGTTCTCGCGGTTTTCGCCTATCGCGCTCTAAGCTTCAGAGGCTTTGCCGCAGTGGTGTACTCCACAGTCAAAACCACCGCTGTCGTCACGACGGTGCTCTGCGGCGCCTTCATCTTCAACTATGTCATCGCCGTCGAGCGTATTCCGCAGATGGTGTTCGAGTTCTTCAGCTATTACCAGTTCGAGCAGTGGATGTTCCTGCTGCTGCTCAACATCCTGTTTCTGCTGCTTGGATGCCTGCTGGACGTGTCGACCATCCAGTTGGTGATCGTGCCGCTGTTCATTCCGACCGCTCTGGGTCTGGATATCGACCTGGTGCACCTGGGGGTGGTGCTGGTGCTAAATATGATGATCGGGCTCATTACCCCGCCAATGGGCGTGTTGTTGTTCATCATCAAGGCCCTGAACGGTATCAAGCTGAGCGACATGATCCGTGAGCTCTGGCCGCACTTTTTGCTGCTGCTGACGGTGTTGTTCTTGATCACATATATGCCTGACCTAGTGCTCTGGCTACCACGGCAGGCCGGGGCTATGCAGTAATCCAATGGCGTGATGGAGAGATTCCAAGCGGCAACTCGGATCCTGTCCAGCAGCTGGACCAAAGGATGCGGTTCCTTGCTCCTTGCACCTGAGCAGCGCTGCCGCAGGTATGCAGCCAATGACGAGCAGATTGAAGGGCAATGCGTCTCACATGTCTTTAGCTCGTCACTGGCGTCGCCGCAGAGCTGGTGAGGTTTACCGTTCGTAAACTGCCGCACTTCGATAGTGCTGGCCTCATTATCCCAGGAGGCACCATGAGCGACGCTGGCATTGCAGGCGGACGTATCCGGTCGTTCGTTGAACGTATCGAACAGGTCGAAGCGGAAATCGCTGAACTGAACGAAGGCAAGAAAGAGATTTTCGCCGAAGCGAAGGGCGAAGGCTTTGATATCAAGGTGATCAAAGAGATCATCAAGTTGCGCAAGCAGGACCAGGATGAGCGCGACGAGCACGAAACTCTCTTGGACCTCTACATGCGGGCCATGGACAACGCTCAACCATCCGACGAAGCCAAGGCTGCGTAAATCTCAACGCCGGGCGGCTACCCGCTCGGCGGCTCACCGTATCGGGAATAGTCCGAGCTCGTTGCGGTGAGCGGCGAAGGACAGCGCACCAAACCGGTCTGCAAAGCGCCCCATTCTTGCCGTTCAGGCGTTCGGCTGCACCCGCCAAAAGATGCCGGTCCGCTGAGCCGCCAGCAATGACAAAAATGGGGTGGTTTGCCGACAGGCAGCTTTCGGCCTTATGGCCAGGTAAGCGGACGTTCCAATTTGCGAGTGTCACCGTTTCTGTCGTCTCCGAAGTGAGTCACTACGTTGGTACTTCGGCTATTTCCAACTCTCTGCATCCCGCTGGATAGAAGTAGGGCGCGACGACGTCGGCGGCGCTGGCGTATTCGACATCGGGGCTGGACTTGACCTAAGTGGCTTGTTTAGCCTGCCGCCATGGCGCATCCGAACCATACATATTCACCGCTGAGTACGCTTAAGCCGGTCTGCGAAGAGGTTTGGATTGTCGACGGCCCGGTGATCGAGTTTGGGCCCCCACTGGCCAAAATGCAGTTTCCAACACGAATGACCATCATCAGGCTGGAAGGCGGGGAACTGTTCATCCATTCTCCCACCACCTTGACCACTGAGCTTAAGGCGGAAGTGGAAGGAATTGGAACTCCGAAGTGGATCATTGGCCCGAACAAAATTCACTACTGGTGGATCCCGGATTGGAGAGATGCCTTTCCCCAAGCGCAGGTTTATCTGGCGCCAGGCATTCCTAAACGTGCTGGCGATCGTATCAAGTTCGGTCATCTGCTGCTGAGTGAGCGGGCAGGCTATCCCTGGGACTACTCGATTGAGACCCTACCAATCCGGAGCAGCTATATGACCGAGGTGGAGTTCTTCCACCGCCCGAGCCGGACCCTGGTGTTGACCGATCTCATCGAGAACTTCGAGCCGCGTAAGCTGGGCCTCTTAGGTCGCCTATTAGCGAGGCTCGGCGGGGTTTTAGACCCCGATGGGCAGATGCCCCGCGATATGCGGCTAACATTTCGACACGAGCGGCAGCAGTTGCAGCAGGCCGTCGAGCAGATGATCTCGTGGGCACCAGAAAGGATCATTCTGGCGCACGGCCGCTGGTATGAGGCCGACGGAGCTATGGAGTTGCGCCGAGCCTTTGGGTGGCTGTTTCGTTGAGCGCCTGCGGCTTTTCCATGAGGGCAGCCAGCCTTTACCAGGCGGAACTTCATGGGATGCTGCAAGTCCAGCTGAGATCACACGACGATGTCGGCCGCCACCAGCGCTAAGCCGAGCGTTGCGAAATTCCAGGAGAACGTTCGCGCCACGGTATCCCTGCTGCGTAAAGCGGCAGATAGATGATCAGAGCCCTAACAAAGAGGGGCGCACCTATGGAGCTGAGATTGCTGCTTGTTTGAAGCACAAGGATCAGCAGGACAGTCGCGGCGACGGCGGGAAAGGAGTTCTGTAGCCGCTTCCCGGTCCAGTTCGATGAACACGCTTCGTCTGTCTTCCGGATTGAGCAGTCGACGGGTGTATCCGGCCACCCTCGAGTCGATTCGGCAAGGCCGCGCCCGATCCCGAACTGAGATGCGGTCAGTTGGGGATTGACGCCGGCAAACGATCATGAATTCTCGTGCTGACCGACTATCTAGGCCGCACTGGCGCTGACATCAGCGAAGCAGCCCACTCCGTTCAAACTCGGCCCACCCTTTGAGCAGGTGACGTGCGGCGTCTCCGGCATTGTCATCGGCGACCGGCTTCGCCTTGGCCGCTGCCTTCACCTCGCGCACTAGTTTCCTGTTCCAGGCGGCCTGCCGCCTGTTCTCGGCCTTGGTGATCGCGTCGTCTTCCCGCCACGCCGATACCAAATCCTCGTTCAGCACCTCTTCGACGCGGCGGGGATCGAAGACGTGGAAGGTTATCTTCTTTGCCCGGCCCCGAAGTTTCACCGTGCGCGTGCCAGCGCTTTGAAGGCGGCCGTCCTTGAGCCAGCGATGTCGCTCGGTAGTAGATATCGACAGGATGTCCTGGATCTCGCGCGGGATCACCGGCAGACTGTCTATCCCTTCTAGTCCCTTCGATATAATGGCCGATGCGGACTCAAAGTCGTCCTCCATGCCCTCTGGCATGCGCAGGGCCAGGACTATGCCAGTGACATCGAGTGACTTCTTGATGTTCGAAGGCAGTCGGGCGCGCACTTCGAGCAGAATGCCCTTGACCCTTACCGAGGATCCCAGAGTTGCTGCTGCGGGCAAGGTCCACTCCTGGACCAGGGCGAGAGGCGCTGCGACTTTACGATTGGGTGCCATGACCGTCAGATAGGTCCTCAGAGCAAAGCTTCAACACGTAGCTGGCCGATGCACTACTCCTAAAGATCGAGAGCGAAGCCACGAAACGCGACCAGTATCGGTCCGCAGCCTTGTCCGGTCATGCGTTTGACAATCGAGAACGGGCCGTCGAAATTACCCGCTACCTGATTGATGCGGTCAAGCCGACACTAGCTAAATTCTCGCTCGAAATGGTCCCCTGGCTCGTGACCGATATACCTCAGAACTACCTCAAGCTCCCCACCGCTTTGCTTCTTGACAAGCGAACCACGATGATCGCGCTGACCGTTCTGACGGTGCTGACCTTGACCAAGAACGCTTACATGGCGAGCTTGTCGAGCTACTACACCTTCTTCCTGATCGACAAATTCCAGGTTGGGGTTCAGGACGCGCAGCTTCTTCTCTTTGTCTTCCTGGGCGCATCGGCCCTGGGCGTGTTCCTGGGTGGCCCCATTGGTGACCGGTTTGGTGCGAAGTTCGTCATCTGGTTCTCGATTTTAGGGGTGCTGCCCTTCACCCTTGCTTTGCCGTATGCGGATCTCACCTGGACCGTCATTCTGACTATCCTCACTGGGCTGATCTTCTCATCGGCGTTCTCGGCAATCGTGGTGTTCGCGCAGGAACTGATGCCGGGGCGAATAGGAATGATTGCTGGCATCTTCTTCGGCTTTGCCTTTGGTGCGGGCGGCATAGCGGCCGCCGCACTCGGTGCCTTGGCTGATACTACCAGCATCGAGCATGTGTTCTGGCTGTGCTCTTTCTTGCCATTGGCCGGGTTGCTGACCGTATTCCTGCCCGACATGGGAAAGGTGCGGTGAGGTCGAGGCAACTCCCGCTCATGATTTCCGCTGCTCAGTGACGTATCAACCTGCTTACCGCCCGCCTGCGCTGCAATCCATATACCCGAACAGGCTATCCGCCCCTGCGGCAGCAGCTCCGTCACAAAAGCCCCGAGGTCAGCTGTGCTGCGACAAAAATGGGCAGAATGCCTGTTTGTTGTTCGCGATCCTGATGTCAGTGGGGTAATGAGTTCACGACCCTGTGCTTACGGACTCAAAGAGCAAACCGATGATCGACGAGAAACTAGAGCCGCTCCTCGAGCAGGTGCTGCACCGCAACCCGGGCGAGCCCGAGTTCCATCAGGCGGTTCGCGAAGTGCTGGAAAGCCTCGGACGGGTGGTCGCGAAGCGGCCCGATTATCTCGAGCATGCCCTCATTGAGCGCATCTGCGAACCCGAGCGACAGATCATATTCCGGGTGCCCTGGGTGGACGACAAGGGGCAGGTGCAGATTAATCGTGGCTTCCGGGTTCAGTTCAACTCGGCTCTGGGACCCTATAAAGGTGGCCTTCGTTTCCACCCCTCGGTGAATGTCGGGATCATCAAGTTCCTGGGGTTTGAGCAGACCTTCAAGAACGCTCTCACCGGCATGCCCATCGGTGGCGGCAAGGGCGGGGCGGACTTTAACCCGCGGGGACGGTCCGATGGCGAGGTCATGCGGTTCTGCCAATCGTTTATGACTGAACTGTCCCGCCATATCGGGGAGCACACCGATGTTCCAGCTGGTGACATCGGTGTGGGAGGGCGCGAGATCGGCTATATGTTCGGCCAGTACAAGCGACTGACCAACCGCTACGAAGCGGGTGTGCTCACCGGCAAGGCGCTGTTCTATGGCGGCTCACGGGCCCGCACCGAAGCGACTGGCTACGGGAACACCTATTTCATCCAAGCCATGCTTGAGACCAAGGATCAGAGCTTCGAAGGCAAGAAGGTGGTGGTTTCCGGCTCGGGCAACGTTGCGGTCTATAGTGTCGAGAAGGTGCAGTCCTTCGGCGGCAAGGTCGTCGCGGTCTCCGACAGCTCCGGTTATGTAGTCGACGAAGCGGGGATAGACCTTAAGCTACTCAAGGAGGTCAAAGAGGTTCGCCGCGGGCGCATTGCCGACTATCTGGAGCTCAAGGGCCAAGGCGGTGGTGCCCACTTCGTCAAAGCCGGGGAAGGCTCCATTTGGGACGTACCCTGCGACGTCGCCATGCCCTCTGCGACCCAGAACGAGCTTACCGGCAAGGACGCCAAAACCCTGGTGTCCAACGGCGTCGTCGCTGTGGGGGAGGGGGCAAACATGCCCTCGACCCCTGAGGCTATCCGCATCTTCCAGGAGGCTGGGGTCATGTTTGCGCCCGGCAAGGCTGCCAACGCCGGCGGGGTCGCGACGTCAGCCCTCGAGATGCAGCAGAACGCCTCCCGTGATAGCTGGAGCTTCGACAAGACCGAGGCAAGACTGGCCGAGATCATGCGAACCATTCACGATACTTGCGCCAGCACCGCTGACGAATATGGCGCACCCGGTGACTACGTGCTGGGCGCCAACATCGCCGGCTTTGTGCGGGTGGCGGAGGCCATGCGCGCATTAGGTGTGATCTGACTCTCTGGAAGATCGGCCTAATTGACAATGCGGCACGCAAGGCCTCCTTACTCCGATTGACTGCACAACATTTGCGCGGAACGGACGAAATTTAGGCGCTAGGCCTTTGAGCTTTCCCAGTTCCGCTGCTACTCAGCTCCCATGTTGCGACTAGCGCTTCTCAACCAGCTCCTGCCCAACCTCGTTCCTGTCAGTGGGCAGGAACGACTGCGTGCTGCGTTGGGGGCGTTCGCCGGAATATTGGTGACGGGAATCGTGACTGCTGCTGCGGTTGGCTCCGACGCAGGAACCCCGCTGTTGATGGCACCAATTGGTGCCTCGGCTGTGCTGCTATTTGCAGTGCCAACCAGCCCACTCGCCCAGCCCTGGTCGATCCTGGCTGGCAATTGCCTGGCGGCGCTGGTGGGCGTCACGGCCGCTATTCTCATTCCTCAGCCACTGGTTGCTGCAGCTTTCGCCGTGGCAGTCAGTATAGGGCTGATGCTGACCTGTCGTTGCCTTCATCCGCCCAGCGGCGCCGTTGCGCTTACGGCCGTGATCGGCGGTCCGGCGATTACAGAGCTCGGCTATGGCTTCATACTATGGCCTGTCGGGCTTAATTCCGTGCTCCTGTTGCTCTTGGCCCTCTTGTTCAACAAGTTGACCGGGAAAGAATACCCGCACCGTCCGAGCCCGAGCGTGGGGAGTGGGGGCGGCGGTAGCCTCGGCGTCACGATCGAGGACCTGACAACCGCCATCAAGGAACGAGACGAGGTTGTGCCCATAGACCCGGCCGATCTGGACGAGGTTTTGCAACGTGCAGAGGCGATGGCCTTCTCACGACGATCCGGAGGTGTGACCGCGGGTTCAATCATGTCACGCGAGGTGATCACGGTCGCACCCGCTACCACTCTACGGGTGTGTCTGCGGTTGCTGCGGAGCCATGGCCTCAAGGCATTGCCCGTTGTTGAAGATGATCGAACCGTTGTCGGCATACTCACCGCAACTGACCTGCTGGAAAAGGCGGACTGGGGTCCAGCTCCCGTTGCCACGGGGCTCGGCTGGCGTTTGCGCGCGAAGACGAACTCAGACCGGCCTCTTCGTGGCAAGGCACGTGAGCTGATGAGTGCGCAAGTCCGTTGTGTCTCCCAGGCAATGCCGATCGCCCGCGTAGTACAGGTGATGGCCGAGACGGGCCACCACCACCTGCCGGTGCTCGATGATCAGGGCATCCTCATTGGCGTGGTGACGCAGTCGGACGTGCTTTCCGCACTCTTTCACGTCAATGCCGAGGAACTAGCGCTGACTGCTTAATCTTTTTGCAGCAGCACTTCACTACCAGTCCGTGATGGCTGGTCCCGCAACTGAACGCTGGCGCTAGCACCCACTGGTGCGCCGTGTCCGTGCCCAGCACCACGCAACACGCCGAAATAGTCGAGCTCGCGGATCATGGTGGAAAGCCATGGAGCAGGCGGAAGTGGGAAGGCGCATGTCGTGGATCGAGAGAGGCCAGGTATCCAGGTGATTGTGAACCAGGCCGAGCTGAAAGGTTGTGGGTAGAATGAGTTAAGCATGTGGTTTAACGAGGCGAAGCAAAGCAACGTGGCAAGATCCTCACCGATTGCGATAGACGACGGGGACGGTCGGTGATCAAGGAAACGATTGCGCAGCGGTACCATCGTTATTACGACTGGCTCCTGAAGCTGGGGTTGATACGCACGCTTACCATTTTCACGCTGATTGCCATCAGCACTTCGGTGCTGGTGACCGCCTTGGTCATGCTGGTCATGCCCGACTCGCGCGACTATTTCTGGTACAACATGTTTGTTGCAGTAGTGTCACCGCTGGTCAGCGCACCAGGCCTGGCCACAATTGTCCTCGCTATGGTCTACCAACTGAATGCGGCCCAGACGGCGCTGACGCTGGCTGCTGCCGCAATACCTACGGTCGACCAACTTCGCGATCTCCGCGCAACGCCCAAATGGAATGACTAGCCTCACCCAGCGCAGTTTTTGGTGCGCCGGTTATGTTCTGGCGCCGAAGGTAATTCGCCTGCTATGCGTGGCGAAGTGCCTTGAGGTCTCCCCATGAAAGCTCCTCGCCTGCTTCTGAGCCAACGGCTCTTTCTGCTCACGGCCGCCGCCTTGCTGCCGGCGGTCGCGATCCTGGGGTTCAACGAAGTTTCGCTTCGGC
Source organism: Devosia sp. RR2S18 (assembly GCF_030177755.1). Classification (NCBI taxonomy): domain Bacteria; kingdom Pseudomonadati; phylum Pseudomonadota; class Alphaproteobacteria; order Hyphomicrobiales; family Devosiaceae; genus Devosia; species Devosia rhizosphaerae. The sequence continues at coordinate 1,337,481 of NZ_CP126539.1, forward strand.
AGTCCCGGGCCGAAGAGCTGCATACATACGCTGCTCGACTGGCCGAGCAGGCCTCCTTGGAAATGGAGCGCATCGTTACCGGTGCAGCAGCCCTTATGGTGGCCATCGCTAGTGCTCCTCCAGTACAACAGCAAGAGGAGGAAGGCTGTGCGGCTTATCTCCGTCAACTGCAGCGGACTCTACCTCAGGTCAGCATCCTCACTGTTGCTGACCTTGAGGGCCAAGTGGTCTGTTCCTCAGGGTCGGGTGCCGCCGGTGAGGAGTTGGTCGCAGAGACGAGCGACGTCATCTCCGTCCTGCAGGGCGGCGCGTTCTTCTCAGTCGGTCACCATGTGGATTTGGGAAGGTCTGCAGGTTTGTCGCTGGGAACACAGGTCATGGACGACGCTGGTGCGCTCAGCGGGTATGTGCTGGCGACCGTTAGTCTCGACTACCTTGGAGAAATAGTTCGAGAGCGATCGTATAGCGCCGGTAGCGCGCTCACCATTGCGGATCGCAACGGCATAATACTGGCGCGTGAGCCACTCCCGGAACAATTCGTCGGCACTTCCATTCAGGAGCGGTTCGTCCACCTGGTAACCGCCAGCGAAAGCGGCACCATGGAGATGGTTAGCCAGGATGGTACCAGACGCATTCTGGGCTACGAACCCGCCTCAGGAGGTCTCGGACTCTACATCAGTGCTGGCGTTTCGGTGGAGGAGGCGTTCGCGCCGATCAACCAAGCCTTTTACCGGGGACTGGGCTTCTCACTGGCAGGAGCAATTCTGGCATTTGCTCTCGCTTGGGGCTTCGGGCGGAGCTTCATCCAGCTACCCTTTAACCGCCTCCTCAACACGATCGATCATTGGAGAGGAGGCGACAGAACGGCCAGAACCAACATGCAAACCGGCGCAACCGAGTTTCATCGCCTCGGCATGGCCATCGATGACATGCTCGACGAGATTGGTGAGCGCCAGATCGCGCAGGAGAAGGCGGAAGCGCACCGAGACCTGCTCGCACGGGAGCTCAACCATCGCGTCAAGAACTTGCTCGCGACGGTGCAAGCCCTCGCCAGGCAGACCTTCAAATCACCCATGCCAGAAGGGGAGAAGGTGGAAGTGTTCACTGGCAGGCTTCGGGTCTTGGCGGACGCGCACAATCTCTTGGTCGACCAGCAGGAGGAGAGTGCTGATCTGGAAGGCACCCTCCGTGTGGCCGTTACGCCGTTCGAAGAGTCTGAGAGCGCTCGGTTCCATCTCGCAGGCCCATCACTCATTTTGAAGCCAAAGGCTGCCCTATCCCTCGCGTTGGCGGTGCACGAACTCTGTACCAACGCGGCAAAGTACGGCGCCCTCTCGAACGATGTCGGGAGCGTCGACATCACCTGGATGCTACCTGGCGATGATCAACTTGTAATAGAGTGGTCGGAACGAGCCGGTCCTACGGTGACCGAGCCGTCCAGAACTGGTTTCGGTTCTCAGTTGATCAGCCGCTCCATGCATGCCGATCTGGCAGCAGAGGTGGAATACCTCTACGCCCCCGCTGGGCTTAAATGCACCATCCGAGCATCGGCGACGCAAGCCTTGGTCATGCCGGAAGCGTTCGATACGCCGACAGCGTCTGGCCCGAGGCAAGGGAACCCTCAAGAGGCTTCTCTATAGCCCTAAGGTTTTCGAGTGGCAGCTTTAGCCCGCGGGTCAGCCTTGTGCCGACCAGCGGCGGTCTGGTTCACTCAGCGAGATCGGCTACTATTCGGCATTGCAGCCCTTCTGGCGCAAAGTCTGGCTGGAACGAATGGAATGCCTGCCGCTTTTGTTCTAAACGTGCAGGGGCCTGAAGGCCCGGGTCGATCTACTGCGTCTCGGCACTATAGGAAGCATATGACGCTCGAAGAACTATATCGGCTGCTTCGAAGCAGCCATGTCCAAGCGCAGGGCATCGTGGACACTCTTCAAGAGCCATTGCTGGTGCTCGACAGGGCCCTCGCTGTCACGAATGCAAATCCAGCATTTTACCGGACCTTCAGAACCGAACGGGAAAGCACGCTGGGGCAAGCCATATTCGAGCTTGGAAATGGTCAGTGGGACATTCCTGAGCTGCGCCGGCTCCTGTCCGATGTGGTGCCGAACGCTACGGCCGTTCTAGGGTACCAGGTTCAGCATACCTTCCCCCATCTGGGCGAACGCACCATGAGGGTGACAGCCCGTCAGCTTGCCCATCCTGATGAGAACAGCACCAGCATGCTGGTTGTCTTCGAGGATGTAACCACACGGATGAAGGCGGATGCTGCCAAGGACGTGTTGATCGCGGAAACGCGGCATCGCATGAAAAACCTCTCTGGCATTCTACGCGCCGTCGCTCGGCAGACAGAGGCGAAAGGCCGGACCGGTGAAGAATACCGGGACGCGTTCATGGGCCGACTGGATGCAATCCTCAGTGCACAGGAGTTCATATCGTCCCGTGGCGCCGAGTTTGACCTGGCCTCGCTCATTGAAAAGACCTTGCGTCCAATTGCGGGGGCTGGTGCGGTAGTTGAGCCGTGTCGTGAGGTGGTTCTTTCTGAGTATCAGGTCCTGCCGGTCTCCATGATCTTCCATGAGCTGGCAACGAACGCCGTGAAGTACGGGGCTCTCTCAGCAGAGTGCGGAAGTGTTCACATTCGTTGGGATACGGAACAGCGTGACGGTCAGACCTTTCTTGTTCTGGACTGGCAAGAAGAAGGAGGACCGGCAGTGACCGCACCGAACCAGCGCGGCTTCGGCACAGAACTGATCGACTACAGCGCTCGCGCGGAAGGCGGTGAGGCCCTGTTTGAATTCGCCGATGGCGGCCTGCAGGTGCAGCTATCGCTTGTAGTCCAGCAGTAGACCGCTCTTGGAACAGACCTCGTCCGCTGAAGCGCTTGAGATTCTCGTGGTTGAAGACGAGTATCTCATTGCAATGGATTTGCGGGATTTCCTGGAAGCTGGCGGCTATTTGGTGGTCGGTCCTGTGTCGACCGTTGCGGCCGCGCTAGCGGAGCTTGATCGGCGAAAGCCTTGTGCCTGCGTACTCGACGTTAATCTTCGAGGTCAGCACAGCGTTCCGGTGGCGCATAAGCTCATTGAGCAGAAGGTGCCCTTTGTGCTGTCGAGCGCCTATGAGCAGGAAACGCTAGATCAACATGCGGTTTTTAGAGGTGTCACGAACATCGGAAAACCAGCAACGGAACATCGCCTGCTTTCGGCACTGGCAACCCTCGTGCACAGGTGACCCCCTTCTCTGCGCCCAGTCGGCAGCGAGCAGCGGTTCATCTTCGCTGCGGCAGCAGGGCGGCGACAGCCAACTTTCCGACGAGCGGTTCTTCCGACGAATAGTGCTCGATAGGCCCCGGAGATTTCTGAACTGATCGTTGCGGACGTCCGGTTTCAAGAGGCGCCCTTCATGGCGTGGACGACCAAAATGGGGTCGGCTGCAGCCGCTCATGCGCAGTCGTTTGCGACCTTCAGGAAGCTCACGCTGTACGCACTGGATAACCTGCAGCTTTCCATTCAGGAAAGCCTTCGGCCATGCGCCGGACCTGGTATCCTTTCGCTCGGAGGGCAGCAATCGCCTGGTGCGAGAGGACGCAGTATGGTCCTCGACAGTAGGCCACGACTTCGCGGGACGGCGGAAGCTCCGATAGCCTGCTTTCCAGGTCACCGGTTTCGATATTCATGGCGCCGGGTAGATGGCCGGCGGCGAACTCGTCGGCTGGACGGACGTCGAGCACCGTCACGCTATCGCTCTGCATGCGGTCCAGCAGTTCGGCCGTGCTGACCGGAACTAGTTCGTCCGGATCGGTGAAATAGGTGTCGACGATTTCCTGAACCGCGGCAACGTTGCGGGCAGCCAACTTGCGCAATGCAACTACCGTCTCGACGATCGGCCCGTCCTGCAGTCGGTAGATGATGTTCTTGCCGTCACGCCGTCCGATGACCAGACCGCCCTTACGGAGCTGCTGCAGATGCTGGGAGACGTTGGCGAAGGGAAGTCCCGTCAGTTGCACCAGCCTCTCCACCGGCTGTTCCCCTTGCGCCAGCAGTTCGATCAACTCGAGCCGATGTTCGCTGGCAAGAAGACGGGCCAGAGCTGCAAAGTGGCTGTAGAGAACACGCTTGGGGTTGTCGCTTGACATTCCAGTTCCGCTTCATTCAATTGATGCATTGAACATAGGAGAAATTGGTGAGATCCGCAATGCGTCCGATGCACCGCCAGGTTGCCCTGCTTGCCACAGCGCAGGCCCTGTTCCAGATCGTCTCGGTGCTGGTGATGACCATCGGCGGCCTTGCCGGCAGCATCCTCGCTCCATCTCCAGAATGGGCCACTGCACCTATCGCTGCCATGTTCCTGGGAACTGCGGTGTCGACCGTCCCTGCCTCCATTTGGATGACACGGGTAGGCCGCAAGATCGGGTTCGTCATGGGTGCCAGCCTTGGCACTTTGGGCGGCCTCTCGGCAGCGGCGGGCATGCTCACATCGTCGCTGACCCTCTTGTGCCTCGGCACCTTCCTCGCAGGCACTTATCAGGGTTTTGCGCAGTTCTATCGGTTCGCAGCCTCGGAAGTGGCCGAAGGGGACTTCAAGCCACAGGCCATCTCGCTCGTGCTCGCCGGTGGTGTTGTGGCAGCGTTGCTCGGCCCTCTACTGGCGCGCTTCGGCGGCGATCTCGTCGGGCCCGCATACACCGGATCGTTCCTCATCCTGTCGGTGGCATCCCTGTTTGCCATCGTCGTCCTGCTCGGCGTCAATGTGCCCCAGTCGGTGGATACGCCGGAAGATAAGGCAGCGGTCCGCCCACTGGCCGACATCATTCGCCAGCCCACATACCTGGTTGCCCTTTTCGGCGCCGTGACCGGTTACGGCATCATGATCCTGGCCATGACCGCCACGCCGCTGGCGATGGTGCACCACCATCATGGGCTGGATGCAGCAGCCACTGTCATCCAGTTGCACGTGCTGGGCATGTTCCTGCCCTCGTTCTTTACTGGCTCGCTGATCGCCCGCTTCGGCGTGCTGCAGATGATGTTTACCGGCATCTCGCTCCTGACCGGGCACGTGCTGATCACCCTCTCCGGCACAGGTGTCTACTCCTTCACGGCGGCCTTGATCCTGCTGGGGGTGGGCTGGAACTTCCTTTACATAGGCGGCACCAACCTGCTGACGCGCTCCTACAGCGTTGCCGAAAAGGGCAAGGCACAGGCCACTAACGACCTCACCATCTTCATCGTCGGCCTGCTGGCATCCCTCAGCGCTGGTGTCCTGCAGAATACCGTGGGTTGGCAGGCGTTGAACCTGATGCTGCTGCCGTGGCTGGCCTTCGCTGCTGCCGCTATTCTCTGGTTGGGGATCACGAGCAAAAAGGCCGTGGCTGCATAGGCTGCTGCGGCGATGTACGACACGGCTGCTTTCAGGATGGTCTTGTCGGAACCCGGATGACAAAGATGGGTCGTTAGCTGAGGTGGCGCAGGACGAAGTCCACTCGATTTGCTACCCCGACCTTCGGCAGGATGAAAGTGTCGTACCCAAGTTCGCGGTACGCCATCAGTAGCCGGTCGTACTCTGCGATCGCCTCAGCCAGACTGTGTTGCCGCTGCTGATCGGTAACGTAGATCTCTGGCCAAGGCGGCGTCAGAAAAACGCTCTGATGGTAGCGGTCATAGGTCGCCAGCAAATTCCTGGCGGATATGCCTGTCGCATGCTCAAGCGCCACCGCCGCGTCCACCAAGCCTCGGTCGAAGAAGACCCAGCCGGCTACGTCCACCATGCGTCTCCGGTCCTCGGATGCGAGATCGATAGCTCGCTTGGCGAAGGCGGAAAGGTCGACCCAAGGCAGCGCAAGCCCATCGCCGCGTTGCTCCTCCTCTACGATCCGGCGGCCAGGCTCAGGTACGACAGCGAACCCCCTTCGCTCCAGCTCTGACAGGAGGGTTGACTTACCACCACCCGAACAGCCGGAAAGTACGATGTGTCGCAGGTTCATTGGTATCTACGTTCGATGTCTGCTGTTGGGAATACCTATGGAGGCCGGCAAGGACCGGGCAGGGGTCGTCATCTGCCGGGAGATAACGACCCGTTTCAGAGGTTAAGTTAACGTCATCGATATATTGAACACGCTCGTTCAGGTGGAGAACAGGCATCGGCCCAACGCCAGGTTGAAGATAGCAGGTTCTGAACGCGCACGTCGGGAAGCTGCCGGTATGCCATCTACGTTGTTCCAGCGGTCGCGATCCAGCCGCGGAATGAAAAGGCTGCGTAGAACATGGCAACATTTCCAAAGCCAGCCTCGAGTAGCAAGTCTTGCTCGGCCTCTGACGATAACAGCGTCAAGTGTTCGGTCATCCTCTGGCCAGACGATCTGGCTTTGTCCCAGTCCGGGCCGTTGCGATCGCTGAAGGCCACGGAGCGAGCCATCCAAAGCGCGGCATCAGGCGAAGGCGCCGAATGTTCCACCGTTACCAACGGCGCTCCGAGTTTGAGACGTGCCCGCGTTTCGCGAAGGAGGTGGAGGCGCTGACTGCGGTCGAGATGGTGCATCGTCAAAAGGCAGGTGGCTCCATCAAAGGGTGGCTCCAGAACCTGATCGATCGTACCTTCGATAAGCGTGACCCTCTGTCCAAGGGAGCCCAGCGTTTGCCGCGCCAGGTCCAGCATTGCAGCGGATGGATCGACCCCGGTGAAGCACCATTCAGGTTGCGCCTCGGCCATAACCTTGGTTTCCATGCCGCCACCTGCGCCGACGACCAAGATATCAGCAGGTCCCTGGGTGTGCTCGGCCAGGAGCAGCATCACCATTCGATGCAGGTCAGTCAGCCCTGGCACATTCTTCTGCGCATTCTCGACATAGGACGCGATCGCTGCTGGGTTGGCAAAGTGGTTGTTGTGGTTACGCGCCATCAGAATGCTCCAAATGCCAATGAACGGTGGATTGCCAATCCGGCCATAACGCCGTCGGCAGAGGCAAAGGTGACAGTGTGACCACCACCCTTGGTAATGTCGCCAGCGGCATAGACACCGGGAACGCTCGTCATTTTCATATCGTCCACTGCGATGGAAGGTCCAAAGGGACCTTCATTGAGCTTGCAGCCGATCTGCTCGGCGATCGCGCTAGTAAGATATTGCTGCGGGCCGATAAATAGAGCGTCCAGCGCTAACGTGGCCCCGTCGCTTAATTGGACGTGGGACAAATCGGCGCCTGGCCCAACCAGCGCTTCAATCGACCGACTTTCGATTGTAATGCCACGCTTTTGGAACTGTTCAAGCACAGCATCATCAGGGCCGGCACCGCCATTGAGGAAAAAGGTGGTCGGCCCCCATTCCGAAATCAGTAAAGCTTGATGCTGCGATACGGGTGAAAGCTGCAGCACGCCAAGCTGGCGCTCGCTGAACTCATAGCCATGGCAATAAGGACAGTGGATCACCGACTGTCCCCACCGTTCTGCAAGTCCAGCAATCTCCGGCAGAACATCAGAAACACCGAACGCCAGCAGCAGCCGGTCGCTCGAATGCACTGCGCCATCTTCAAGCGCGACCATCAGGCGGTCATCCTCTTTCCAAGCATCACCTGCCACGCTGTCCATGATGGTCACGGTTGGATATGCCCCAACCTGCTTGCGGGCGGTAGTGATCATAGCTGCTGGGCTACTGCCATCCTGCGCGAAGAACCCGTGCGACTGCGCAGCGAAGCGATTGCGAGGTTTGCCGGCATCGATAACCAGAACCGATCTGCGTGCTCGAGCCAGATAGATCGCCGCAGAAAGACCAGCAAAGCTGCCTCCAATAATAATCGCGTCATAGTGCATGTCTGTACTCCACAGGTCGCCTGCCAAACACACGGCGTGGCACCAAGCCATTTCATGTATCTGTTGTTGATACGTGACAGTTTGTGGTAGGTCAACTGATGTGATCTAGCCCAGCGAGCGGAGTCGGAGATGAACAAGGATACCCGTCTGTCAGGCGTCTTGCATGTGTTGCTGCATTTGGGTCAGGTCACGGCTCCCCAAACATCAGAGTTGATGGCTAAAGCCATGGGAACGAACGCAGCCGTGTTCCGTCGCACCATGGCTGGTTTGCGAGAGGCCGGGTATGTGCGGTCTGAAAAAGGGCATGGTGGTGGGTGGTCCTTGGCCAAGCCATTAACCGAGATTACTCTGTTCGACGTCTACCGTGCCTTGGGACAACCAGGTTTATTCGCTATTGGCAGCCGAAATGAGCAGTCCGGTTGCAAGGTCGAGCAGGCTGTCAACGTAGCCCTCTCCGCTACCCTAACCAAAGCGGAGGCAATCATTGTCGAGCAGCTTGCAAGCATAAAGTTGGCGAGTCTGATCCCTGCCAACTCACGTGGCGCAATCGTGCATTCACACGGCATAACCGCTGCGTCTTCGACTTAAAGCCTAAGTGCCTCATAAGGCATGCCCAAGGAAATACGTAGGCGCAAACGGCAGCATTTTTTACAGACGGCGGCGCTAAGGTCCGAATCGGGGTGCGGACCGGCGCCTCCGAGTGGGAGCAGACTGGCGTTCCAAACGGCGTCGGGCCAAGGTGGCCATGGGCATTAAAAGCCCATGACCTAGTAGCGCGATCAGTCTTCTGCAGGGAGCATCTGTGGATTCCAGACTATCTCCCACAGATGACCGTTCGGATCGCGGAAGTACCCAGCGTAGCCGCCATAAAACGTGTCCTGAGGCGGCTTAATAATCTCAGCACCCGCTTGCTGCGCCGCCTCTAGCGTCCTGTCGACCTCTTCTCGGTGCAGAACATTCTGGCCGATAGTGACGGCGGTCGAAGATACCGGATACTGGGGCAGGCCAGTATCGTGGGCGATATCGTCCTGAGCCCAGATCGCAAGTTTAAGCCCACTAGACAGATCGAAAAAGGCGACGGCGCCATGGTCGAATTCGCGACCCACAATACCCTCGGTCGGTAGGCCGAGCCCATCCCGATAGAAGGCAAGCGATTGTTCGAGGTCGGCGACACCGAGCGTGAGAACGGAAATCCGAGGTTTCATATCCATACCCTTTCTATCGGCGCCTGCAGGATGCAAGCGCCTTGATAGTCTTGGGCCGTTACCAGAGTAACGGAAGGACCCGTTCGAACGGGGGCCGGGCCAACCTTCCCGAACCTAACCTGTTTCAGACGAGAAAAGGCTAGAGCTGTAAGCGCTTAGCGTCAACGAGGAAGGTCCGCTTTCAGGGAGGCCTGCTTCAACAATCAACGACTGGAATGGGGTCGGGAGCTGCCTCTGGTTTATCGCGATCTGACGACGCAGCCTCTCTTTTGGCCGATCCTCGGCCAAGGAGATCTACCATGGGTATTTCACAGTATGACCCGGCAGCGGTCGGGCGGACAGCCTGGAATGCAGGCAAGCAAGTCGGTGCGAAGCGGGCACTTAAGATCCGACAGATTTGGTCGATACGCTTCTTCCTCGACAGGGAGGGGCGAATGAGGGATCGCGCCCTCTTTGACCTGGCAATCGACAGCAAGCTGAGAGGCTGCGACCTTGTACAAATCAAAATTGGCACACTGGTCGCAGGTGGGGCGATACGAGCAAGGTCAATGGTCACTCAGCAGAAGACCGGCCGGCCTGTTCAGTTCGAGATCAGTGCTGACACCAGGGCCAGTCTCCTGTCATGGCTTGAGCGCCGTGGCGGAAGTGTCGATGACTACGTCTTCCCCAGTCGCGTCAATGTCGCCGGCCACCTCAGTACGCGTCAGTACGCACGGCTGGTGGATGAGTGGGTAATTGCAATTGGTCTGCGCCCTGAGGAATACGGAACGCACTCCCTCCGACGCACGAAGGCATCGATCATCTACAAAGCCACTGGAAACCTCCGCGCGATCCAAATTCTGCTTGGACACGCCAAGATTGAGAATACAGTTCGATACCTGGGCGTCGACGTGGAAGACGCACTGGCGCTGGCAGAGGCTACAGAAATCTAGACTGGTGGCTCCGCCGTTTTCTTGGCGGAGTTGCGCCTCATGCGTCCATGCCCGTTGTCCTCTCTAGGGGCAACGGGCATAGGCGCGCGGAACTACGTCTCGTCGCGGTGGCAATCATTTCAGCCAACCAGTTCGGTCGCCATGTGCTCCCTCAACCTCTTTAGCTACATTCGAACCTGTGCTTTGCTTGGCATATTGGGGAGGCCAGATGATGCAGACCGTAAGCCGCCGGCTAGTGCCGGTTGATGGGGGCGAAACTGTCGATTTGGGTAGCCTAGGTGCGCGATTTCTGCTGGATACCGCAGGCTCGCAAGGCCGGGTCTCTATTGTTGAGCACTGGGTGCCACCACGCACCCTGGCAGCACCGCTCCACCGTCACTCGCGAGAAGACGAATACAGCTTAGTTCTCAAGGGCCGCATGGGAGCCAGGGTCGGCGAACGAACACTCGAGGCAAATAGTGGGGACTTTGTCCTTAAGCCAAGGAACGAGTGGCACACATTCTGGAACCCAGGGGACGAAGAGTGCCGGCTGCTTGAGATTATCTCGCCCGGTGGCTTTGAAGAACTGTTCAAAGAGATCGCTCTAGATCCGAAAGCTATGGCGGGGGACGCTGCTGCCGCGCTTGACGCCAAGTACGGCTTGGACGTCGACTACGGCAGTATCGAGCGGCTTTGTCTGGAGCACAGGCTAGCGTTCCCCGATCATTGAAGCATGTGCTTGTTTGGCGGGGGTGAGGCACGGACTCCCAAGCCAAACTTACGGTATCCTTCCCGACAGGCGAGAGATCAGGCCAATGGTCGACAGCGCTGCTGACAAAGCCGCAATCCTAGAACTGCTGCATCGCAACCGCTTTGCGATCTGGACCAATGACTATGAACTCTGGGCCAGCTGCTTTGTGCAGGAGCCCTATCTGGTACGCTGGGGCTGGTGGAGCGGGGGCGGTGCCTTCATCCGGCGCGGGTGGGATGCCATTTCCGACCGAGTGCGCCGCGATGGTATGCCGGCCAGGAACGACGCGAATGCCAGCGACACTCAGATAGTCCACCTCGAAATCGAGATCCGTGGCGATGTCGCCTGGGCGACATTCCTCCAGCACTATCCAGAGTACAACTACAACGGGCATGTCGGCCCAGGCTTGACACACGAGATGCGCATTCTCGAACGGCACGACGGCGAATGGAAGATCGCGCTGCTCGGCTTCATCGACTCCAATGCTGAACATGCCGGAGCATTGGCGATGCGCCTCTCGGGGGAAGGCGAGGTGCTTTGGCAGAGCCCGGATCTTGGGGCGGAGCTGGCGGACAATGACGATATCGTCGTACGCAATGGTCGACTCCGCTTCAGGAATAGCCGGGCCAATCGTCAACTCCAGGAGGCACTCCGGTGGGCGGCAGAACAGGATGCCGGGTATATGCCGCGTCAGGGTTCCGTGCCCATCGTCATTGAAGCAGGCGAGGGGATTGCCAGTCGCGTCTATTGGCTGACCACGCATACTGGAATGATCTTCTTCTCTGTTGCCAGCAACCCAGAGCTTGACCGCAACCGACTTGCACAGGCCGCACTCACCTTCGGGCTCTCTCCAGCGCAGACGAGGCTGGCAGCCCTCATAGCGGAGGGCCTTTCGCTCGTTGAAATAGCTGAGCGAATGGGCATAACCCAGAACACCGCACGCACCCACCTCAATCGGGTGTTCGACAAGGTCGGTGTGCGGACCCAGCCAGCACTCGTTCGAGTGCTGCTCCTGGCGGCCACGCCGTTGCAGGGCTCTAGCGATCCCTCCTCGCTGTACTCCAATCGAATGACAGACCCGCGTCCTTCGGACAGCTGACAGTCGCACCGGCAGATTTGCGCCATGCTCTCCTCAGCAAACCGCAAAGGAGACGTGCCATGACAACTCATCCGCTGACTCTCGTCCATACCGAAACCGCCACCTCTTTTCGGCGGCCAGTCTGGTTCAGCACTGTTTCGCACTGGCTTCAGGTGCGTCATAGGCGCATGCGCCGCGACTGCTATCTGGCCCTCATTGGTCGGAAACAAAAGGGCTATCCCTGGCTTGAGATGCTGATGCAGGCGACGTGCGCGCGCTGATCTCCAAAAGTTCGGTGACCTTCTTGACGGCCAAGCCGGGCAGATAGCTGCCCGACCTAACGGCAGCTATTCGCCTCGTGCAGCCATAACCGGACAGTCCGCAGACGGCCCCATTCCGGCCGATAGCCCTCAGAGAGCGTCAGAGTTCTTCCTTAAGCATCGCTTGGAAGGCCCGATAGCTATCCTTAGGCTTTCGGTTCAGCGTCTGTGGGTCCATGCCGACGATGCCGAATTTTGGTGTCCAGCCTTCGGCCCATTCGAAATTGTCGATCAGGGTCCAAGCGACATAGCCACGAAGGTCAACGCCTTGCTTCTGAGCTTCTAGCATGGCGGCGAAGTGGCGGTCGAAGAAGCTAATGCGTCTTGTCTCGTCCGTCTCGGAGGCGCCGTTCTCAGTGACGAAAATCGGGTGCCCGGGATAGCGTCGTGATACCCGGACCAGGAACTCCGTTAGCGCTTCGGGAATGATCTCCCAGCCGACATTTGTCTTGTCCAGCGGTCCGCGTGCCTGCGTAAACGGAAAGACCGGGACCTTAGGATCAGCGGTATATAGGAAGCGGGTGTAGTAATTGATCCCAATCCAGTCGAGTGCCTGGTTGAGCGTCGTCATGTCGTCCCGCCAACCTACGGGCAGGTAGGGCCCAAGGATTTTCGTCACCTTCTCCGGATAGCTGCCCTTGAGCACGCCATCGAGGAAAAACTGGTTGAAAATGGCGTCTCCGAGGGCGGCAGCTTCAATGTCCTCGGGTTTGTCGCTTGCTGGGTCGCACTTCTCCATGTTGACGACGATTCCGAGCTTGTTGTTCGTTCCAACTTCGCGCATGGCTTTGATGCCGAGGCCGTGGGCGAGGAGCACATGGTGCATGGCGCGTGCGGTGGCGCGTACGTCGCGATAGCCCGGCGCGTGCGCGCCGAGGAAATGGCTGAGAACCGTGATGCACCAGGGCTCGTTGAAGGTGGCAATGCTATCAAGACGACTGCCAAACTTTTCGGCGGCGAACGCAGCATAATCAGCAAAGGCGGCGGTGGTGTCGCGGTTCATCCAACCGCCGCGATCCTGCAGGGCGCTCGGCAGGTCCCAGTGATAGAGCGTGGCGAGTGGTTTGATGTTGCGCTCTAGCATGCCATCGACAAGGCGGTCGTAGAAGTCAACGCCAGCTTGATTGATAGGGCCCGTGCCTTCAGGAATGAGGCGCGACCAAGAGAAGGAGAACCGATAGGCATCGAAGCCGCCGTCTCGGATCAGGTCGAGATCTTCAGCCCAGCGGTTGTAGTGATCGCAGGCTACGTTGCCATTGTCGAAGTTGCGAGTGTTGCCGGGTGTATTCGCAAAGGTGTCCCAGATGGAGGGGCCGCGACCATCGGTCTGACCGCCTTCAATCTGGTGGGCAGCCATTGCGACACCGAAGAGAAAGTCTGGACCGAAATCGGCTCGCTTGTACGAAAACACAAAACTGTCCTTATGATATTTTTGGGCCTGCCCAGACCAGAGTCTGAACAGGCCCGACACGGCAAGGGAGATGCCGAAGGGGTTTAGTCGGCGATCTTGGAGATCAGGGTCTTGAGCTGGGTCAGTTCATCCGCGGTCAGACCGGTCAGCGGCGGACGCACCGGGCCAGCCTGGCGGCCACGGGCTTCAAGGCCAGCCTTGATGATCGAGACGGCATAGCCCTTCTTGCGATTGCGTAGTTCGACAAGCGGGAAGAAAAAGTCCTTAAGGATCTGATCGGTTGTCGCCTTATCGCCGGCGCGCAGGGCTGAGTAGAACTTCTGCGCCAGCTCGGGCACAAAGTTGAAGACGGCGGACGAATAGGTCGTCACCCCAGCCGAGAAATAGGCTTGGGCGTACAGTTCGTGCGTTGGCATGCCGCCGATATAGACAAGGCGATCTTCGAGCTTGGTGGTGATCTCGATTATTCGATCGACTTCCCCGTGCCCATCCTTGAAGCCAATGAGGTTCGGACACTGGTCGGCAAGGCGCTGGATGCTGTTGGCAGTCAGGATGATGTTGTCACGATTGTAGACCACAACGCCGATGCCGACGGCATCGCAAACGGTCTTCACATGGGCGACGAGGCCATCCTGCTCGGCAAACATGAGGTAAGGCGGCAGAAGGAGAATGCCGTCAGCGCCGGCAGCTTCCGCTGCCCTAGCCATTTCCACCGCCATGGCCGTGCCATAGGCAGCGCCGCCTAGGATCGGCGTCTTGCCAGCATGCACCTTGGCAGTTTTGGTGACCTGAGCCACTTCGGCCGGCGTCAGCGAGAATAATTCGCCTGTGCCGCCCGGCGCAAACAGAGCGGCCGCACCGAAGCCGTCAAGCCAGTCGATATGCCTACAATACGCCTCTTCATCAAAGCTGAGATCGGTTTTGAAGGTGGTGATAGGGAAGGAAAGCAGTCCGCTGCCAAGCGTGACCTTGAGCTCGTTGGGAGTCATAAGACTTGTCCTGATGGGCGAAATTAATACGTGTCAAGCGCCTGAAGCAGCGCGGCGGTGTAGCCGTAGCAGAAGGCGAAGGCGACCCCCTGCGGGTCACGGCCAGAGATCGTCGGCACATGATCGGGCATGATCATGTATTTGTAGCCCACTTCTTTATAGACCTTGAGTGAGGCGGTCATGTCCATGTCGCCTTCATCAGGGAAGGTCTCCATGAACGAAAGCTTCTGTCCTCGGATATTGCGGAAGTGCAGGTTGAAAATTTTGTCGCGGCTTCCGAACCAGCGGATTACGTCCGCGATTTCTTCGCGCGGGTTGTCGAGCATCTCGCCGACGGTGCCCTGGCAGAAATTCAGCCCGTGATAGGGGCTTTCGCGCATCTGGACGAACTTCTTGAGGCCCTCGACAGTGCCAAGCACGCGGGTGACGCCCTTGTAACCAGGCGGGGTATAGGGGTCATGCGGGTGGCAGGCGAGGCGAATTCTGTTGCTCTCGGCAACCGGAATTACCCGCTCGAGAAAATAGTCGATGCGCTCCCAGTTCTCGTCTTCTGAAAGGACACCCGCTAGACCAGGCGCAGCGTTGTGGTCAGTCTTGTCCCACCGGAACGAGGCATTGAGTGAGCCGCCACGGCCCAGCTCGTCGGGCGTGCGAGGGATGCCGATCAAGTTGAGATTATACTTCGCGGCTGGGATGCCGGCGGCCGCCAGGTTTTCGATCAGCTTGCAGAGCTCGTCGATCTGGCGGTCGCGGTTCGGTCCAGCTAACAGAATGTCTGGGTAAGTCGCTGTTTCGATCGGGCTCGAGGGCAGGGGGAGCTGGATCATGTCCAGGATCAGCCCGAAGCTTTCGACCTTTTCACGCAGTCCTTTGAGGTCTTCGAGCGTCCAGGTTCCGAGCTTCGCGTACGGATCCTGACAGATGTGCTTGATGCCGAGCTGCGCCCACACACGGTAGTCGTCATCGTCACGAGCTTGAAGTTGAGTTCCTACATACATGCCAATCTCCTAGAGTGAGGTATGACATAATATGACTGTGTTTGGCTGTCGAGCCTTTGTTTAGCATGCGAGCTGCCGATAGCGCTTCTGACTGCCTGTCAAATGCGCTCGCATGGCTTGGCGGGCGGCCTCTGGATCCTGCTCTGAAATAGCGTCGAGGATGGAGTCATGCTCGCTCATGACCTTGGACAGATAGTCCCGACTTTCCGCGTGAGACAGTGTCGGAAACTGGCTGCGTGGAATGGATCGAGAGCCGAATCGATGCAAAGCATCCACGAAGTGCCGGTTGTTCGCGGCCTTGGCGATAGCTTCGTGGAAAGCAAAATCTGCCTCTATTGTGGATTCGCCACCCTCTACCCGCGTCGCCAGAAGTTGGTTGGCGGTTCGAATGTCTGCTTCCTGTTGAGCTGATCGACGATGGGCGGCAATGGCCGCCGCTTCGGTTTCGACAGCAATCCGAAACTCAATCATTTCAAGAGTTTGTGGTATGCTTTGAATCTCGGTGGGCGTGAGGATTGTGCCGCTGGGAGCCTCTGTCACAAACATGCCTTTGCCCTGAACGGGTGTAACAAGTCCCGCGGCCCGCAGTTCGGCAATGGCCTCTCGGATAACTGTCCGGCTGACTTCGAACTGCGCTTCCAGCTGGGGCTCGGTAGGAAGACGATCGCCCACCTCTAGGGCACCGGTTTCAATCTGCCTCTTGAGTTCATCGATAACAGTTTGCGCTAAGCGAGGGCGCCGTCGTGTGGTGGCTATATCCATGCTGCGCAGTCCTCCTCAACGGGTGATCTCACTCACCCTATTGCCTTCAATGCTGAAAGCCCATAATCATAATACGACATACCAACGACATCGTACGTTGGTAACGTACCCTGTGGAGGAAAATTTATGAAGCATGTTTCTAGGCCCCTTATGCTGGGCGCTGCATTTCTCGTCATGGCCGCAGTTGTACCCGCGGCCTTTGCTGCCACGCCAAACGACCAATTGGTGATCGGAACATCGCTGGCCCAGGTTCTGTCGCTCGACCCGCAGCAGGGCACCGAGGTTAAGACCCAAGAAATTCTTGCCAACACTTACGATCGCCTAGTCGCGTTCGATCCGGAAACTAGCGAGCTGTTCGGCCAGCTGGCTGAAAGCTGGGATGTGGACGACACCGGCATCACCTTCCACCTCCGGGATGCAAAGTTCGCCTCCGGAAATCCTGTTACCGCTGCCGACGCTGTGTTCTCGCTCGTCCGCCTCTTCAAGATGGATCAGTCGGCTGCCGCGGGACTCAAGACCTTCGGTTACAATAGCGATAATGCTGAAACACTCATCACCGCTGTTGACGAGAAGACCCTGCGAGTGGATTTCGCCGACAAGGTGATACCCGAGGCGCTGCTCTATCGCCTGGCTAATGGGGTCGGCAGTGTGGTTGACAGTGTCGAAGTGCAGAAGCACGTGGTCAACAATGACTACGGAAACGAGTGGCTCCGCACGAACACGGCCGGTTCGGGTCCATTTGTACTCAATCGCTGGTCGCCCAACGAGATCGTATTGCTCGAACGCAATCCCAATTTCTGGGGTGCCGAGCCGGCCATGACCCGCGTCATGTTCCGACACGTGCCGGAAAGCCAGGCGGCCCGCCTGATGATGGAGCGCGGCGACATTGATATTGCCAACGCGCTGACCGCTCCCGACGTGCGTTACTTCCAAGCTCAGGACGGCTTCGCTATCGACCAGGCGAAGACTGGCGGCTTCTATGCTCTCGCAATGAATGCTGGCCGGGAGCCACTCAACGACCCGAAGGTGCGCGAGATCATCGCCGCTTACGGTATCGACTATGCTGGGATTGCTGAGACCATCGTCGGGCCCTATGGCCGTGTACGCAATGTCCCCGCTCCGGAAGATTGGGAAAATGCTATCCCGAACCCTGATTGGTCCTTCCGTCCAGAAGAGGCCAAGGAGATGCTGGCCGAAGCGGGCTACCCCGATGGTTTCTCGCTGACCATTAAGACTATCGCGCAACCGCCCCGAGTCGACATGGCCACCGCTATTCAGGCCAACCTTGCAGAAATCGGCATCACTGCGAATGTGATCCAGGGCAACGGCTCTGATATTGTCTCGCAGCACCGTGCCCGGGACTTCGATCTGCTCATCCCCCAAACCTCGGCAGCCGACCCCACCGCGCTTGGCTCTCTGGATAACTTCACCAACAATCCGGACAACTCCGCCGAGGCTAACAACGCAGGCAACTTCGTCTGGCGTTCCGATTGGGATATTCCTGAACTGAACGCCCTTCGGGTCGAGGCAAATTCGGAACTCGATCCGGCCAAGCGGGGCGAGTTGGTGAAACAGCTCCAGGAAGACTTCATTGCTTCTAACCCCGCCGTTTTCCCGATGTTTGAGCGTTTCGAGCCGGTCGTAGTCAACGTTCGGGTCGACGGCTATGACGCCCATCCCTGGGGTCTGACACGCCTGGAAGACGTCTCCAAGGGCGACGCAAACTAAGCTGGACGGCCGATCATGAAGGAATTCACACTCTTAGAGCTGGGCAGGCGAGTCGGGCAGTTGCTCGTCAGTTTATTCCTCCTGCTCGTCGTCACCTTCGTGATCGGCCGCGTGCTTCCCACCGATCCAGTTGGCGCAATCGTTGGCGAGCTTGCTGATCCGGCGGCTTACGAGGCGATGCGTCAACGTCTAGGGCTCGACCTGCCAGTTTATCAGCAGTTCTGGGTCTATCTGACCTCTTTGTTGCAGGGTGACCTCGGCACTGCCATTCTCACCGGAAACCCGGTTTTGGAGGATCTCAGCAGGGCGTTCCCGGCAACGCTTGAACTCGCCACTCTTGCCATCATCCTCTCGACGATCATCGGCGTGCCCCTGGGTATGAGCGCGGCCTTTTTCCGCGATAGCTGGTTCGATCAGTTCGCCCGGGTCATCTCGCTGGTCGGCCACTCGATCCCTGTCTTTTGGTTCGGTATCGTCGGTCTCGTCATCTTCTACGCTACCCTCAACTGGGTCGGCGGACCTGGCCGCATCGATATCTATCTCGAAGGTCTCGTTGAGCCGAAGACGGGTTTGCTGCTGATCGACAGTTTGCTCGCTGGCGATACCGAAGTCTTCTGGAACGCAGTCAACCACATCATTCTGCCGGCTTGCATTCTCGCCTATTCGGCCATGGCCTATATCACGCGCATGACGCGAAGCTTCACTTTGGAGCAGTTGAACCAAGACTATGTGGTCGCCGCTCGTGCGAAGGGTGCTTCGAATTGGCGGATAGTTACCGGGCACCTGCTACCCAACATCGCAGTGCAGCTCGTCACCGTCCTCGCCATTTCCTATGGCGGCCTGCTCGAAGGCGCAGTGGTCACAGAGGTGGTCTTCTCTTGGCCCGGTATCGGTCAATATATGACCAACGCCCTGATGATTGGTGACATGAATGCTGTGGTGGCCGGTACCTTGATCATCGGCTTCATCTTCATGTTACTCAACTTCCTGTCGGATCTCGCCTACCTGGTCCTCGATCCGCGCACACGTGAGGTGACGGCATGAGCCTCAGCAATTCCTCCAACGCTGGCAGCAAGCCGGGCCTGATCCTTGCTCGCACCGGCCGAAGCCTAAAAATTGCGCTTGCCAAGCTCTCGCGTGAGCCTGTGGGCTTGTTCGGTTTCATCGTGCTGACGCTGCTGATCGTCGTCGCCATCTTCGCGCCGCTGATCGCCCCCTACAGCCCCACCGCCCAGAGCTTGCCCAATGCCCTGCAAGCCCCCAGCTGGCGCCACTGGGCGGGGACTGACGAGTATGGCCGCGATATCCTCTCGCGGCTCATCTACGGCACACGAATTACCATCCAGATTGTGCTGGCGGTTTCGCTGATCGTCGGTCCAATCGGCATGCTGGTCGGGATAATTGCCGGTTTTGTCGGCGGCCGAACTGACGCCATCCTGATGCGCTTTACCGACATCGTGCTGTCCTTTCCGTCCCTAATTCTCGCCCTATCTTTTGCGGCCGCTCTAGGGGCTGGGCTGGAAACCGCAATCATCGCGATTTCCTTGACAGGCTGGCCACCGATCGCACGCTTGGCCCGCGCCGAAACGCTGATTGTCCGTAACACAGACTACGTAGCCGCCGCTCGACTCTATGGCGCCTCGCCACTGCGCCTTCTTCTGCTCTACATTGCTCCAATGTGCGTCCCCTCCGTCGTTGTGCGTCTTACGCTCAACATGGCGGGCATTATCCTCACTGCCGCTGCCCTTGGCTTCCTCGGGCTCGGCGCCCAGCCTCCAGCTCCCGAATGGGGCGCCATGATCTCTAGCGGCCGCCAATACATGCTCGACAATTGGTGGGTGGCTGTCATGCCCGGCGTCGCAATCCTGCTCACAAGTCTGGCTTTCAATCTCGTGGGCGACGCCCTGCGCGATATTCTGGATCCTCGCCATGCCCGCTCCTGAAACCATACTCTCCGTCCGTGATCTTGCGGTTCGTTTTGGTCGCTCTGGAGTGAGCGCTGTTGATGGCGTCAGCTTCGATCTAGGCTCCGAGCGCCTTGGCATTGTGGGTGAGTCCGGCTCCGGTAAATCGACCTTGGGCCGCGCGATAATGCGACTCCTGCCTCCCGCGGCTCATGTTGAAGCTTCCACGCTTGAGTTCGACGGAAAACCGCTGCTTACACGCTCCGAAAAGGAGATGCGCAGCTTGCGCGGCAATCGCATGGCTCTGATCATGCAGGACCCACGATATTCGCTAAACCCAGTCCTTTCGGTAGGCAAGCAAGTGGCTGAGGCTGCATTGCTGCACCAGAAGATCGGGAAGAAGGAGGCTTATAGCAAGGCGGCCGAAATGCTGGCACGCGTCCGCATCGCGGATGTCGAGCGCGTCATGGGCCTATATCCGCATCAAATCTCCGGCGGTATGGGCCAGCGAGTTATGATTGCCATGATGTTGCTCGCCAAACCGCGCTTGGTAGTGGCCGACGAGCCCACGTCGGCGCTCGACGTCAGCGTCCGTGGCGATGTGCTGAAGCTACTCGATGAGTTGGTCCGCGAGAACAACTCCGGCCTTATGCTGATCAGCCACGACATTCGCATGGTGGCTGCATTCTGCGGGCGGATTCTGGTGATGTACAAGGGCAAGATGGTCGAAACACTGACCCGCCTCGAAGATGCGCAGCACCCCTACACGCGCGGCCTGATTGCGGCCATGCCCGACCCGCGCAAACCGGTACGGCGCCTGCAGACGCTTGATCGGCGTGTCATTGACGCTCTGGAGACGCACTCATGATTGAGGTTAGCAATCTCTCCGTCTCCTTCGGCTCCGGGGAGGGCCGCCGTCAGGTGGTCAAGGGGGTGTCGTTCACCGTGGCTAGAGGCGAAACGCTGGGCATTGTAGGTGAATCAGGCTGTGGCAAGTCGACCGTATTGCGCTCATTGGCCGGGCTTGATCGGCACTGGGACGGAGAGATCAGCCTCAACGGCCAGCGGGTAGATCGCGAACGCACTCGCGAGCAACTGATGCTGTCGCAAATGGTGTTCCAAGACCCATATGGCTCCATCCACCCGCGTCACCGCATCGAACGAGTGTTAGCCGAGCCAGCGCGTGCCATGAAGATCGGTGATGGTTGGAGCCGCGTGGCTCCAGCTCTGCAGCAGGTAGGCTTACCAGCGGCTTTCGCAGAGCGCTTTCCACATGAATTGTCGGGCGGTCAGCGCCAGCGCGTCGCCATCGCGCGCGCTCTGATGCTCGAACCGCAGGTGCTCTTGCTAGACGAGCCCACCTCCGCACTGGATGTCTCTGTGCAGGCCGAAGTCCTCAACCTGCTTGCGGACCTGCGTGAGGAGCGTGCGCTGACCTATGTTCTGGTCAGCCACGATCTCGCTGTCATTGCTCACATGTGTGATCGCGTCTTGGTGATGAAAGACGGCGTATTCGTGGACGAACTAGACAAGCAGGCACTAGCGAAGGGTGAGACCCATCACGCCTATTCCCGACAGCTCTTTGAAGCAAGCTTCATCTAGGCAATGTCTGTCTTGTGCTGAGGACGCCAGTACTGGCTCGTTCTATCCTTGCAGCTAGTCGCACTCCCGGCAGGAGAAAATCGTCGTGCACTGCTTCGGAAAGCGCTGCCATTAACTGCAGGTATTGGTAGCTGACGGTCCGCTTCGCGCCCCATTCTTGCCGTTCAGGCGTTCGGCTCCGTTTGCCAGAAGCAGCCGGTCCGTGAAGCCACCAGCAAAGACTGAGAAGGAGACAGGCTGGTTTGGGGAGCGTCGAATGGGCAAAGCGAACGTTTAGGCAACTGCCCATTGGCCTGTCGCGCAGACCACAACTGAACACAAATGCAATCTGCGCACCGGCATTGATAGTCAAACCCGGTCGAAATTGCTGGGCAGGATAATCATGTCCCGAATAGTGATCGTACGCTTGCGGGTCAGCATGAAGATGATCGCCTCGGCAACATCTTCCGGTTCGATGAGGCCGCCGGCTTCGCGGGCCGCTCGCAGGTTTTCTTCCGGCCAATCAGCAAGTAGGGCAGAAACGACTGGTCCCGGCGAGATCTGCGCAACCCGTATGCCGTGTGGAACCAGTTGCCTGCGCACCCCCTGCACAAAGCTGGTGATCGCCCACTTCGACCCCGAATAAACCGGTTCCCAATAGGTGGGAAAGTGTCCGGCTACAGAGCAGGTCACGATAATGTCGCCGGTGCCCCGTTGCGTCATGTGCGGAATGACGGCGTGAACATTTTTCATCACCGCATTGACGTTAAGGTTCAGCATGCGGTCGATTGCATCAGGCGTCGTGTCGGTCAGCTCACCGCCAATATAAGTACCCGCGTTGCAGTGGAGAACGTCGATCTGTCCGGCAGCTTCGAGAATGGTTGGCACCATGCTGGAGCAGCTCTCCGGATCAAGCAGGTCTGTGACATGCTGGAGGGTTTTGGGGCCAAGTTCGGCGGCGAGTTGCTGCAACGCACCTTCGTTCCGGTCGACCATGACGACGCGGGCTCCTTCAGCCAGCAGCGCCTTGGTGGTCGCCAGGCCAATGCCGGAGGCTGCGCCGGTAACCACGGCAGTCTTGTTCTCAAAGGTCTTGGACATGGAATACTCCTTCAACGGGAAGGTGACCCTGCCTTGCCGATGCCAAGGTCGATGATGGCGATGTTGAGCAGGTGAGCCATCGAAGCGTATGCGCCCTCGCTGTCGCGCATGCGGATACGGTCGATCACCTCACCATGGTTAGACAAGGAGGCGCCCGGCTCGCGGGCGCGGGAAATGGTGAGCCGGAAGGAGTAGGCTAGCGCCGCACCGATCGTATTGGAAAGCTGCTGAAAGACGATATTACCGCTCGCCCGCAAAAGTGCGGTGTGAAACTCGATGTCCGCCTTGTTGAAGGCTTCGAAGTCCTGGGAGACCTTGAACCGACTCATGCGTCCGAAGGCCTCCTCGAGCGGCGCGATGTCGATTGCGGTGGCTCGGAGGGCGGCAAAACGAGCTGCTGCCGGCTCAATCACCTGCCGAGCTTCGATTAGGCTAAGCACCAGTTCGGCGCTGGGCTGCAGTTCCATCGACCAGCCGAGCAGGTCAGGATCAAGCAAGTTCCAGTTTTCACGCGGCTGCACCACAGTGCCGATACGCGGACGCGTCGTCACCAATCCCTTGGAGCCCAGCACCTTGATCGCTTCCCGGACCGCACTGCGGCTGATGTTGAATTCCAGGCAAAGATCAGGCTCAGGCGGCATCACGCTGCCGGGTGCTAGCTGGTTCCCGAGGATGCGCATAGCTAGCGACTTGACCACCTGGCGGTGCACACGTGGCTTGAGCAACGGCTTGGCTGCTTCCTCGAGCATTTGAGGTTTCCTTCTCCGCCCGCAACTTCCTCCTAGTGAAGCTGCAGTGCTATTCGTGGTACAGGACCGAACGGCCACCGTCGATGGCGATCGAGGTTGCGTTGATGAACGGCGCTTCGTCGCTGGCGAGAAATACCGCTGTCATTGCGACCTCCTCGGGTTTGCCAATCCGTTTTGGCGGATGAAGATCATAGGTGCGCTGGCGCTCCGCGGCTGGATCCTGGAAGGTTTTCCAGTAGTCCACCGCAAGATCAGTCTCAATATAGCCGGGCGCGATCGCATTCACCCGGATGTTGGAGGCGGCGTATTGGATCCCGAGTGCACGCGTCAGGCCCAGCAGTCCGTGCTTGGCGACTGGATACGGGAATGTGCCGGGAATGATGGTGCTGCTGTGGGAAGAGGCGATGTTGACCACGCTTCCCGTCTGCTGTCTCAACATGGTCGGCAGAACGGCCCGGCACATGCGCCAGACGCCCTCCAGGTCCACGGCCATGCAGCGTTGCCACTCCGCGTCCGTCGTTTCCAGCGGATCGTGGAAGACATTTATGCCGGCATTGTTGACGAGAATGTCGATGCGGCCGAACCGCTTCAGCGCTTCCGCCGTGCAAGCTTCGACCGAGCCGTTGTCTGTTACGTCGGTGCAGACGAACAGAGTCGAACTGCCCAGCCGGGCCGCAGTTGCCGAGCCTGTGGCCGCGTCCACCTCGGCAATGACAACGGTGGCCCCTTCGCGTACGAAGGCTTCCGCGATTGCTGCACCGATCCCGCGGCCTGCGCCGGTTACGATGGCGACCTTGCCGTCCAGGCGCATTTTACCAATCCACGATGGTGCCATCTGCTAAGACGGCGTTCTGGGTGTGCAGCACTTCCTGCAAGTAAGGGTGCTTACCGCACTCGACCTCGTCAACGGCGATCCCCAGCCCGGGCTCTTCCGGCACCTGCCAGAAACCGTCAACGCGCCGGATAGGCCCTTGCACTACGTCGAAGTACCAGGGAACCGCCCCGACCATCTCCTCCTGGATGACGTGATTTGGGGTTGAAACCGCAAAATGCAGCGCCGCAACACCAGCTATCGGCCCAAGCGGGTTGTGCGGCGCGACGCCGATACCCAGCGCCTCCGCCCGTGCCGCGATTTTTTTGGCCTCCATCAGCCCGCCACAATGGCAGATGTCCGGCTGAACAATGTCGATCGCGTTCGTGGCGAACAGCGCCTCGAATTCGTTGCGGTCGATCAGCCGTTCCCCGGTTGCCAGCGGCACGCTGGTCCGGCGCGAAAGGCTTTCGAGTCCCTTGAAGTCGGCCGGCTGGATCGGTTCCTCTACAAACATCGGCCGGCCAGGAGCCAGCGCCTCGATATAGGCGAGAGCGGCGCCTGCAGAGGCGGGACGCCCATGAAAGTCGACCATGATCTCGATCTCGTCACCTACGGCGTCGCGCATGGCCTCCATCATTCGTGCAACCTTGTCCACCTGGGGCAGCGGTGCATGGTAGTGGGTATAGGGAACGAAGACCGCCTTGAAGGCGCGATAACCGTTTTCGACGACTTCGCGGGCCCGCTCCACGAGCGGATCGACCGTATCCGTTTCATAGACCGCTCGCATGTCGCCCATGCCAAGGTGGGTATAGACCCCCACTTTGTCACGCACCTTGCCGCCTAGGAGACGCCAAACGGGGACTCCCAGATGCTTGCCCAAGATGTCCCAGAGGGCCAGCTCGATGCCGGACACCGCGCTCATGCCGACGGCACCGAGGCGCCAAAAGCTCTGCTTGGTCATGGCACGGTAGGCCTGCTCGATGTCGCGCGGATCCCGTCCGAGTAGCAGTGGTGTCAGATCCTCGATGGCCCCGACAACCGCGCGAGTTTTCCATTCAAGCGTAGCCTCGCCCCAGCCGAACAGGCCAGGATCATCGGTCTCCACCTTCACGAAGACCCAGTTCCGCATCTCGGCATTGACCACTTGTGTCTTGATAGCAGTGATCTTCACGCTTCACCCATACATCAGATGATTTGGATGGTATCGGCTGAGACCACGCACGGTCAACGACAAAAATCCACTTGACGCGCGACGTAATCATCCGATTATTTATCGGCATTTATGGAGGCAAAGGTTACATGCCGACCGGCCGAACCAGCAAGACCCTGAGGCAGATGCACCGCAACAACGCCTTCTACCTGGCGATGGCGCCGTTCGTGGTCATCTTCATCATCTTCTCGGTTTTTCCGGTCCTGTTCTCCTTCTATCTGGGCTTCAACCAGTGGGATGGGTTCTCCGAGCCACGCTTTGTAGGGTTCGACAACTACCTGCGCGCGCTCAATGACCCGATTTTCCAGAAGGCCCTGTGGAACACCCTGTATCTCTGGTTCTGGTCGACCGTGGTAACAGTGACGCTGGCGCTCGGGCTTGCCGTTCTGGTCAACGAATATGTCGCCTTCGGCAAGAACTGGTTCCGGATGGTGTTCCTTCTGCCATTGCTCGTCGCGCCAGCCATTGCCGCGATCATCCTGCGCGTGTTCTTCACCTCGAGCGGCGGCCTTGTGAACCTCTTTGTGGGCTCGGTCACTGGAACGCCCAGCTACTTCGATTGGCTTGGCTCTCAGGAATGGATCAAGCCTTTGGTGGCGCTTCTCGTCGTCTGGCGTTGGACCGGCTGGTACATGATCATCTTCATGGCGGGCCTACAGTCCATTCCCCGCGACATCTACGAAGCTGCCCGTATGGAAGGCGTGGGTCGCTGGGCGATCTTCTCTCGCATAACCGTACCGCTTCTGATGCCCTCAATCGCCTTCGCCGTAATCACCGCGACACTCGGGGGGCTGCAGATGTTCGACGAGCCCTATGTCCTTACGCAGGGGCAGGGCGGTACAAACAACTCTACGACCACCATTGGCATGTATCTCTACGCCACCGCGTTTACCCAGTTCAATTTCGGGCTGGGCTCGGCGGTCTCCTGGTACATCTTCGCCGCTGTCGTCGTGCTGACGCTCAGCTACCGGCTCATCAACCAAAAGGTGCGCGAGGGAGCTGCCGCGTGAGAAAGCTCCTTGCCAATCGAGAGCGCCGTATCGATTTCGCAATCACGGTCGCCCTTTTCCTCCTTTCATTGCTGTTCGTGCTGCCGCTCTACTGGACCACAGTTTTCGCCACGCGCAGTCTGCAAGAGGTGTTCAGCTTCCCGCCGCCCCTCTGGTATGGCGACAACATCGTCCAGAACTACCAAAACATCGCCAACGTCTTTCCGCCTTTTCGTCCGATTATCAATTCGCTGATCGTGGCCGTTCCCAAGACGATCGGCCTCGTTTTGGTGAGTGCGCTGGCAGGGTACGGCCTCTCCCGCTACGGGCGGGCGCCTGGGCACAAGTTCCTCCTGGCGATGACTTTCGCTACGCTCTTTTTCCCGCCGACTCTCGCGCTCATCCCCTTCTTCTTGCAGATGAGCGCGTTCGGCTGGCTCAATACCTTCTGGCCGCTGATCATCCCAGCCATGGCATCAGGGTTCGGTGTGGTCTGGATGTACACCTACATCGGCTCGACCATTCCCAAGGAGCTCTACGAAGCTGCCGAAATGGACGGGGCCAAAGGGCTGTCGACCTTCTTCTTCGTGGTGCTACCGATCATTCGCCCGGGTCTCGCCGCACTCGCCGTCTGGACCTTGATCAGCACCTGGAACGACTTCCAGCTGCCGCTGGTGGTGCTGGCCGAAGGTTCCCGCTTCACGGTGCCGCTGGCGCTGACCATGCTTTCCACAACCCATTATTCGGACATGCCGGCCGTGATGCTCGCCACGCTCATGGGTCTGGTGCCGGTCTTTGTTCTCTTCGCCCTTTTGAGCCGCCAGTTCATTGCGGGGCTCACCTCGGGTGCGGTGAAGTAGTCGACGTAACGGGCCGCACAAGCGGCCTAACAAGGAGGAGAAGACATGAATATCTGGAACAAGGCATTCGCGACCACCGCGCTTGCCATCGTCATGGCAGGACCAGCCTTAGCTCAAGAAGCGACGGCTCCGTCCTCCGATATTTCCGGCACGATCAGTGTCTGGACTTGGCCAAACAACGACCGGACGCTCGCTGCGTTGATGCCAACATTTAACGAGGCGTATCCCAACATCACCGTCAACGTGCAGGGTTTCCCAACTGCCAACGACGCCTACCTCAACAACCTACAGCGTGCCATGCTCTCCAACAGTGGACCGGATGTGGCGATGATTGAGATCGGCATGATGGCGCTACTGCGCGATCGGCCGCATTGGGCCGACCTGCGTGAAGCCCCGTTCAATGCCTCCGAGATGATGGACGAGTTCGCGCCTTTTACCGTGCAGAACGTAACCCTTGACGATGGCAAGATTGTTGCCCTGCCCAAGCATACCGGACCGGGCGGAATGTTCTATCGCCGTGACATTTTTGAAGAGGTCGGGCTGCCAACCGATCCCACCGAGGTCAGCGCCCTATTTTCAGATTGGGATGCCTTCATCACTGAAGGCCAGAAACTGGTCATTCCTAATGAACGTTGGGTCATCGGAAACGGCGAAGAGATCGTTCGCGCGATGATGGCTCAGGAAGGGGTGAGTCTCTTTGATGCTGAGGGCAATCTGCAGTTCGATCATCCTGTCTTCCGCGCCAGCCTAGAAAAGGTGAAGGAAGCCGCCGATGCGGGCATGATCTCGCCGTTCGCTGCCTGGACGCCGGAATGGCAGGGCGCCTTTCAGCGCGGCCAACTGGCTACGGTGCTCTACGGCAATTGGTTTGGCGGTCTTTTGAAGCGTGCCTATGCCACTGACCAGAGCGGGCAGTGGGCCGTAGCGACAGCCCCCGGAGTGAGCGGCAACCGTTCATTCAACAGCGGCGGCGACTACATCGGAATTCTGGAGAGTTCAGAGAACAAGGAAGCGGCCTGGGCCTTCATCCAGTGGCTGGTGACCAACGACGAAAGCCTCAAGCAACAGTTCCAGAACGACGATCTCTATCCGGCCTATTCGCCGGCGGGAGAAGCGGAGTGGCTGAACTTCGAGGATCCTTACTATGGCGGTCAGAACGTCAACGAGATCTTCGCACCGGTTCAGGCCGAGCTCGTACCATTCACTCTCAATCCACTCGACAACGTTGCCATGACGGCGATGCGAACGGCGATCGACAATGTCGCCCGCGGTGTCTCGACCGTGGACGAAGCGATCGAAGCCGCCAAGGCAGAGGTCCAGGCTCGCATGTAACTCCCACACCGGCGAGCGGTCATCCGCTCGCCGGTTCACGCGAATTCTCAGAGATATTTCATGCTGTTTTCAATCCCGCTCGAAGGCCAATGGTCTTTTGCCCTCGACCCCGACAACAAGGGGGAGGCGGAGCAATGGTTCAAGTCACCATTCAACGACACGATTTCACTTCCGGGTAGCGTGGATGAAGCCGAAAAGACGCCGTTCTCGACTGCCAGAACGATGGCTCACCTCAGCCGTCGCCATCCCTATGTCGGCAAGGCTTGGTACGCCCGCACCTTCCAGGTGCCGGAGGGGCTAGACGATCATTTCTTCCACATCGCCCTTGAGCGCCCTCACGGTGAGGTCAACATCTGGCTCGATGGCTACAAGCTCGGCCGCGACGAGAGCCTTTCCACGGCCGTTCGCATGCTGGCCGGCAAGCTCGCCGCGGGAAGCCACTCGCTGGTGATGATGATCGATAACGGACGTTTCGAAGCCGTTGGAGACGCGATCATCCGCGATCATGCGCTCATGGGCGATGTTGCCCACTCTAAAACCGAGCACACCCAGACCAACTGGAACGGCGTTGTGGGCTATCTCCGCATTGAGGGATCCCGGGCGCAGATCGCCCGCATTGACGTCGATGCTCGTAGCTACAAGGCACACCTCGACATCGAACTCGACGTCTTCGATCAGGACAATCGCTGGCCCACCTGGTGGCATGGCGAGCACCATAATGAACTGGTGTTGACCTTCCGCTTCGAGGGCCAAGCCGAGCCAATGGAGGTCTACCACTCTCTAGTCGTAGACAGCGGCTTTACCCGCGCATCGCTTGATCTAGACCTCCCGGAGACGGCCAGGCTCTGGGACGAATTCGATCCTGTCGTCCATCGCCTCGCAGTCGAGTGGCGCCGCGACGGGGAAATTCAGGACAGATACGAGACTACCTTCGGCATCCGCGACTTCAGCCGGGACGGCCGCCACCTGACGCTAAACGGCCGCCGCGTGTTCCTGCGTGGCACCCTCGAGTGTGCCATCTTCCCACTTACCGGCTATCCGCCGACTAATCATGCCGGATGGGAAAAGGTATTTGGCACCGCCAAGGCCTATGGTCTCAATCATATTCGCTATCACTCCTGGTGCCCGCCCAAGGCTGCCTTCGAGGTGGCTGACCGGCTTGGTCTACTGCTGCATGTTGAGACGCCCGTGTGGCCGGTCCTCGGAGCCGATCCAGCACTTGATCGCTACATCCACACTGAGGCCGAACGCATTGTGCGCGACTACGGCAATCACCCCAGCTTTGTGATGCTTTGCGTCGGAAACGAGGTGAACGGAACGGGCACACACAGCTTCCTCGAACGCTTCCTCGATAAATGGCAGGCGAAGGACAGCCGCCGCCTCTATACCGGCGGCTCGGGCTGGCCCACGCTGAAGCGGGCCGACTACATTTCCAAGCCGGAGCCCCGCAATCAGCGGTGGATGGAAGGCCTCAACGGTCGGCTTAATGCCCGCCCGCTTGAGACGATCACCGATTGGAGCGAATGGATCCAGTCTGTGCCCATGCCTCTCGTCAGCCATGAGATTGGGCAATGGTGCGTGTACCCCAACCTCGAAGAACTCAAGAAGTACACTGGCGTTCTCGAAGCCCGCAATTTCGAGATGATCCAGGAAGACCTCGAAGCCAAGGGGCTCGGTCATCTCGCCCGTGAGCTGATGATGGCGAGTGGAGCGCTTCAGACCCAGCTCTACAAAGAAGAGGTGGAGGCTGCCCTGCGCACGCCTGACATGGCCGGGGTGCAACTGCTCGGCTTGCAGGACTTCTCCGGACAAGGCACGGCAATTGTTGGCGTCGTCGACGCCTTCTGGGATGAAAAGCCTTATGTGACGCCGGCGCAGTTCCGGGAGTTCTGTGCGCCCGTCGTACCGCTGCTGCGTGCCGAGAGCTTCATTCTGGTCGAGGGCGGCAGTTTCACGACCGCCGTCCAACTCGCTCAGTTCGACCCTAAGCCGCTTGCGGCTGGAGGCGTGCACTGGCAGCTGATCGACGACAACGGCGCTACCACCAAAGAGGGTACCATCTCCTTCAGCGAATTGCCTACCGGAGAGGTGCATGATCTCGGCACCCTCCGGATTGATGCAGATGGTCTCGAGGCACCCGCCCGTTACGAGCTCGTCCTCGAGGTGGAGGGCACCGATTATCGCAACCGATGGAGTCTGTGGACCATGCCTGCAGCCCGTCCGCCAGCGAAGCTTCCGGTCATTAGCATGCTTGATGCAAGTGCCCTCGCGCGCCTAGAGGCGGGAGAGACCCTTGTTCTGATGCCTGCACCGAACGACTTGAAGCCCAACGCCGTGCTCGGCCATACCGCTGCCTTCTGGAACACGCTGTGGACAGATGGACAGGCGCCGCACACTCTGGGTCTCATCAATGACACCAGCCACCCGCTGTTTCAGAACTTCCCCTCCGACACGCACACCGACTGGCACTGGTTCGAACTGAGCTTCCATCGTCGCGCCCTTGAGGTCGCGGGAACCGGCTTCCGCCCGATCGTGCGCGTCGTTGATGATTGGAACGAGAACCGGGACCTGCTTCTCTTAGGCGAGGCTCAAATCGGCAAAGGCCGTCTGATCATCTCGGCGATGGATCTTGAGGCGGATCTAGTGTCTCGCCCCGTGGCACGCGCGATGCGACAAGCTCTCGCCGCATATCTAGAGAACCCTGCGCCCGCACCCGAACTCGATCCGCAGAGCGTTCAATCTTGGTTTGAGAGGATTAGCGCATGACCGCCATAGAGCTGCGCAAGGTCAGGAAGAGCTTCGGCGCTGCGAACATCATTCACGGCATCGACCTTGCTATCGAGGATGGCGAGTTCGTGGTGTTTGTGGGGCCATCGGGCTGCGGTAAGTCCACGCTGCTCCGTATGATCGCGGGCCTCGAAGACGTTACGGACGGCCAGGTCTGCATCGACGATTCCGTGGTCAACGATTTGGAGCCAGCCGCCCGTAAGCTCGCCATGGTTTTCCAATCTTACGCGCTCTATCCGCACATGACCGTAGAGCAGAACATGAGCTTCGGCCTGCGCATGACGGGGACTTCGAAAGAAGAAACCGCGACGCGTGTCACGGAAGCAGCCCGCATTCTCCAACTCGACCAGCTGATGCGACGCAAGCCGGCACAGCTCTCGGGTGGGCAGCGCCAGCGCGTCGCGATTGGGCGTGCCATTGTACGCCAGCCGCGGGCCTTCCTGTTCGATGAGCCGCTCAGCAATCTTGATGCCGAGTTGCGCGTCCAGATGCGCGTCGAAATCGCCAAGCTCCACCAGGATCTGGGTGCTACCATGATCTACGTGACCCACGACCAGGTTGAGGCGATGACGCTGGCCGACAAGATCGTTGTTCTACGTGCCGGACGCATCGAACAGGTCGGCACGCCAACCGAGCTTTACGCCGATCCGGACAACGACTTCGTCGCCGGATTTATCGGGTCCCCCAAAATGAATCTGATCAAGGCAACCAGCGACGGCAACAAACTGCAGGTGGGTGGCATCGACTTAGTGACCCCAGGCCTTTCATTGTCGCCAGGTGAGGTGACGGTCGGCATCCGTCCGGAGCAGTTCGATGAGCCTTCCTCGGCTCCATACGGCTTTGATGTGAAAGCTCAGGTCGTGGAAAACCTGGGAGGCACCTCCGTTGTCCACGGCGCCCTCCCTGATGGCCAGATTATCCTGATCGAACAACGTGGTCAGACAAGAGCCAACGCCGGAGAGCAACTGCGCTGCACTTTTGATCCGTCCCGGGTTCTCGTTTTCGACGCGAGCGGTCAGCGGATTAGAGATTGATCGGTACGGGCATCGGGTTTTCACGATTGCAGATGGTTATGACGGACGCGATGGATGTTGCCCCCGGTGAAGTCGGCGGCTTTTGGAAAGCCGCCATAGAATCCCAGCTGCTGATTGCCACTCATCGCGTCTTCTCATGCTTGAAGCGGCCGTCGCTTAGCGCATTTTCGGAAGTGAGACTCACCGACCTTGCCAATCGCCGCCTGTAAGACCAATCTCCGAGAAGATCGGACTTGGCTAACGACTCGCAAGATCATGGCCCATAGGGCAGGGGGATGCATGACTGTCCAAAGTATTACCGGTGCCAACGAGGCGGAGAGCTCCGTTTCACCCGATGGGGCGCCGGTTTGTTTCGGCCGGCGATCTTTTCTACTCGGTTCGGCCGCCCTCGGTGCGCTTGCCCTAGCTGGCTGCACGACAACTGGCGGAATAATGAGTGTTGCCGAGGCCGAGCGAGTCTACGGGCCTCTCCCCGACGAGCGTTTCCCGATCCCCGCCGTAAACATCAACAAGATCAACCCCAAATACATGCGCCGTACGGTGCGCTACGACACCGAGGAAGTGCCGGGAACCATCATCGTTGATCCCAGCAACTACTATGTCTATCGAATCGAAGACGCCGGCATGGCCACCCGCTATGGCGCCAATGTTGGTCGCGCCGGGTTCCTGTGGAACGGCGATGCGTATATTGGCCGCAAGGCCGAGTGGCCCGTCTGGACTCCACCAAGGGAGATGATCCAGCGGCAGCCAGAGGTTGCCAAGTATGCCGGCGGCATGCCACCCGGTCTCGACAATCCCCTCGGCGCCCGCACGCTCTATCTTTATCAGAACGGCGCCTACACGCTTTACACGCTCTATAGCACGATCATGCCAGAGACGATCGGCAAAGGTGTGACCAGCGGCTGCGTGGGCCTGCTCACTCAAGACATGATGGACCTCTACGAAAGAACCCCCGTCGGCACGAAGGTGGTGGTGCTGAAAGCATAGGCCCCAAGGTCTTAGCCTCGTCAGCACAAGGGAAACTGGGTCGGCAGCTCGCGTCGCAATTGGTGGCTTAGGATCGATTTAAGCGAGGCGCTCCTTTGCTGCTGACCTCTTCTGAGGCAACGAACTGCAACGGCAGCTTAGCCTACAACTTCGCCAAAACCGGACAGTCCGCAGACGGCCCCTTTTTAAACATTAAGTGCACTGTTCAGAGACCGCGTCGAGGACAGCCGAGATGATCCGCAGCGAGGTCTCTTTCGGAGGAAGAACAGGTTCGTGTGAAAGTGTCTACCGGCCTTTGGCAGCGCGCCAGGAGGCGAATTCCTGGGCATATTCGTCCTTGGTGCATGGGTAGAGGCCAATAACGGGCGTGCCGGCTTTGACCCTTTCCACAACGAAGTCTTCGTACGCAGTCATTTCGGTCGCCTCATCGGCGATCTCGCCTGCGATGTCCTGAGGAATGACGATGACACAGTCCTCGTCGCCAACAAGGATGTCGCCCGGAAACACCGCCACATCGCCGCAGCCGATCGGTACATTGAGCTCCAGCGCTTCATGGAGCGTCAGGTTGGTCGGGCTGGAGGGACGGTTGTGGTATGCGGGTATGTCGAGTTCGCCGATGGTCGCGGCATCCCGGAAGCCGCCGTCGGTTACAACGCCAGCGACGCCGCGCACCATCATGCGGGTAACGAGGATGTCGCCGGCAGACGCTGCCCGTGGATCCTTGCGGCTGTCCATCACTAGGACGTGGCCGGCGGGGCAGGTTTCCACCGCCACCCGCTGCGGATGATCGGCGCGACGGAACTCGACCAGTTGATTGCGGTCCTCACGGGCGGGGATGTATCGCAGGGTGAAGGCAGGACCCACCATGTTGCGGCCCTTGCGCTTGACCGGATGAACTCCCTGGATGACCTGGTTGCGCAGGCCACGCTTGTAGAGCGCGGTGGCGAGGGTTGCGACCGAAATGGTCATGAGCTTGTCGCGCAGTGTTTCGTCCATGGTCTTCTCCTTGAGTAGACGTTGCCGGCGCACGCGGGCGGCGGTCTATCGCAGCTTGTTTTCAGCAATGAAGGCGGTGAGTTTTTCTTGCTGCGTCGTTGTCAGCGGCCAGGCAGAAGGCGGACGGGTGGGCCCGCAATCACGACCTAGGGCCTGCAGAGCCGCTTTCACGCCCGTGACATTGGTGCCGTTCATTTCCTCGGCCCGGATCTCCTCGAATGCCTTCATGCCGGCAATGAGCCGGTTGGCCTCCTTGAAGTCACCCGCCTCGAGTGCGGCATGGATTGCAAGGGAGCGCTCGGGCCAGACATTGATGAGGCCAGAGGTGAAGCCCCGCGCACCGACAGCATAGAAGGCGGGCGCCCAGATTTCTGCCAAGCCTCCGACCCAAACAATCTCCGGCGAACAGGCAGCTTTCGCCTCGGCGAGCTTCAGCGGGTTTGGAGTTGCCCACTTCACGCCTTTGACGCCCGGTACTGCGCAGAGTTCGGCGATTGCCATGGTTCCGATCGCATCGTTGCGCAAATAGAGCATCATCGGCAGCCCGCCCGACGCGTCGGCAACCGCCTTGAGGTAGTCGACGACACCGCGAGGAGCGACGAAAGGGTCAGGCGGCTGGTGCACCATGAGTGCGGCCGCACCGGCTTCGGCTGAGGCCTGAGCTAGGCGGCAAGCGTCTCGGACGCCGCGCCCCACACCCGCGAGCAGAGGTGCCTTGCCGGCAACCAATTCCGCCACCTCGTGCACCATGGTGATCGCCTCGCCGATGGTGAGGGCATAGAATTCGCCGGTATTGCCGTTGACGACTGGCATGTGCAGGCCCGCCGCCAGAGCCCGGTCGAGGATCGGGGCTAGCCGGGCAGGGGCAATGTCCCCATTGCCGTCATAGGGGGTCACCAGAATGCCGGAAATGCCGGTGAGTGCCTGATCCAGTGTAAGCATCGTTGTCCCCCTCAATAGATGTCGGGTTCGCCGGCAGCGGCACCGAAGTCCCGCTCCAGGAAGTCGAAGTCGCACCCCTTGTCGGCCTGGGTCACGTGGCGGGCATACATCCACCCCCAGCCGCGCTCGAACCTGGGGGTAGGTGGCTGCCAGGCGGCACGTCGGAGTGCCAGCTCCTCTTCGGACACCAGCATGTCGAGCCGGCGGTTGGGCAGGTCGAGCCGCACAATGTCACCGGTCTGGAGCAAGGCGAGCGGGCCGCCAATGAAGCTCTCCGGAGACACGTGGAGAACACAGGCGCCATATGAGGTGCCTGACATTCGGGCATCCGAGATGCGCAGCATGTCGCGGTGCCCCTGCTTGAGCAGCGCCTTGGGTATAGGCAGCATGCCCCATTCGGGAAAGCCGGGTCCACCTTGAGGGCCGGCATTGCGCAGCACCATGACGTGCTCCGGCGTGATGTCGAGGTTTTCGTCGTCCACGGCCTTTTTCATGTCGGGATAGTTGTCAAAGACCAGCGCGGGACCTTGATGCACATGGTAGGCGGGGTCGCATGCAGCCGGCTTGATCACCGCGCCGTCGGGGCAGAGATTGCCGCGCAGAACCGCCAGCGATCCTTCGTGATAGACCGGATTGGACAGCGGACGAATGACATCATCATTGTACACCTGGGCATCCTCGATGTTTTCGCCCAGCGTTCTGCCCGTCACCGTCACGCAGCTTGTATCCAGGCGATCCCCCAATTGCTTCATCAGAGCATTCAAGCCCCCCGCCTGATAGAAATCCTCCATCAGGTAATCCTTCCCGGATGGCCGGACATTGGCAATCAGCGGCGTGGTTCGGCCGAGCGCATCGAGATCGTCGAGGGACAGGGCGACGCCAGCCCGTCGGGCCATCGCGATGAGGTGGACAACCGCGTTTGTCGAGCAGCCCGTCGCCATTGCGACGACGGCAGCGTTCCGGATGGAAGCATCCGTCACGATCTTTTCAGGCGTAAGGTCCTCCCAGACCATGTCAACGATACGACGCCCGCAAGCCGAGGACATGCGTGAATGCCCCGAATCCACCGCAGGAATGGACGAGGCACCGGGCAGGGTAAGGCCCATGGCATCGGTGATCGCCGTCATGGTTGAGGCCGTGCCCATCGTCATGCACACCCCGGCAGAGCGAGCAATGCCGCCCTGGAGCCCCCGCCACTGCTCGTCCGAAACATTGCCCGCGCGACGCTCGTCCCAGTACTTCCACGCATCCGAACCCGAGCCCAGTGTGGTTCCGGCATAGTGCCCGCGCAACATTGGGCCGGCTGGCAGAAAAATCATTGGCAGGCCGGCGGTAAGGGCGCCCATCACCAGGCCCGGGGTGGTCTTGTCGCAACCGCCCATGAGTACTACGCCGTCCAGTGGATGCGACCTGATCATCTCCTCGGTCTCCATCGCGAGGAGGTTGCGGTAGAGCATTGAGGTGGGCTTGGTGAAGCTCTCGTCCACCGACAGGGTGGGCAGTTCCACCGCGAAACCGCCCGCCTGGGCGATGCCGCGCTTTACGTCCTGAACGCGCTGCGGGAAATGCCCATGGCAAGAGTTGAGCTCGGACCAAGTGTTGAGGATGCCGATTATCGGCTTGCCCATGAAGTCTTCCTCGGAAAAGCCGAGTTGCATCAGGCGGGACCGGTGACCAAAGCTGCGCAGATCGTCCGGGGCAAACCAACGTGCTGAGCGCAGGGCGTCCACCGATTTCTTATGGCCAAACTTCATCGGGTCACCTCCAAGTTCCCTTTCGTGTATGCGTATCCATCGGGTTCTGTCAACCAGCTCTGCGCGAACTCTCCGCTGCCCAATTAGTCCATAATACTGCCGTGAAGGTGCGTGGCCTTGGACGGGGTTGACAGTTTGGGAAGCCGTCGGCATGACTATGTATGCGCATTCAAAAGATGTGATCGAGGTGGTGGGCGCAGGTGCGGTCCGCCATTATCCGGAAACGCCGCGAGCAGCGCGGCACGGGAGGAATCAATGAAACTCACTCGCAGAATGATTGTCGTCGCCATCGGCGCCATGGCCATTGCGGCCCAGCCCTTGGCTGCTGCCGCGCAGAACCTGCCCAACAACATCCGTATGGTGATCGGCTCGACCTCGACTGGTGGGGATACCTACCAGAACGCATCCATTGTGGCGGAGGCGCTCTCAGAGCAGCTCGGCGTTAATATCAAGGTAGATCCGGTGGGTACCAGTGAGGGCCTCAAGGCGCTGGCACGAGACACTCGCGGCAACACCATCATGCTGCACCATGACCAGATCTATCTGTCCCACCTCTACGGTGTTCCCGGCAACGACGATCCGTTCGAGAACTTCATCATCGGTCCGACAGTCGCCATCAATCCCGGTGACTCGTTCCTCGTGCCGGCGGACTCGCCTTACCAGACCATGGAGGACATCCTGGATGCCGCCGAGGCTGGCACGCAGGTAAGGGTCGCCATCCAACCCGGTGGTGTTTCCGAAATTGGCTTCACCGCAATGAAAAATGCGGCTCGGGTCCGTTCTCCCGGCTCGGAAGCCAATATCGTTGCGGTGA
Source organism: Devosia sp. RR2S18 (assembly GCF_030177755.1). Lineage (NCBI taxonomy): Bacteria > Pseudomonadati > Pseudomonadota > Alphaproteobacteria > Hyphomicrobiales > Devosiaceae > Devosia > Devosia rhizosphaerae. Next base: position 1,375,287 of record NZ_CP126539.1, read on the forward strand.
ACACCGGCTCACAGGCGGACAAGAACCAGGCCATGTGGGACGGATTGGCCGATGTGATCAACGGCTCGATCCAGGCCAACGAGCAGTTCACCCAGCTCGGCGCGGACGATCCCAAGGCGATGCGTTTCGTCTGGATCACGGCACGGCCGCAGACGCTGGAGCAGGCTCCTGAAGCGGGTATGGGTGACACCACCCGCGAGGAGTTCCTGCAGTATGCGAGCCCGGCCACCAGTGTGACGCTGGACGGGACGGACGACTTCGCCTTCGATAAGGAGTTCTTCCTCCTCTACAACGAGGAAATGGACCCGGCGATCATGGACGCCATCGATACCGCACTTGAGAAAATCTACGCTGAGGGCGAGATCCAGCAGCGGCAATCCGAAGCCTTCTTCATCCCCAACTTCCAGCCGCGGGATGAGGCGCTCGAACACCTGAGCGACAAGCGTGACACGGTTGCCGGTATCATCGAGCAGCTCAAGGTCGAATAGTCCACGAGGCAGTCTCCCAAGGATGGGGTCCGGGCAACAGCCTTGGATCCCATCTTGGCAGCGTGTCGAACAAGGAGGTGGCAATGGGTGAATTGACCCGTGTGCAGATCGATTTCGCAACATCGCATCTGGTTTTTCCGACACTCATCGGGGCCATTCTGCTGTTGCTGGGTCTGGCAATCCTGATCGTCGAGCGGGCCGCCATTCTGGGTTCCGCCACGATGTGGCGCAGGACCTTTGCCGAGATGGACAAGCTGCGCTTTCTCGGTGCTCTCGCGCTTACCGTAGTTTACTTTCTGCTGATGGTGCCTATCGGCGAAATCTGGCCCAACACCGGTCTGGGTTTTCTTTTGTGCTCCATTCCTTTCGTTGCCCTCGCTGCCATCCTGTTCATGCATGAGCGCACATGGCGGAAGATGGTGCCGGTCCTTGTTGTCGCTCTGGTTGGCCCTCTGCTCGTTTGGTGGCTCCTCAGTGACATCTTCTTTCTCACGCTACCGTAAGCTGGAGCTGACTAGGTGATGGATATCTTCAGCCTGATCTCGCCGCTCTTTGTCGCGCTGATCGTCAGCGGGACCTTTGTCGGCATAATTTTCGGCGCTATCCCCGGCATGACAGCCACCATGGCGGTCGCGGTTTGTTTGCCACTGACCTATTCGCTAGGACTTGAGAACGGGTTGGCACTGCTGCTTGGGCTTTATGTCGGTGGCATCTCGGGAGGGACAGTGCCAGCTGTGCTGCTGGGAATTCCCGGTACGCCATCTTCTATCGCCACCTGCTTTGACGCCTATCCGATGGCTCAGCGGGGCGAAGGTGAAAAGGCTTTGCGCATTAGCATCATCGCTTCGCTGGTCGGCGGACTTTTTTCCCTCATAGCGCTCTACTTTTTTGCGCCTGCCCTGGCGGATTTCGCCATTCGGTTTTCCTACGTGGAGAAGTTCCTGATTATCTTCTTTGCACTTACCGTCATGGCGGCCCTCTCCAGCAATATGCTCCTCGGCATCTTCTCTGGTTTCCTTGGGATCTTCATCAGCCTGATCGGAGTGTACGACGTGACGGACGGTGGCAATGGGCATTACCGTCTAATCCCTCCAGGTACCGAGTATTGGCTGGACAGCGGCTTCTCCCTTCTACCAGTGCTGATCGCTCTCTTCGGCCTCGCCGCGATCCTGGAGGAAGCTGAGAAGGGCATGCCGCGAGCGAAGACCGCCAGCGAGATCAAGGTTGGCGCACAATCACGCTTCTCGTTCTCGGTTCTCAAAGGGCAGGGGCGAAACCTGTTCCAGTCCTCGGCCATCGGCACGTTCATAGGCATCTTGCCAGGTGTGGGCGGCTCGGCGGCGTCGATCCTTTCCTATACGGCGGCAAAGACTACCTCGAAGCACCCCGAGGAATACGGCAAGGGATCAGCCGAGGGGATCATAGCGACAGAGGCCGGCAACAACGCGTTGACTGGCGGGGCGCTGGTACCACTCCTGTCGCTTGGCATCCCCGGAGACTCCACGACGGCTCTGTTGATCGGTGCTTTCGCTCTCCAAGGCGTGCAGGTTGGTCCATTGTTCATCGGGAACAACCCGGAAACCTGGAACGCCATGATTGTCGCGATGATCATTGCGAACGTCGCCATGTTCATCATGATGTACTTCGCGATCCGGTGGTTCGCCATGGTGGTGACGGTTCCCAAGTACATTCTCTATCCCGTCATCCTGATGATGTGCGTGATCGGCGCCTACACGATCAATTACGGCATCATGTTCGACGTTTGGACCCTTCTTATCTTTGGCATCTTCGGCTGGCTGGCGATCAAGATCAGGCTGGAGATAGCGCCCTTCATCATTGGTTTTATCCTCGGGCCATCGGCGGAAATCTACTTCGTGAAAAGCCTTGAGTCCTTCGGTGATCTGACCATCTTCTTCACCAAGAGCTGGATTGCCGTGGTTCTTTGGGTCCTCATCGTCGCTTCGGTGGTTGGGTCGATCTTGATGGCGCGCAGGTCGAAGGCTATGGCGGAGAAGATCTAGCCCGAAATGCCTGGAGACTTGCTCACATGACTTCCTCCGCCTCGGATCGCCTCCCTTCGGCCGATCGCCAGGCAAGCGGCAGCGGCCGTGTCACCATGGCCGATATCGGCAGGTTGGCGGGGGTGTCGCAGGTGACAGTATCCCGTGCGCTCTCTGACCCTTCGAAGGTGTCCGCCGAGACGCTCCAGCGTATCAAGGAGGCGATTAGGCTCACCGGCTTCGTGCCCAATGCACTGGCGGGTGCCCTTGCCTCCAGCAAGAGCAACCTGATTGCAGCTCTGGTCCCCTCAATCACCAACGTCGTGTATTCAAGCACGCTGCATGCCTTCTCCGAGATCATGCGCGGCCATGGCTACCAGATCATGCTCTCGGAGACCGGCCACTCTCAGGAGCGGGAGGAGGAAGTTGTTGCGGCTCTCCTCTCGCGCCGTCCCGACGGCATGCTGCTGACCGGAGTTCATCACAGTCCGAGCGTCCGCCGCATGCTGATGGGCGCGGGGATTCCGGTGGTCGAGGTCTGGGACGTAACGGAAACGCCGATTGATGTCTGCATCGGCTTTTCTCATGCTGCAGCGGGTGCGGCTGCAGCGGACTTCGCGTTCGAGAGTGGCTATCGACGTGCAGCCACGATCACCGCTGCCGATCAAAGAGCCGAGCGTCGGCGGGATGCCTTCATCTCCAGGTTCAATCAACGCGGTGGCGAGAGCGTCGTCAAAGTTGACGTCGCAGGATCAGCCACATTGAAAACTGGGCGTGAGGCCGCGTTGCAGTTGATCGAACGCGGAGACAGCAGGGGCTCGGTTGTCTTCTGTAGCTCGGATCAGTTCGCGCAAGGTATCTTGGTCGAGGCGAAAGCTCGAGGCGTGGGGGTCCCGAGCGAACTGGCTGTAATTGGTTTCGGCGACCAGGAGTTTGCCGCCTACACAGAGCCGGCACTGACCTCCGTGCGAGTGGACCGGGACCTTCTAGGCAGCGCGGCAGCCGACGCACTGATCAACCGCTTCAAACCGTCAGGGCAGGCGACGGCTCCAGTTCATGACATCGGCTTCGAGATCGTCAAGCGTGGCTCTGCCTGAGCTTCGGCAGTGGAGAAATCTGAGCCGTGCGATGCTCATCGGACTCGCCCTCTGCAAACAGATCTCCCCATTGAGGCCGCCTTGGTTTCCTCGGAACATATCCGCGTCTCTATGGCTGCGTTCTGCGTCGGGGCGGCGAACCCCAGTTCGTGCTGTTACTGCACCGGCACATCGGCTCAGAGGAAGATGCTACCAGGCCGATCTTGCGCGGAGGCAATATGGGCCTCCGGCACTCGGGAGAACACAAGAGCAGCTCGCTCCCGGCGCATGTCGTCTTCGAGAGCGGCGATCACCTTCTCGGTAAGTTCCGTGATGTTGGGAGGAGCTTCGGTTGAATTGTGCCGGTCCAGTTCGGATTTTCTGTAGCTGTCCATCTTCTTGCCCGCTGATGAGGTTGGGCCTAAATGGCTCACCGGAAAGGCAGTTCCTAATGTCACCTGATCTTTACCAGAACGTTGAACTTGTTATCGGGTGATGAAGTTCCCCCTCGAGGCTTCTCCAACTGGGAACGGCATCTTCGCGCCCCATTTCGGCCGCTATGAAGCGCGTCTTGACTTCCTAAAACCGGACGCGCAGGCTCTGGCCTGATCGACGAGTACGAGGGTCTGAAGCCGCCCCATTTTGGTCGTTCAGCTGAAACTTGCCGTCACCCTTAAGCTAGCATGTGACATTCAGCCATCTGCAGATTCGTGTTGGGATGACCTCACGCCCATTGAACTGTGGGGCCCGGCTCGGCTGACCGGCCGGCGTTGAATCGATTACCCAGTTCGATCAGATGCATTCCAAGCGGGATCATCAAAGCCCATCCGCCGGTCCACTGTGGCTCGATGTCAACGAGGCCGAATTGTGGGGGCTCGCCAGGCATGGTCGTAGGGTGAGCAACTGCGTAAGTCCGTGCAATGCGTTTGATCTGCTCGATGTCCTCATCGGCGAGGCGAGAGTACATCAAGTCCAAACTACCGCCGAAAGCGAACTGCGTTGTATGTGCAGCAGTGCTCACCGAAACGCCGAGGTCCATCAGCTGGCTAGTAAGAGAAACCCAGATAATCATGCGCGGCGAGTACCGCCTGTTGCGGCCCTCACGCGCGGCGATCGTAGGGAAGTGTCGCTTGACGAGCATCTGTAGTCGCGATGGCTCGATCGGGAGCATGCGCTGTACGTCGCCAGCGGTATAGATCAGGTGATCAAGCTTCTCAAAAAACGGGTTACTCATAGCAAACTCCATGAATGTAGCAAATGCTATAGCAAATGCCACATTCAGGGTCAAGCATGCCTAATCGCGACCTTTGTTGCGCGCTTGCACGTCGATGAGCACCTTCAATACGTGATCGGCGAGACTGTCAGGGCTCCAATCACGGTTGGGTTCGGACTTGAGGTAGTAAGCTTCAACGCCAGGCCGCACGAGGCCATAGCTGAACTTCTTCGTCTGAAGGGTGCGATGTCCGTCGGGGCTGCCCCAGAACCCCGGGATGCCTTGAGGAAACCCTAGGTTCCAGGTGATGTTGAGCGTCACGTCCTCCATGACGTTCGAGTAATAGGCCCACCAGTTACAGATCATATGTATGGGGTACAGCGACGCGATAAAGTAGGTGTCCGTTTGCTTGAACTCGACGCGTAGACCGAGCGGTTTGATCTCCTCAGCCTTCGACTGCAGCGCGGCCCCGAAATCAGCATACGCCTTGGCAGCAGCCCTCACGCCTGTATCGCTATTCTGGAACTGCTTCTGCTCCTGCTTGAACTTAGCTGCACGAGCCGCTCGGGCCGCGTGGTCAGCGAGCGTTTCCTCGTGGGGACGCCCACCCGCCTCCGTGACCAGATGCTCGATAGCTCCGGCCGCCCCCTCAAGTCCGAAGCGGGGGAGACCAAAGTACAAGCGGGTTTTTGGTACCCACGACGGCATCGTCGGTTTTTCTTCGGTGGGAATGAAGAGGGTGAAGTCGTATCCGCTGTCGAAAGCCCTAGTTCGGATCGAGTTCATCTCGACCGTGGTCCACTTGGTCTCGCCCCACTCCTTCCGGTAGAAGACGACAACAATTCGTGCCTTCCTGCCATAGACGTCCGAGAACGCCTCCACACCATCGCGGCCGGCGATCTCCTTTTGCCGCTCCGTGTAGATGAACGTCTTCATCCGGTCCGACAGCATATCGTTTAGCTGCAGGGCCAGCGCCTCATCTTGTTGATTGAAGCTGAATGCGACGTCGTATTCAAAATCAGTGTCCATACCCTAGATATAATCCCCCCGATTATCCTTGGCACCTTTGGTCCCTCGACATGTCACAGGAGAAAACGCATTCTCCAGCGCGAATTAAGCTGGGCGGGCTTTATGGGAAAAGAACTGAATAAGCTGCGGGCCCGTAAGGACGTGCGGCAGCGTTTCGATGCCATCAACAAGCGCCGCATAGAATACTGGATAGGCTGAACTTTCGGGCTGAAGTCCAAGAGCGGCAATCGTGCCACCCACTGCAAAAACCAGCCCCAAGGTAGTAAGCAGAAACCAACCCAGTTCGGTGGTCGGCGGCGAGGCGGGGGCTTCGAGTGCGGGTGTGGTCATCATGTGTATCCCAGAAGTTGCGGAAAAAACCTCGGGAATGATCGCAGGAGCATCCCGCATGGTTCTGTGATGTAAGTCACACAAGATCCGGGTGCGCGTTTTAAAGCTGACTGCCGCTCACAAAGGAAATAGGGAGAATTCATTGCTTACCATCCGCCCCTACACCACCAGCGACCGAGAGGGGTTGGTCGACATCTGGCTCGAAGCGTCGCGCGTCGGTCACCCCTTCCTCAGTGAACAAGATTTGCGCGAACAGAAGGTCCTTGTCCGTGACGTCTATCTCCCCAAGGCCGAGAACTGGGTGGCGGTCGAGGCTGGGGAGCCCTTGGGCTTCATCGGACTGCTCGACTGTTTCGTCGGCGGGCTCTTCGTCCGACCTTCAGCACACGGACAGGGTGTTGGCCGCGTTCTGATTGAGCATGCCGCAAGCTTGAAGGGGAGACTGGAGGTGGAGGTTTATGCCTTGAACCGGGGGGCTCTCGCGTTTTATCAGCGTCTCGGCTTCACTGAGACTGGCAGGCGCGAGAAAGACGACCAAGGACGTCCATTGGAGCTGGTTCGACTGGCAAGGCCTGAAAGAGCATGACGGCGGCGGGGACGCGAATACATCACCTGGCGCTCACCACCAGCGATCTCGAGAAGGCAATCACGTTCTACGTTCCCTTGCTGTCCATGCTGGGCTACCGCAACGTGCTGACCTCCGCCACGCTGGCAGCATGGGAACTCATTGGGCAGCCAGAGATCCTGCTCTATCAAGCCAAAGGGGAAGCGGCGTCCAGAAGCCACACCCTCTATCAGCCCGGTTTTCACCATCTGGCGTTCCGTGTGGCCGACCGCGCTATCGTTGATCAGATCCATACATGGTTGTGCGATAGTGGATTTGCTGTTCTCGAGGCGCCTCGACCATATCCGGACTATCCTGGTAACTACTACGCCGTCTTCTTCCTGGACCCCGATGGTCTCAAACTGGAGATCATGACCGACTGACCCGCTCAGATCCTTGTCACCATAGTGCTCTCGGCACCCGGGAAGGCGCTACTGTGGCTGACCAGGAATTCGCTCGGCAGCACATGCTCGAAGAACGGCAAGCTGGGGGCGTAAAGAAAGCGACCGCCCGGCCGCAGGGCATGAAGAATCCGCAGGTAGAGCCTGGCGTAGTCGCTCGCTCTGGAGGCAGACGCATGGTGCGCGCTCCGGAAATGCAGCGAAACCGACTGGTGCGCGATAATCGTGCCCCATTGTCCGGAACCGAGGGGGGCGTCAAACCACTCCCCGCTCAAAAGTCCATCTGGTGCGTTGCGGTCGATGCCAGTAGCGGTAAGGCCACGGTCGCAAAGATAACGTACCAAGCTGCCGTCCCCACATCCAAGATCGAGGACAGGCTCCTTTATCTCTTCAGATCGGATGCCCAGCACTTGGAGCTGCAGCTCCGGGGAGTAGTTCGAGCAGACAGGCCGAAATCCTGTTCCGCGCACCAGCTCGAGAGCCCCCACAACAGCAAGTTGTGTCCTGGTCCATTCAAGGAGCCGGCCGTGGTGGCGTTCAACCGCCTCTTCTGGCTCCTCGGCCAAATGCTCGAGGAAGTCCCGGTAGATCTGGCGTAAGGATGCGATTTGGCCCCTCAAGTCCACGAACTGAAACTGCTCGGTGATGTAGCGGACCATGCCAGATGTGAGCAGGCTTACCCAATGTTCCTTGCGGTGAAGCGCCTCTCGCGCGGCCCCCAAGGCAAGCATCTGATTGAGCTCTAAAGAAATCGAGCGGAGCCTTGGATCGGCGGCAAGGATGCGATGCAGCGGAAAGTCACCAACATCCCTCAGTCTTCGGCGGAGTGCGGATTCAGGGAGACCCAATCGAGCATCGTGCGGCAACTGCATTCCAATCATCCGTGTCGGTCAGGGCCATTGCACTAGCACCTGGGATCGACCGGAGATTGAAAGTAACGGCTGCGCTGGCACTAGGCGGTAAGTGCGTCAGTGACCGCTCTGTGCCCGTCCGTGATGTAACAGCCATGCATCTCGATTTCCTGCAGGCATTCCTTAGCGGAGTGAACCAGAGGCCTGGGTTCATCCTGCGGAGACATCAGAAGCCGTGTGAGGATAGACCATGGTCCTGCATGGATGGGCAGACCACTTCCATCGCTATCGGCAGTAAAGCCGAGATGCTGCCCTGGCCCGCGGAACACATAGACGTACAACGACGACCCGTCAGACACCAGAAACCTTCCATGAAGTTCAGGCCCAATCCCTGGAACAATCCATGCTCTTCACCTTAGTTCCGCTTGCGGCCTGATCAGAGCTTGAACGAAGACAGGATCGGGCAGGGGCCTTCAGTGCCTTCGGCGCACTCATGGGCCAGGCGCTCCAGCGAGTCTCGCGCTCGCTGGAGATCAGCAATCTTCCTGTTGAGCCCTTCGATCCGCTCTCTGGCGAGTTCTCGGGCTCGACCCCGGTCCTCGCCGGCGTCGAGCTCCAGCAACTCCCCAATCTCTTCGAGGGTGAAGCCGGCCGTCTGCGCCTCCCGGATGAACCGCAAGCGGCGAACATCCTCGCGGCCGTAGTGCCGAAAGCCTCCGTCACGCGTTGGGGTCTCAAGCAGGCCTTTGCGTTGGTAGAAGCGGATTGTCTCAACCCCGACATCAGCCGAGGCAGCAAGTTTTCCGATGGTGAGGGTATACCCCTCTTGACTCTGTACCATGGTACAGACGCTATATCAGGACCAGCGAAGTTTCAAGGAGACGAGAAATGCTGGACAAGAACGCATCGCTGGAGAAGACCGCCGTCCTTCATCGGATGGTCATGCCCAATCACACCTGTCCCTATGGTCTCAAAGCCAAGGACCTCCTCGAGCGCTCAGGCTACAAGGTCGAGGATCACCACCTTACGACCCGCGAAGAGACCGACGCGTTCAAGGCTGAGCATGGTGTTGCCACCACACCCCAGACCTTCATCGATGGCCAACGGGTCGGCGGCTACGACGATCTGCGCCGTTTTTTGGGCAAGCGGGTAGTTGATCCCAAGGCGACAACGTACCGCCCGGTGGTCGTACTCTTCGTGCTGACCGCCTTGATGGCGGGCGCGGTGAGCTATGCGGTTGCCGGGACGCCATTCACCTTACGTGCCCTTGAATGGTTCATCAGCTTTTCGATGGTGACACTGGCCCTGCTGAAACTGCAGAACGTGGAGAGCTTCGCCACCATGTTTCTGAACTACGATCTCCTGGCGAAACGCTGGGTGCCTTACAGCTACATCTATCCCTATGCCGAGGCGGCCGCGGGTGTGCTGATGATTGCTGGCGCTCTGACCTGGCTGTCAGTTCCGATTGCGCTCTTCATTGGCACCATTGGCGCAGTGTCGGTGTTCAAGGCCGTCTACATTGACAAGCGTGAACTCAAATGTGCCTGCGTCGGCGGCTCCAGCAACGTGCCGCTTGGCTTCGTCTCACTGACCGAAAACCTGATGATGATTGCCATGGCAGTCTGGATGGCACTTGCCGCCTTCGGGTTCGCGGCCGGCGGCCATGCGATGTAAGACAGCACCCGAACAGAAAAGGCCGCGGCGTCCACCGCGGCCTTGTTCACCTTAGATGACCTCCATGCCGCGGAAGCGCATGAATGTGGTCTGTCCCTCAAGCCCGAAGGCGATGACTTCATAGGTGTCGGGAGGCGTTCCCTCCGGTGCGCCCATGCCGGGTGAACCCAGAGGCATTCCAGGAACCGCTAGACCGACGATCTCCGGCCGTTCCCGCAGAAGCTTTTCGACTGCTTGGGCAGGCACATGGCCCTCAATCACGTAACCAGCGATCTTGGCGGTGTGACAGGAGCGCAGCTCGGCCGGGACACCCAACTCGGTCTTGAGGGTCTCCATGTCCTCGAGTTCGGTGACCTCGGCTGCGTGGCCTGCCGCCTGCATGTGGGCAACCCAGCCCCCGCAGCATCCGCACCAGGGATCCTTCCAGACCGCCAGATCGCGGCTCTCGCTTGCCAGAACAGGAAGACTCCAGACGCTGGCGGCAACAGTGGCGCCGGCGAGGACGATGAAGCTCCGTCGATTGTACATGTGAACCCCTAAGGCTGTTCTCTGCGTTTCACCGGTCATTCTTGACCACCATATCACGTCAGCCATGAGGCGAGCCCGTCCGGATGGTCGCAGCCAATGGTCGAGCAGCGGTGGAACAGCTGCTCGCTCCATGCGTCTACCCATTGGAGAAAGGAGAAGAACCGCATGGATCATCACCAGGATTCAAAGGGCCACGGCCAAGACATGCCCGAAAAGAAGATGGACAAGATGAAGATGTCCTATTGGCGGTTCGCTGCCATGATCGCCACGTCAACCGTGGTGATGTATGGCCTCATGTATCTCAATACCTACGCCCTCGAACACGTGTTCTGGAGCGAGACCCGGGCTTGGATGGCCTTGGTGATGGGCGCGACCATGGCCATCATCATGCTGGGCTACATGCTCAACATGTACAAGAAAATGGCCTGGAATCTGGCGATCTTCGGCGGTGCCGTTGTGGTGTTCGCTTTGGCGTTATGGGTAGTCCGCAGTCAGGTGACGGTGGACGACACCGATTATATGAAGGCCATGATCCCGCACCACTCGATCGCCATCTTGACCAGCAAACGTGCCCAGATCAGCGACCCGCGTGTCAGCAAGCTGGCCGACGAGATCATCGAGGCCCAGGAGCGGGAAATCGCTGAAATGAAGTTCCTTATCGAAGATCTGGAGGAGAGCGACTGATGCACAAGAGAATTGCCCCAGCTGCCGTGGTCTGGGCATTGGCTTCGCTGGTGCCCTTGTCCATTGCTCAAGGACAGCCACTTACCCCGGCCGGAAACCCGGAGCCGAACGATGCCACGTCAGCCGATCAAGTGCTTTCCGGTGCCAATATTCCGGCGCTCGATCCACACACCATGACCCGCAACGAGATCGCCGAGGTGCTCGGAACTGGTCCTCTTTGCACCTATCACTACACTACTGCTGGCAATCCAATCCTCGCCTTCAACGAGGCGCCGGCCGAGGGCGCCCCGGCCGGAGTTGTGAAGCTGGACGGGGAACTGATCGCGCTGTCGCCCATGCAGGTCGGGGAGGGCTTTGGGCTCGCCTCCGTTTCCGTGCGACTCCTGGTGGTGCCCGAGGAGCTTCCCGAAGCCGGTGAGCAGGAAGAGGCCGTGCTTAGGTTCGAGGTCGGCGACCAGCTGACCGTCGGCTATCTCGGATATTTCGGCTGCACCTGATCAGCAAAGGAGAAGTACGATGCGAGCCTACAAGGTGAGTGGAATGACGTGCAGCGGCTGCGAGCGGTCTGTAACGCAGGCTCTAAAGGAGCGGTTTGGCGACGAGATCGCGGTAGAGGCGAGCGCCCAGCGTGGCGAGGTGAGGGTCAGCGAGGCCGCTGACCCCCAGATCGTGGTCTTCACCATTGATACCGCCGGCTACACCGTGGACGAAGTTAAGGACGCATGACGGCAGGGCCCCCCGATAACCGCCTGCGCCAGCTCCTTGGCCCAGAGGTCATCGCCGTGCTTGAGCTGGGCCTTGGCCATGTTCACCGCGCTTTGGTGATGCGGGATCATTCCGCAGACGAAGGCGACGTCGATATCCTCGGCCATCATGCCGATCATCATCTGCCGGTTCATCTCGTCCATGCCGTTCATGAGGTCCGCATGGGCTTCATCCATGGCGTGGTTCCTCTGAACACCAACGGCATCTGGATCTCTTGTCCGAGGAGCAAACGAAACCGCGCCGATGGCAGCTATTAGGATCTGCCACCAAGCAGCCCACTGGCTGAAATGGGGTCGGTTACCGCCGTTCCTGCTGTAGCGGCTCGGTGCACCTCCATGGTTGTCCCATGGAAAGGCGACTGTCTGTTTTTTGGTGGTTACTTCGCACAAGCGGGCCAACTTGCTGGCTAGTAGCGTGTCGGCTTCCAGCCCAGCAGCCTCATGGCATTCGCGGTAACCAAGACTGTTGCCCCGGTGTCCGCCAGAATGGCGGGCCAAAGACCGGTGATCCCCAGGACGGTCGTCATCAGGAACACGGCCTTCAGCCCCAGGGCGATGAAGATATTCTGTGTGATGTTGCCCATGCTCGCCTGGGATAGGTCAATCAGCGCCCCGATGTCGGCAACCCGGCCGTGCAGCACCGCGGCGTCGGAGGTCTCCAGGGCCACATCCGTGCCGCCTCCCATGGCAATCCCGATATCGGCTGCAGCGAGCGCCGGTGCGTCATTGATGCCGTCGCCCACCTTGGCAACCACCTGACCGGCTGACTGCATCTCGCGGACGATCCGCTGCTTGTCTTCCGGCATGAGCTCGGCCTTGACCTCGATCCCCAGCTCTGCGCCGATTGCCCTTGCCGTGCGCCGGTTATCGCCGGTCAGCATGACGGTGGCGATCCCGGCGTCCCGCAGCGCCTTCAACCCGGCGACTGCATCCGGACGGGCCTCGTCCCGGATCGCGAACAGACCTGCGAGGTGACCGTTGGCCAGTAGTACAGATACAGTCTTGCCCTCGTCGTTGAACGCCTCGATGCGGGCGGTCAGGTCAGCGGGGATCGCGACCGTATCCGCGGCGGCCGATGCTGACGCCAACAGCACCTCGACGCCGCCGACGTTCCCCGACACGCCCTTGCCGGCCAGCGCCTTCGCTCCGAAGGCGGGCGGCACCGGCGCCTTGCTATCCTTGGCTTTGGTCAGGATAGCAAGGGCGAGGGGATGCGAAGACCCGCTCTCGAGCGCCGCCGCCATGGATAGCAGCTGGGTCTCGGTGCGCCCGATTGCGACGATGTCGGTGACGACCGGCTTGCCCGCCGTCAGCGTACCGGTCTTGTCAAAGGCGACGGCTGTGATCTTGCGCAAGCCTTCCAGCACGGCGCCGCCTTTGAGCAGCAAACCGCGGCGTGCGCCTGCCGACAGTCCTGCGGCAATGGCGGCCGGCGTGGAGATCACCAGGGCGCACGGGCACCCGATCAGGAGAACGGCCAGTCCCTTGTAGATCCACTCGTTCCAGTCCCACCCCAGCACTAGGGGCGGCACAACAGCAACCAGTGTGCCGGCGACCAGGACGCCGGGCGTGTAGACCTTCGAGAACCGGTCGATGAAGCGCTCGGTCGGCGCCTTGCTCTCCTGGGCCTCCTCGACCAGCTTGACCACACGCGCGATGGTGTTGTCGGCGGCAGCGGCGGTGACCTTCACGCGCAGCACGGCATCGGTATTGATGGTGCCGGCGAACACAGGATCCCCCGCGCCCTTGCGCTTGGGCACACTTTCGCCGGTGACAGGTGCCTCGTCGATCGAACTGTTGCCTTCCACGATGTCGCCATCGGCGGCGATCCGGTCGCCTGGCCGGATCATCAGGATATCGCCGATAGCTAAGGCGTCAGCCTGGATCTCTTCGGTCTGGCCGTTCCGCTCCACCAAGGCGTTCTTAGGCACCAAGTTCGTTAGGCCCCGGATGCTGGCCCGCGCCCGACCGGCGGCGACACCCTCGAGGAGTTCGCCAACCAGGAAGAGAAGCACCACGGTGGCCGCCTCCTCGGTGGCGCCGATGAACACGGCACCGATGGCAGCGATGCTCATAAGGGTCTCGATTGAGAACGGCGTCCCGTGCATGGCGCCGGAGATGGCACGACGCCCGATCGGCACCAACCCGAACAGCAGCGCCGCAAGGAATGCCCAATGTCCGACCTGGGGTAGCATCTGGCCAATCAGGTAAGCCGCCAACAACGCAAGCCCGCAGCCCCAAGTCAGGATGGCCTTCCGGGTTCTCCACCATGGCCCGTCGCCGAGTTCAAAGTGATCGTCAGTATGCCCCCCTTCGGGGGCAGCATCGGTGGCTATGGCGGTATAGCCAACTGCCTTCACGGCATTCCGGATGGCAGCGAGAGGGACGCCGGTGTGCGTAACCGTCATTGACTGGGCGGTGTAGGAGGCACCCACCTCAGTGACGCCGGGCACCCGGGAGACAGCTTTTTCGACCTTGCTCGCGCAGTTTGCACAGTCCATGCCGCCGATGCGGAACTTGGTGGCTATGGCTTCGGTCATGGCAGTCTTCCTAATGAGTCGGCCCGATGCTAATCCCTCTAGTCGCTAGAGCATCAAGAGGTGATCCGATGAATTTTCCGATTGGCGAATTGTCGAAGCGAACAGGCGTGAAAGTTCCGACTATCCGGTTCTACGAACAAATCGGCCTGCTGCCGGAGCCGCCTCGCACCGAGAGCAACCAGCGCCGTTATGGCAAGGCCGAGGCCGACCGGCTGAACTTCATCCGGCATTCCCGCGAACTCGGGTTCGAGGTTGAGGACATCCGGGCGCTGCTGGCGATGACGTCGGAGCCCCAAGCTTCCTGCCACCAAGCTGACAGCATAGCCCGTAGCCACCTGTCGGAGATCGACCGCCGTATATCCAGCCTGCAGGCCCTCAAGGGCGAACTTACACGGATGATCGAGGAGTGTGGTCATGGCAGGATCTGCGACTGCCGGATTATCGAGGCCTTGGCCGATCATGGCCACTGCAGTACGGAGCATTGATGATGCCGATCTATGCCACCATCGCCATCGTCTATGCTGGTGCTGCTCTCGCCGAGATTGTCGGCTGCCTCGCCTTCTGGGCATGGCTTCTGCAGAGATAGTCTCGTTGTGGGCAATAGCCGAGTAATGGTGAGTGAGCCGTCATGCGGCAGGAACCACCTGGACCGAGTGGGTCTGCGCACAGAGTTCGTCGATTAAAGAATATGGCGCCTCTGACACACATTCAAGGAGGGGGAAGCGTTGGAAACGGTCTACCCGAAGCGAGCGTCGCCGCTTAGTTCGGTATCCACGGTTGAGACAGCAGGCCCAGCCAGGATCCCGGGGCGGCCGGTTACCTGCCGGCCGCCTGCTCAGAGCTTGAACGCCGACAAGATCGGGCAGGGACCTTCAGTGCCTTCGGCGCACTCATGGGCCAAACGCTCGAGGGAATCTCTAGCCCGCTGGAGATCGGCAATCTTCCTGTTGAGGCCTTCAAGGCGCTCCCTGGCCAATGCTCGGACTCGGCTTCGGTCTGAGATCTGAAACATGCCCTGCAGCGGCGATGGCGCTGGGCGCTACCGGAAGTTGACCGCCAAGCAGTTCGGGATCGGAGATGCGCCCAACATGCCAGAGCTGGAGGAAGATGCGGCCGCCCGCTGCGTGCACCTCGTTCGTGACCAGCCGCCAGCCTTCCACCTGCTGATCGCTCCAAATGCCTGGTGTACCCCGATAGCCAACGCCCTGCGGCGAAACTGACGTTGCCTGGCTCAGGATCAGTCCAGCTCCGGCGCGTTGGCGATAGTACTCCGCCATCAGGGCATTCGGCACCCGATCAGCACCGGCACGCTTGCGGGTGAGTGGGGCCATGATAATGCGGTTCGGCAGCTCGAGGGCGCCGACCTTCAGTGGGTCAAACAAGCGGGACATCTACAACTCCTTGGACCCACTCCATATGGCTGCAGCAAGGTTCTTCGACAATTGCGCTTCAAGTTGTCACACCGTAGACTTGAGGTGGACAGTCGAGGAGCGTCGATGGCTATTGCCAACCCCTTCGCCGGAGTCGAGGTCTTTGTCGCGGCGATCAGAGCTGGTTCGTTCACCGCGGCTGCCGCTCACCTCGGTGTTACCAAGTCAGCTGTGGCAAAGGCGGTGACGCAGCTCGAAGGGCGGCTTGGGGTCAAACTGCTACATCGCACAACACGGAGACTGTCCCTCACACCGGAAGGCGCCGCATTCTTCGAGCAGGCTGAAGCTTCCCTTGATCAGCTTCGTGCAGCGGAAGACGCCGCTCGTTCCAGGGCAAGTACGGTGCGCGGTGTGCTGCGGGTCGATATGCCGGCGGCATTTGGCCGTCGTGTGGCAATGCCGGTCCTGCTGGACATCCTCAAGGCTCACCCCGGCCTGCGTCTAGCCGCGAGCTTTTCCGACCGCATCATTGACCCGGTGGAGGAAGGCATGGACCTGTGCCTTCGTTTCGGCGAGCTGCCGGATCGAATTGACATCGTGGCCCGGCGGCTCGGGTCGCAGCGCCTCGTCATATGTGCGTCGCCGGGCTATCTGGCCGCTGCTGGGATCCCATCAGACCTCGACGATCTGCAGCATCACTCCTGCATTCTTGGAAGCCGCCCGGAAAGGCCGGTGTCCTGGCGCATAGTTGACGACCAAGGTCGCGCCCGCTCCATCGATCCACCGGCAACTCATCTGGTGAGCGATGGGGAGGCCGTGATTGCCATGACCTTGGCGGGCTTTGGCCTGTGCCAGATGCCACAGTCCTTGGTTCGAGCCCACATCGACGGCGGCGAGTTGACCGTAGTGCTGCCGGATCGTTGCCTCGTGGAGTCTCCCATTAGTGCTCTGTGGCCGGCAACACGGATAATGCTCCCCAGGGTTCGGGTCGTTGTCGACGAGTTGGTCCGGCGGGCTGAAGCTGGGCGGCTGTAGCGAAGGTCGTTAGCTTCTTGGGGTGGTCGCGAGCTGCCAGACAGCTACTCCCCTACGACAAAGGCCCATAGTACTCGTCCTTCCAGAGCTGGATCCGCCGCTCTCCCGCCGGCCGCCTGATCACGGTGTGCCCGACATCATCGGAGTTGGCATATCGCTCCCGCACCCGGAAGAAATTTGGGCTGTCGCAATGCGGGCACCGGGGACCGAACAGCTCCTCGACGAACAGCTCCGGAGCGTAGCCGCACTCGAGGAGATCGCTGGCCAGGTAGTGGCGGGAGCGCATGCACAGCTTGCACCTCGCGACGATCAGCATCTGGGCGGCAGCGGCCTGGTGGAGACGTGTCCGGTATCGCAGGCTGGACCTGGGCGTCTTGCTCACGCGCGCTGCTTGCCATTGGCTTCGATACCACGGCTCCGCAGCGCTTCCTTTACCCGGCCGAGCTTCACGCCGAAACGGGCGGCCAGGTCGTGCTCGGTGGCCGACGGGTCGGCGGCCTTGGCGCGGCGGATGAGTTCGGCGGTGTTGGTCTTAGCGGCAATGGAAATGGACATGACAGTCTCCTCGGTGGTCTGAGGAGTCGGTATCTACCACCGAGAACAGAACGGGAACAAGATTGACCCACAAATTTACGGCACTTCACCACTGGTTTCACCCACATGTGGTGAAGTTCCGTGGGAGAAATGGTTTGCGACCTGCGGGCAGGTTCCGGGAACCTGCCCGCAGGTTGCCCGTAAGTTGGCTGCAACTCGACTTAAAGTATCAGGTTAACGGACATTAACGAACATCCCCACGAAATCTGGACATCTCCACGTCGCCGGATAGGCCTGCTGCGACGCTGGTGAGGCGAGATGAGAGCAAGCTTCCATTCGGGTATTCTGACCACGTATGGGCAAGCGCCCGAGATCGTGCGCGTGTTGTCGCATCGACTGGCCTCAAGGAGTGATGCCCTGCTGCCGCTGAAGCAAGCTGTGGCGCTGCCGGAGCTTGGGGTCCGAGACCGCACTCCGCGACCAGGACGGCGAACTCATTGTTGACCTCCTTCACGGGCTTGCCACGATACTCGACGACCCACTTCATGGCAGGATTAGCTCGCTTCCAGCGCCGGATGTGCATGAGCAGGCGCCGGGGGATCAGGATCGTCGGCTGACGCTTGTTGGTCTCGCCCCCCCTTCGGCAGCGCGATAGTAGCGACCGGTCCGGAGATCGATCCATCCGTGGCCAGGCGTCGGCTGCAGAGCCGCGCCACAAATCGCCGCCGAACGCGGAAGGCCGACGCCCGGCGCGGACATGAGAGCCGGCCAGCCGGTGGAATTGGTGCCCCTCTGCGTGGCCTTAGCCGACCCCGCCTTCAGCTATTCTACTGGCCAGGTGTTTGGCGCAATGGATGGCGTCCCTCAGCCCGCTTAAGCTTCAGAACAGGTGTGAACGTACCAGGAGGACGGCGGTCCTCCTGGTCTGCAGCGGCTTCCGTACCTTGGGGGAGGCAATCTAAACCGATCAATCGCGACATCGACAATCCGCAAGGGGCAACAAGTTCGCCCACCAAAGATCAGGGCGCCGTCGCGGATGCGAGGGCGCCCTTTGATTTTTGCTGCTGGAGGATCAGCAGGTTTCATGGATCAGGTGGGGTTCGGCCACCCGGCTGAACTGCCGGGTTTTGGGGTCGGGCCGGTCCCCGGAGTTGTGCTGCTGCGATCTCCGCCGAAAGCGTCCTTGACTTCGCCCTCGGTGATGCGGGCGCCCGGGTTACCGGTCTGGCCCAGGTTCTGCTCCTCGGTTCCGTCCCCCATCACGCCAGGACGCGATGCGCCCGTCGTGGCGGAAGTACCGGATCCGATGCCGGCTGATGCGGCTGCGGACAGCGGTGCTGCGGAACTGGTGGTTGTGGTCGTCCCGCGTGTCCGTACAGAAGGGGTGCGAGCTGGAACGGCAATTTTCCGCTCCACGACTTCAACCCGGCGGGGCGGCCGGCTTGCGGTCTGGAGTAGCCAGGCAAGGCCGGCACCGGTCACCAACAGAGCCAACGGGTTCTCACGCGCCGCGCGCATCAGTCTTTCCCCACCAGAGCCGCGCAGATACTCCACGCCCCGCTCGATCAGGGTGTCGGGCGAGAGCCGATCCTTCAGTTCATCGGCCGTATGGGCAATCTCGGACCGCTGCCGGTCAAGTTCATGTTCGAGCTCCTTGGAGCTTTCGTGACGGTCGCTCATCGTGTCATCTCCGCTTTGCCCAACTCAACGTCACGTTTGACGGAGTGGATGGTACGTTCAGGTTTAAGGTTGTTCGCCGAAAGATTGCTCTTGCCCTTCATCAGCACGACAGCGCCGACGATCAGCACCACGGCCCCAATGATCAATGCTGAGAGCCAGGGCTCAACGACGTTGGCGAGGGCGAAGACAGCCGCCAGCAGCAAAATAAGAAAGCCCGAAAACGCAATGATGCCGCCAGCTGCGAGCATTGCCGCGCCGCTGGTCGCCTGCGAGACTTTCTCATTCACCTCCGTTTTAGCGAGCTGAACTTCACCACGGATCAGCTTGGTTATATCGTTGGCCAGCCCGCCTACCAGCTCGGGCAGCGACTGGCTCTCGGGAGCAGTTGCCATGGGTTTCGGTCCGTCTTCTGTTGTGGTGAAATGCCAATGCTTCGACGGGCTGCTCGTTCCCTGGATGCGCAAGTTTGTTCGGCTTGGCTACAATGGCGCCTACAAATCTCACGCAATTCCGGCATTTCTTTCCCGGGGAGAAGACCTGAGCGGGTCAGGCAATCTGTCGCTTTTGCATGGAGCTTCTATCTTCAAGATAGTGGAGTACAATCAGCGAAAGAAGCGCCCAGGCGGCACCAAGCGACCAGCCGGCAACGATGTCGGTCGGGAAATGGACCCCGAGGTAAAGGCGACTGAAACCGACCAGGAAGGTCAGAAATCCTGCAAAGGAAAAGAAGAAGATCTTGGCCTTCCGGCTCGTTGATCTATCCGCGAGAATCGCGCCTAGCGTCAGGTAAACAACTGCTGAGACCATGGCGTGGCCGCTGGGGAAACTTGCGGTGAACACGCGCGCGACGCCTTCGATTTCCGGCCGCGGCCGGTCGAAGATCGCCTTAAACACCATGCTTGCCGAAGCACCTCCGATGATTGCCACCGTAACAAAACCGGCAAGACGCCGGTGGCTGGTAAGAACGAGGAAAATCACCACGGCGGCCACCAGAATTGCGAGCACACTGAAGCTACCCAGAGCGGTTATGTCGCGCATCGCCTCGGCGAGCCAGGCCGGGCCAATTGGTTCGGCTTGGTTGTCTTGCTGCCGCATCGCGGCTAGTACGGCTTCGTCGAAGGCGAGCGTGTCTCCTTCAAGGACCTCGTCGGCAAGAAGGCCAAAGCCCCCAAGCGATGCTGCCGATACGGCCAGCGCAATGAAACGGGTTCTCTTTCGATGCACGCTGTGACTACTCCAAGTGGCGAAATTGCTAGTGAACTGGGGCTTGGCTCGCCACTAGGGGCGGGCATCTAGCTCCTGAAAGAGACGCTCAGCATAGCGGTGAATTTCGTCTAGCCGGTCGGACGAGAGAAGTTCGTCGTGGCCATTGGAGCTTAGGGGCACGACCTTGGTTTCGGTCGCCGGTTCGATGCTGCCTTCCACGCTGAACTCGTAGTCGGGAAACTCTGCCTCCAACATGCGGCGGAGCGGCTGTGCCGCAGCGGAGAATTGCGCGCGGTGCCGCTCGTGCACATCAAAGGGCACAACAATGGAGATGGCAGGCTTCACGGAGTTCTCCTCGGTGGCGGATACATCGCGGCCTGCAGAGTCCGATGAACGGTTTCAGGAAGGCCACACTTGGTAACGCAGCAAATTGGCTGAGGTTCAGTTGCAGAGTTGGAGTCGTCAGTGCTGCCACACCACAAGTCCGGCTGCCGTTGCCATCATCACCCCAGCCGTCTTGTTGAGGCGCCCTAATGCCTTCGGACTCTTGAACACTTCCCGTGCGGCGGAAGCCAAGTAGGCGTAACCGCAGCCAATAAAAAGAAGAACAACCACCACGATTGCGGTGAGCTCTGCAAATGCCAGCAGCGTCATCTGATCGAGCGGAATGACAGTGGGAAGGATCGCCAGATAGAAAACAATGGTCTTGGGATTTCCCATGGTCAGCGAAAACCCGGCTAGGAAAGTCTTCCAGGCGTCTTCCGACTTGGGCTTCATCTGTTCGGAGCCAGGTCGCGCTGTCCAGAACTTGTAGGCGATGTAGAGCAGGTAGGCAGCACCTGCCCAGCGGATGATCGTGAAGACGGGTCCGAACCAAGTGGCGATCGCGGCTAGGCCGAATACAGCGAAAACAAAGTAGACCAGATCGCCCGCGAGGATGCCCAGAACCATCGGGAACGCTCCCCGAAACCCGCCTCCCAGTGCGCGTGCTACGACAGCTGCCACACCTGGTCCTGGCACCAGCACCGCTATGGCATAAGCAAGGGTGAACGCAAGTAGGGTGAAGAGGTCCATGATGTTGGCTCCGGCAGCTTTGCCGGACAATATGTCAGCCTCTGAGTATCGCCAATGGGAGAAAACGTGGTTACTCTAGGGCAGTCGCGCCAGCCGCTCCAACAGGAGGGCATAGAACCTCTCCGCGTCTCCGCTGCGCAGGTAGTTCACGTTTCTGACCTTGCCGGTGACATGCCAATAATCAACGACGGTCATGCCCGCCGTTAGCTCGCTGGCTGTCTCGATGGAGACATTGCAGTGCCGCCCCTCAAAGAGCTCCGGTTGCAGGAGATAGGCGATCACCGTCGGATCATGCAGCGGCGCCCCCTCCCAGCCATACTTGTTGAGATCAAACCCTTCCGAGAAGGTGAGCATCTCGTAGACGGCGGTTCCGGTGCGGTTGCCCAGGTCTCGAATTGCCTGCAATCGTGCTGGGGTGGACTGCATCTGGTGGGTGACGTCGAGGGGCAGCATGGTGATGGGAGCGCCGCAGCGCATCACGACATCGGCGGCTTCGGGGTCCACATAGATGTTGAATTCGGCAGCAGGAGTGATGTTGCCCACTTCGAAGTAGGCACCGCCCATCATTACGATTTCGGCGAGGCGTTCGGCGATTGCCGGCTCCTTGATCAGTGCCATTGCAATGTTGGTCAGGGGACCCAGCGTGCAGAGCGTAACGGTTCCCTTCTCCTCCGCCATGAGAGTGTCGATGATGTAATCCACGCCGTGCTTGATCTGCAGGGGGATCTTCGGGGCAGGAAGCTCTGGGCCATTGAGGCCGGTCTCGCCATGCACGTGTTCGGCGGTAACGAGGTGACGCCGCATGGGACGCGGACAGCCGGCATAGACCGGCACTTCGTTGCGTCCGGAAAGCTCAATCACCTTGCGCGCGTTGGTTGAGTTGTGGTGGAGCCCGACATTACCCGCGACGGCCACAACGCCCAGCACGTCCAGTTCCGCTGGAGAGGCAAGCGCCATTAGTATGGCGACGGCGTCGTCCTGGCCAGGATCGGTGTCGATGATGATTTTACGCGGCATGTGACGATCGACTCGGTGAGGGGAGTGCAGAGACTAGCTGTCTGCGCGTGGCCGGTCGACTAGTGCCAGCTCGCCACTTCCGTTGTGGCCGGCTCCTATGCGTGGGGTGCGCTTGACGAATGCGAGGCGAGGCGGAAAAGTCCCGCCCCTCACGGAGAGCGATTTTCATGGCGGGCGAGTTGGTCGAGCATGCGGTGGCGGCTGGGACACATGGCGTGGACTTGGTGCCAGTGGTGGCACTGCTCGGGGCAGCGGTAATCGGTGTTCCGCTGTTTAAACGCATCGGCTTGGGCTCGGTACTGGGCTATCTGGCAGCCGGTTTGTTGCTCGGGCCGTCAGGCATTGGCTTGATCAGCGATCCGGAGTCGGTGCTGACGATTGCTGAACTGGGCGTCGTGCTCTTTCTCTTCATTATTGGCCTGGAGATGGAGCCGGCCAAGCTCTGGGCACTGCGCAACCAGATATTCGGGCTTGGCGTGATCCAGGTTGCCGTCTGCGGTGCGCTTCTTACCGGCGTCGGCGTGCTCCTGGGCTTTCCTCTGGTGGTGGCCTTCGTTTTTGGGATGGGCTTTGTCCTCACGTCCACAGCCATCGTCATGCAGATCCTAGGCGAGCGTGGAGAGCTCTCAAGCCCCGGCGGCCAGCGCATGGTCTCGATCCTGCTGCTGGAGGACCTTGCTATCGTGCCTTTGTTGGCGATCGTTGCTCTGCTGGCACCATCCGGCGAGGACGGAGGTATGCTGGCGCGGGTGGCAGGGGTTGGCGTTGCACTGGGCGCGATTCTGTTGCTGATCTTCCTTGGGCAGCGGATTATGAACCCGTTCTTCTCGCTTCTGGCGTCTACCAAGTTACGCGAGGTGATGACGGCTGCGGCACTGCTGGTGGTCTTTGGGGCCGCCCTGTTGTTTCAGGCAAGCGGCCTTTCGATGGCCATGGGAGCATTTCTTGCCGGCGTGTTGCTGTCGACCTCGAGCTTCCGCCATCAGCTCGAAGCAGACGTCGAGCCATTCCGCGGCATCCTGCTGGGCCTGTTCTTCCTGGCCGTGGGCATGTCGCTCGACACGGCGGTGGTCGCAGCGAACTGGTCAATCATTGCGATCAGCGTCGCCGCCTTCATGGTCATCAAGGCTCTGGCGATATACGGAATTGCCCGCCTCCTGCGGTCAGGCCATGGTGAGGCGCTGGAGCGTGCCGTGCTCATGGGGCAGGGGGGCGAGTTCGCCTTCGTGCTCTATACGACCGCGCTTGGCGTAGGCCTCATCAGCGGCACTACCAACGCGATCTTCACCGCCACGGTCATCATCTCGATGGTGCTGACGCCGCTAGCGCTTATCGGCATGCGCTTCTTCATGCCCAAGCCAGTGCAATCGCTTGACGGCGTAGAACGGCCCGATGGGTTGTCGGGCAATATCCTGATCATCGGCTTCGGCCGCTTCGGCCAGATTGCCAGCCAGCCCTTGCTGGCGATGCGGCACTCGGTCTCCATCATCGACAATGACACCGAGATGATCCGTGCCGCAGCGCAGATCGGTTTCAAGGTTTATTATGGCGATGGCACCCGGCTCGACATACTGCATGCGGCGGGTGCCAGCACCGCAACGCTCATTCTCATCTGCACCGACAAGAAAGAGCAGACGACGCGGATTGCCGAGCTGGTTCGCGACGAGTTCCCGCTAGTACGGGTCATGGCCCGCGCCTTTGACCGGGGCCACGCAATCGAGCTGGTGAAAGCTGGTGTTGAGTACCAGATACGCGAGTTATTCGAATCCGCACTGGTGTTTGGTGGCGATGCCATTGAGATGCTCGGGGCGACGCGGGAGCAAGCGGTCGAGGTGGTGGAGGGCGTGAGAGACCGCGACCGCCAGCGTTTCGAACTGCAGATGGCAGGCGAGGACTGGCGGGTGGGGCGCAAACTGCTGCTTAGCAATGCTGAGGAGCAGGCGCGGGATGTGGGCGTCGAGGTGCCAGCTGAGGCCGTCGAGCAACGTATCAAGCAGAGTGCCGGACTGGGATAAAGGGCGATGCCTTGAGGGGCTTTCGTCTGCACCCTTTAAGTGCAAGACTAAAGTCGAATGCCCGGGGGGCAATCGCTGTTTAAAAAATTGGACTGCTACATGCCGCAAAAGCCCATTGTTTATGATGCTCCAAAGCTTGAGCGCCCCGCCCCGACTGCTGAAGCCATCCAGAGCGAAATCCTTGAAAGACTGGTCTATTCAGTGGGCAAGGACCCCATTGTCGCGCGCCCACATGACTGGCTTGCCGCCACGATCCTGGCAGTGCGCGATCGGGTTATGGATCGCTGGATGGAATCATCCCGCGAGACGTGGCGAACGTCCCACAAGCGCGTTTACTACCTGAGCCTCGAATTCCTGATCGGCCGGCTCATGCGCGATGCCATGAGTAATGTCGGCCTGATGGAGCCCGTGCGCGAAGCGCTCAAGAACCTCAATGTCGATCTCGGTGACCTCATTGATCTCGAGCCCGATGCAGCGCTTGGTAATGGTGGCCTCGGGCGCCTCGCCGCGTGCTTTCTGGAGTCGATGTCCTCGCTCAAGATCCCCGCTTACGGCTACGGCATTCGATATGTCCACGGCCTGTTCCGGCAGGAGATGAGCGAAGGCTGGCAGGTCGAACTGCCCGAGGATTGGCTCGCCCACGGCAACCCCTGGGAATTCGAGCGCCGCGAGAGCGCTTATGAAATTGGCTTTGGCGGACATGTCGAGCCGGTTACAGATCCTGATGGCACGCAGCGGCAGGAGTGGCGTCCCAATGACCATCTGCTGGCGGTCGCCTTCGACACGCCAATCGTGGGTTGGCGGGGTGCCCGGGTGAACACGTTGCGGCTCTGGAGCGCGCAGCCGATCGATCCTATCCTGCTCGACAAATTCAATTCCGGGGATCACATCGGCGCCCTGGAAGAAAGCGCTCGCGCCGAGGCGATCACCCGGGTGCTTTATCCCGCTGACTCGACCGCCGCGGGCCAGGAACTGCGGCTGCGCCAGGAGTTTTTCTTCTCCTCGGCGTCCCTTCAGGACATTGTGCGTCGACACATCCAGCAGTACGGCGATTTGGCTTCCCTGCCGGACAAGGTTGCCATCCAACTAAACGATACGCACCCGGCAATCTCCATCGCCGAGATGATGCGAATTCTGGTGGATCAGAACGGGTTGGAATGGGCTGAAGCCTGGAAGCTCACCCGGGCCACTTTCAGCTACACCAACCACACGCTGTTGCCCGAAGCCCTTGAGAGTTGGTCTGTTGCCTTGCTGGAGCGGTTGCTGCCGCGGCACATGCAGATCATCTATCAAATCAATGCGGATGTGCTGAGCGAAGCCCGCCAGCGGGCGAAGTTCAACGACGCGCAAATTGCCAATGTATCCCTGATCGATGAGAACGGCGGGCGCCGGGTTCGCATGGGGCAACTCGCCTTTGTAGGGTCGCACAACATCAATGGCGTCTCGGCCCTGCACACCGACCTCATGAAGCAGACTGTGTTCTCGGACCTGCACAAGCTCTATCCCGATCGCATCCAGAATAAGACCAATGGCATCACGCCGCGCCGCTGGATCCTCCAGAGCAATCCCGGTTTGACCAAGCTCATCACCGACCGGATCGGGCCTGCGTTCATGGACGACATCACGCTCCTGCGGGAGCTCGATGCACATGCCGAGGATCCGGGATTCCAGGAGCAGTTTGCGCAGGTCAAGCATGCCAACAAGCTGCGCCTGACCAAGCTGATCAAGGACCGCATGAACATTATCGTCTCACCCGACGCCATGTTCGACGTGCAGATCAAACGCATTCACGAGTACAAGCGGCAGTTACTAAATATTATCCAAGCCGTTGCGCTTTATGATGAAATCCGCGCGCACCCGGAACGGGATTGGGTTCCTCGCGTTAAAATCTTCGCAGGCAAGGCCGCGCCAGGATACTGGAACGCCAAGCTCATCATCAAGCTGATCAACGACGTGGCTCGGGTCATCAACAACGACCCGGCCGTACGTGGGCTGCTCAAGGTGGTGTTCGTACCGAACTACAATGTGAGCTTGGCCGAAGTGATCGTTCCCGCTGCTGACCTTTCCGAGCAGATTTCCACCGCTGGCATGGAAGCTTCAGGCACCGGCAACATGAAGTTCATGGCCAATGGCGCCGTCACCATCGGCACCATGGACGGCGCCAATGTCGAGATGCACAAGGAAGTCGGGCCGGACAACATCGTCATCTTTGGCCTCACCACTGAACAAGTCGATGAGAAGCGTGCCCGGAGCGAAGTGCCCCGTAGCGCCATCGATGCGTCGCCACGTCTCAAGGAAGCGCTGGATGCGATTTCGTCAGGCGTGTTCTCACCCGACGATCCCCATCGCTACCGAGATCTCGTTGGCGGGCTATATGATCATGACTGGTTCATGGTGGCGCGAGACTTTGACGCCTACACCGAGGCCCAGGCCAGGGTCGACGAGCTCTGGAATGACAAGCGGCGCTGGCGTGCGATGGCTATTCGCAATACCGCGCGGGTGGGCTTTTTCTCTTCTGACCGTACCATCCGCCAGTACGCCGAGGAAATCTGGGGCGTTCCGGTAGCATAGTGACAGCGCAATGGTAGGCTTAGGTGAAATGGTCAGCATAGCTGGGGTGCGGCAGGCTTCTGCTCGCCCCTCTAGTTGGCTTGGGGGAGTGCCCGGGTGAGCGCAGGTCAGTGGCAGGCCGATAGCGGTGAGGTCGAGGCAATCGTCCGCGGGCGACACTCAAATCCGTTTGCATTTCTCGGACTGCACGAAGTGGGCGGCCAGCAGGTTCTGCGGGCATTTATTCCGCACGCGGAAGTCGTAACCGCCTACACTCTCGACGGTGCTAAAATCGCTACGCTCCGCCGTAGCCACCCCGAGGGTTTTTTTGAGGGAGCGATCGCTTCTATCGAGCGGCAGCCCATCCGCTATCGGGCGCAAAACGAAGGCGGCGAATGGGACGTCTATGATCCCTATTCCTTTGGTCCGGTGCTCGGACCTATGGACGATTACTATATTGGGGAGGGCAGTCATCTTCGGCTGTTCGACAAGCTTGGCGCCCACGCAATGGCGTTCGAGGGCATTGCGGGCACGCATTTCGCAGTTTGGACACCCAACGCGCAGCGCGTGAGCGTTGTTGGCCCGTTCAATGATTGGGACGGTCGCCGCCACCCCATGCGCAATCGGTTGGAAACGGGCATCTGGGAAGTGTTTATTCCCGTAGTGGGTCCAGGCACGCTCTACAAATATGAGATTGTCGGACCGAGCGGCGAGCTCCTGCCGCTCAAGGCCGATCCGTTCGCGCGCCAATCCGAGTTGCGGCCGCGAACAGCTTCGGTTGTGCCCGATCCGGAGCCCTTCGTCTGGACCGACCAGAAATATATGGACGAGCGGAGCCATAAGGATTGGCGTCGGACGCCGATGTCCATCTACGAGGTGCATCTGGGGTCCTGGCGCCGCCGGCCGGATGGCGAGTTCCTGAGCTACGATCAACTGGCTGAACAACTCGTGCCCTATGCCGCCGACATGGGCTACACCCATATCGAGTTGATGCCGATCAGTGAGCATCCGTTCGACCCCAGCTGGGGCTATCAGCCCACGGGCCTTTATGCTCCCACGGCTCGGTTCGGCGATCCGGCGGGTTTCGCGCGGCTGGTGAACGCAGCGCACGAAGCGGGCCTAGGCATCATCCTTGATTGGGTGCCGGCGCATTTTCCAACCGATGCGCACGGGCTGAGCAATTTCGATGGCACGGCGCTCTATGAACATGCCGACCCGCGCCAGGGCTTTCATCCGGACTGGAACACGGCGATCTACAATTTCGGCCGGCGTGAGGTGGTCAGCTACCTCGTCAACAACGCCCTTTACTGGCTGGAGACGTTCCACATCGATGGCCTGCGCGTCGACGCGGTCGCGTCGATGCTTTACCTCGACTACTCCCGCCAGTCGGGCCAGTGGGTGCCGAACCGGCATGGTGGCAACGAGAACCTCGAAGCGGTGGAGTTCCTGCGCCGGGTCAATGCGGAAGCCTACCGGCTGCATCCGGGCACTTTTATGATTGCCGAGGAATCCACCTCCTGGCCCGGCGTCAGCCATCCGGTAGACACGGGCGGGCTGGGCTTCGGCTTCAAGTGGAACATGGGCTTCATGAACGACACTTTGCGTTACATGAACCGCGAAACCATCCATCGGAAGTACCACCACAACGACATGACCTTCGGCATGGTCTATGCGTTCTCCGAGAACTTCATCTTGCCGCTCAGCCATGACGAGGTGGTGCACGGCAAGGGATCCTTGCTGGCCAAGATGCCCGGCGACGACTGGCAGCAATTTGCCAATCTGCGGGCCTATTATGCGTTCATGTGGGGTCATCCGGGCAAGAAGCTCTTGTTCATGGGACAAGAATTCGCGCAGCGGCATGAATGGCGGGAAGCTCAGGCGTTGGAGTGGGGCCTACTTGAAGCGGGCATGCATGAAGGCGTGCGGCGGCTGATCGCCGACCTCAACGCGGCCTACCGCCAACTTCCAGCGCTGCATGAGCGCGATTGCGAGCCCGAGGGGTTCGAGTGGGTGATTGGCAATGATCACCAGAACTCTGTCTTTGCCTGGCTGCGCAAGGCGCCGGGCGCCGATCCGGTCTTGGTGGTATCGAATCTAACACCGGTGCCGCGCAGCGGGTATAAGATCCCCATGCCCTTGGCAGGGCGCTGGGTGGAGCGCATCAATACGGATGCCGGCTGGTATTCAGGGTCGAATACCGGCAATCAGGGTGGCATCCGGGCTTATCCCGTCGAGGGGCAGCACTGGCCAGCCGAAGCGGAACTTTATCTGCCGCCGCTGGCAACTCTGTATCTGAAATATGAGCCGGCGTGAGCCGGAAGGTTTGAATACGTCCCGGTGAACGGGAGTCGTGGAGGGCATTGAAGTGGCAGACTACAGAGTACCATCACCGCTGGCCCGTGAGGCCATGGCTTACGTGCTGGCAGGAGGGCGCGGCACACGCCTCATGGAATTGACGGACCGGCGCGCCAAGCCAGCCGTCTATTTCGGCGGCAAGTCACGCATCATCGACTTTGCGCTCTCGAATGCCATCAACTCGGGCATCCGGCGTATTTCCGTCGCGACGCAATACCAGGCGCATAGCCTCATCCGACACCTGTCGCGGGGCTGGAACTTCCTGCGCCCCGAGCGCAACGAGAGCTTCGACGTGCTGCCCGCCAGCCAACGGGTCCGCGAGGACATGTGGTATGCCGGCACCGCCGACGCCGTTTACCAAAACATGGACATCATTGAGGATTCGGGCGCTCGCTACATCGTCATTCTAGCCGGCGACCACATCTACAAGATGGACTACGAAATCATGCTCCGCCAGCATGTGGACACCGGCGCCGATGTGACCATCGGCTGCCTTGAAGTGCCGCGCATGGAAGCGACGGGCTTTGGCGTCATGCATGTTGATGGGCGTGATCGGGTCATCGACTTCATCGAAAAGCCCAAGGACCCGCCGGGCATTCCGGACAAGCCGGAAGTGGCGTTGGCTTCAATGGGCATCTACGTCTTCGAGACGCGGTTCCTGATGGAGCAGTTGCGCCGTGACGCGGCGACGGAAGGTTCCAACCGTGACTTCGGCAAGGATGTCATTCCCTATATCGTCAAGAACGGCACGGCCTGGGCTCACCGCTTCACCCGCTCCTGCGTCCGCTCGAGCAAGGAAGAAGTCTCCTACTGGCGCGACGTCGGTACCATCGACGCCTATTGGAAGGCTTCGATCGATCTCACCGACATCGAGCCGCAGCTTGATCTTTATGACCGTGATTGGCCGATCTGGACCTATGCGGAGATCACCCCACCTGCCAAGTTCGTCCATGACTTCGATGGCCGGCGTGGATCTGCCGTGAACTCGCTGGTCTCGGGCGATTGCATCATCTCGGGTGGCCATCTGTCCCGCACACTGCTTTCCACCGGTTCGCGCGTGCACTCCTATTCGGAACTCGAGCATGCTGTGGTTCTGCCCTATTGCGACATTGGCCGGAATGCGCGCCTCAAGAATGTGGTGATCGACCGCGGCGTCACCATCCCCGAAGGGCTTGTCGTGGGCGAGGATCCTGAATTTGACGCCAAGTGGTTCCGGCGGACCGACGACGGGGTGACATTGGTCACTCAGGCGATGATCAACCGATATCTGGCCGATAGATGATCGAAGTTCTCTCGGTTGCCTCCGAGGTCTACCCGCTGATCAAGACAGGGGGCCTGGCCGACGTGGCGGGTGCTTTGCCCGGTGCGCTGTCGGGTTATGGCATCACCATGCGCACGCTGATCCCCGGCTATCCGGCCGTGCTGGAAAAGCTCGATGGTGGTCGTGTCGCCGCCGAGATCGACAATCTGTTCGGTTTTCCCGCTAAACTGATCGCCGGCCGCGCCGACAGTCTGGACGTGATCGTCATAGACTGTCCGCCTCTCTATGGCCGGCCTGGAAACCCCTATGTTGGTCCCGAAGGCGGCGATTGGCCCGACAACTGGCAACGCTTTGCCGGTCTAAGCTGGGTTGCCGCGCAACTCGGCTTTGGCATGATCGAGGGCTACCGGCCCAATGTCATTCATGCGCATGACTGGCAGGCTGGCCTTGCACCCGCCTATATTCGCTTCGGACCAGAAAGCGCCGTAAAGACGGTGATGACCGTCCACAACATGGCCTTTCTAGGTTTCTTCGGATCGGACATCTTCAGCCAGTTGCGCCTGCCGCCCCATGCCTTCGGCATCGAGGGTGTGGAGTTCTATGGCGGCATATCATTCCTCAAGTCGGGCATGCAATGCGCCGATTACGTGACGACGGTCAGCCCCACCTATGCCGACGAAATCCGAACGCCCGCCTTTGGCATGGGGCTAGAAGGCCTCCTCAATGCTCGTGCGGACACTGTGTCGGGCGTGCTCAACGGCATCGACACCAAGGCGTGGAACCCCGCAACCGACCCGGCCCTGGTGCAGACTTATTCGGCCAACACCATTCACAAGCGCCATGCCAACAAGGCAGCTCTGGTCGAGACGTTCGGCCTCGATGGAGAAGAGGGGCCACTGTTCTGCGTCGTCAGCCGTCTGACGCAACAAAAGGGCATGGACCTCCTGCTGCAGGTGCTGGACGGCGCAGTGGAACTTGGCGCCAAGTTCGTTGTGCTGGGCTCGGGCGAGAAAGCGATTGAGGATGGCTTCCACCATGCAGCCGAGCGCCACAAGGGCAAGGTGGGCTTTACCAGTGGCTACAACGAGCCACTTTCGCATCAGATGCAAGGCGGCTCCGACGCCATTGTTATTCCATCACGGTTCGAACCCTGCGGGCTGACGCAGATTTATGGGTTGCGCTATGGCTGCGTGCCGGTCGTTAGTCGCGTGGGCGGGCTCGCTGACACTGTCATAGATGCTAATCAGGCAGCGCTCGCTGCAGGGGTGGCCACCGGCATCCAGTTCAAGCCCAATGATGGCCACGCGCTCTATGAAGCCATTCGCAGGGCCGTGCGGCTCTACGCGGACGAAGACGTGTGGCGGAAGATCCAACGACGCGGCATGAAGTCGGACGTCTCGTGGGAAACGAGCGCCGAACGCTATGCCGATCTCTATGCAAATTTGACCGGGCTCAGCCGATATGACCATCCAGACAATTAAGACCACACCCTATCAGGATCAGAAGCCAGGCACGTCCGGGCTGCGCAAGCGCGTCACGGTGTACCAACAGCCGAACTATGTCGAGAATTACATTCAGGCGATCTTTGACTGCCTGGAGGGCTACCAGGGGCAGACCCTGGTGATCGGTGGTGATGGCCGCTACTACAACGACGTTGCCATTCAGAAGGCCATCCGGCTTGCCGCGGCGAACGGCTTCGGCAGGGTTCTGGTGGGTCAAAACGGCCTTCTTTCCACCCCTGCTGCCAGCCACATCATCCGGCACTACAAGGCGTTCGGCGGGCTTGTACTTTCGGCCAGCCACAATCCCGGCGGCCCGGAAGGCGATTTCGGCATCAAGTACAATGTGGGCAATGGCGGTCCGGCGCCCGAGAAGATCACGGACGCGGTCTACGCCCGCACCAAAGTGATCGACAGCTACAAGATGGTCGATGCGCCCGATGTAGCGCTTGGGGAAATCGGTGTTCAGCACTCGGGCGACATGATCGTCGAAGTGCTTGATCCGGTGACCGACTACGCGGCCCTGATGGAGACCCTCTTCGACTTTGACCTAATTCGGGCTCTTTTCGCCTCGGGCTTCCGCATGACGTTCGACGCAATGCATGCGGTCACGGGCCCTTATGCGCACCGGATCCTCGAGGACATGTTGGGCGCACCCAAGGGAACGGTGATCAACGGGACGCCGTCTCCCGATTTCGGCAACGGGCATCCGGATCCGAACCTCGTCTATTGCAAGCCTATGCATGACCTGCTGATGACCCCCGAGGGACCGGACTTCGGCGCTGCC
The DNA here is from genome assembly GCF_030177755.1 of Devosia sp. RR2S18. NCBI lineage: Bacteria > Pseudomonadati > Pseudomonadota > Alphaproteobacteria > Hyphomicrobiales > Devosiaceae > Devosia > Devosia rhizosphaerae. The sequence goes on from NZ_CP126539.1 coordinate 1,407,852, forward strand.
TCCGATGGGGATGGCGACCGCAACCTCATCATTGGCAAGAACCGCTTCGTCACCCCGTCGGACTCACTGGCCATACTCGCGGCCAATGCCGCTCTTGCGCCGGGCTATGCCACCGGCATCGCCGGTATCGCCCGCTCCATGCCGACCAGCGCTGCGGCGGATCGCGTTGCCGAAAAACTCGGCATCGAAATGCATGAGACGCCGACGGGATGGAAGTTCTTCGGCAATCTGCTGGACGCGGGGCGCGTTACCATCTGCGGCGAGGAGAGCGCGGGAACTGGATCTAATCATGTGCGCGAGAAGGATGGTCTCTGGGCGGTCCTGCTGTGGCTCAATATCATTGCCAGCCGCCGGCAGTCGGTCGACGAGATCGTACGCGAACACTGGGCGACCTACGGCCGAAACTACTACACAAGGCACGACTACGAAGAGGTCGATGCGACAATTGCTAGCCAGTTGGTCGAGGACCTGCGCGCGCAACTGCCGGCACTCCCCGGCAAGAATTTCGAAGATGACCTGCAGGTCGCCTATGCCGACGATTTCACCTACCATGATCCGGTGGATGGCTCGACGAGTGCCCGGCAGGGCATCCGGATCGGGTTCACTGATGGCTCCCGGGTGGTCCTGCGCTTAAGTGGAACCGGCACTGTCGGGGCCACGTTGCGCCTTTACCTCGAGCGCTACGAAGCTGCCGACGGAAGGCACGATCTTGATACCCAGACCGCCCTTGAACCCCTCATCGCCTTCGCCGACCAGATCGCGGGAATCAAATCGCGGACCGGCCGTGACGAGCCCAGTGTCATCACCTAACGTCGCTCGACCGTTGGGTCCCGTTCTCGTACCGGGCGGTGGCAACACCGATAACCTTGGCGCAACGCTGACCGAGGACGGCATCAATTTTGCCGTCTACTCGGAAACGGCCTCAGCTATTTGGGTGTCGATCTTCAACGAGCAGGACGAGGAAGTCGAACGCTTCCTCACCGATGTTCACGAGGACAACATCCATGCGGTTCGAATAGCGGGACTGGGTGCCGGCACCAGATATGGGCTGCGAGCAGACGGGGAGTACAATCCCGATCAAGGCCTGTTCTTTGACCCACAGAAGCTGTTGGTCGATCCCTATGCCAAGCGACTGGACCGGGTTTTCGTGCGTTCGCCGCGGCTCCGACTGGACCGATCAGAGGCCGTGGACACTGCCCCCCTCGTTCCTAAGGCGGTCGTCGTCAGCGACACCTGGAAGCCGGTAATGCCGCGCCGCAAGGGGCCGGGATTGTTCTACGAGATGAATGTCCGCGGCTACACCATGCGGCATCCCAGCGTGCAGGGGCCGCTGCGCGGCACCATCGCGGCACTGACGACCCAGCGGGTCATCGATCATCTCAAATATATCGGGGTGGACACGCTCCAGCTCATGCCCACGGCAGCGTGGATCGACGAAGGCCATCTGCCGGCACTGGGGCTGACCAATGCTTGGGGTTACAACCCCGTAACCTATTCGGCTGTTGACCCGCGCCTTGCACCGCGCGGCCCGCACGAGCTGCGGCACATGACTGACCTCTACCGCAAGAACGGCATCTCGGTGATCCTCGACGTGGTCTACAACCATACCGGCGAAGGAGATGCGCAGGGGCCAATGCTGAGCCTGATGGGGCTGGATGCAAAGACCTATTATCGCTTCGTGGAAGTGGACGGCAAGCAGCAGCTCGTCAACGACACTGGTACGGGCAACACGCTACGCTGCGACCATCCAGCCACGCAGCGGCTGGTGATCGATAGTCTCCGTTACTGGGTTCAGGAGATGGGTGTCTCCGGCTTCCGCTTCGATCTGGCCACCGTGCTTGGACGCGAACCGGGTTTCAATCCGAACGCGGTGATGCTGCAGAAGATCAAGGCTGATCCGATCCTCAGCAAGTGCATCCTGGTTGCCGAGCCGTGGGACATCGGCCCTGGTGGCTATGGGCTCGGCCAGTTCGGCAAGGAGTTCAAGGAACACAACGATACCTACCGCGATCAGGTGCGATCCTTCTGGCGTGGTGACCCGGGAAAGATCGGCGCGCTAGCGGGCAAGGTTGCCGGCTCGGCCGACATATTCAACCATGGCGGGCGGAAGCCAAACCATGGCGTCAACATGCTGGCCGTGCACGATGGTTTTACGCTTCGGGACCTCGTGACCTATAGCGAGAAGCACAACGAGGCCAATGGCGAAGACAACCGGGATGGACACAACCACAATTCGTCTTGGAACTGCGGTGTTGAAGGCGAGACTGACGACGAGGCGATCAACGCCGCTCGCCGAAACGACGTGCGCGCCCTGCTGGCGACGCTCTTCGTTTCCCGCGGATTGCCGCTCGTGCAACAAGGCGATGAATTCTACCGCACCCAGCAGGGCAACAATAATGCCTACGCACAGGATAACGAGATCACCTGGGTCGACTGGGAGAATGCTGACGGCGATCTGGTTGATTTCGTGTGCCAGCTGCACGAGTTCCGCAAATCTCATCCTGCCATTACCCATGACCAGTTCCTAACAGGCCGCGCCAAACAAGGTGTGAGAGACGTCGTCTGGCTCCATCCCGATGGACGCGAGATGACGGAAGGCGACTGGCACGATCCGTCCGGATCAGTGCTGGGGATGCAATTGCGCTATCGCAAGGACGAGGTCCTGGTGTGGTTTAATCGCAAGGCTGAGCCGGTGAGCGCTCAGTTGCCGAAAGGCGAATGGACCGTGGGTATCGCCTCGGACGGCATTGAGGACCTAATCGGAGAGAGCGGCGCTGCAACCTTGCCGCCGAGGTCCGTGACTGCCCTAATACGTCCAGAGGTAGCCAGCTCATGATCGTTGCGCAGTTGAGCGACATTCATGCCGATGGAAGCCGCGAGGCCCTCGACCGGCTCGATCGCGTGCTTAAGTGGCTGCGGCCGGTCCGTCCGGATTGGCTGATCGTCAGTGGTGATCTAGCCGAAGCTGAGCAACGAGAAAGCTATGCGGAGATCCGGGAGCGCTTCGAGGATTTGGGCAGCGGCTTCTCGATCGTGCCGGGTAATGTTGATGACCGCGAAAAACTGCGCAACGCATTCGGCGACCTGCATGACTGGGCCGAGGCGGGACCGCTCAATTCAAGCGCCAACGCTGGCGATCTTCGTCTAGTGGGGCTTGATGTCACCGTTCCCGGCGCGCATCACGGCGAGGCGGGGCAGGTGCTCGACTGGCTCAAGGCGACACTTCCCGGGGGTGACGCGCCTACGATCATCTTCCAACACCAGCATCCATTCCTGTGCGGCATCGATGGAAAAGACAAGAACATCTGTCGGAGTGGTGACGAATTGGCGGATGTCATCAATCGGTCGGAGGCCGAGATCGTTCTTCTGACCTGTGGCCATGTGCATAGGCCGCTGTTCACGCAATTTGCCGGCCGGCCCGCGACCATGGCTCCTTCAGTGGCGAGAGCCAATAAGCTTCGGCTCAATGGCCGGGAGCCCACTATCGTTGAACCGCCGGGTCTTCTGCTGCATCACTGGTCGGAAAAGCGGCTGGTCAGCCATGTGGTGATGGTGACCGACTAACGGCCATCACAGGCAGTGGGGGCAGCAGCTATTCGGCAGCCTGTATGCTGGTGAATCCGCCCATCTTTTCGATGAAGCCGATGATCTCCTCGAGGCTCTCGCGGCGCAGCAAATCCGTGAACACATATGGCCGACCTTCGCGCACCTTCTGCGTATCGCTCTCCATCACCTCGACGCTCGCGCCGACATATTGCGCCAGGTCCGTGTGGGTGATGACCAACAGGTCCGACCGGGAGATCGCCGGCCCACCTTTACGGGGGATCTTCTCGCCTTGCGCGACCGAGATCACATAGATGGTGATGTCGGCCAGATCGGGCGAGAAGGTGGCGGCGAGATTGTCCCCACCGCTTTCGATGAGAATGATGTCGAGATCGGGAAACTTGCGGTTCAGCTCATCGATCGCTGCCAGGTTGAGCGAAGCGTCCTCACGAATGGCAGTGTGCGGGCAGCCACCCGTCTCGACACCCACGATGCGGTCTTCCGAGATCGCCTGCACGCGAGCGAGGATCAGCGCGTCTTCCCGCGTGTAGATGTCATTGGTCACCACCGCCATCGAGTAGCGATCCCGCATGGCCTTGAGGAGCATCTCGCACAGTGTCGTCTTGCCAGACCCCACAGGGCCGCCGATGCCGATGCGCAGAGGGCCGTTAAGCGATTTCATAGCAGCCTCATAAGGACGAGCACCAGAAAGCCGGCGCCAAGGAAAAGACAAAGCGGCGAATAGACCCGCCGGTCATTAAGCCGGAAGATTGGCTCGGGCGTCTTGCTCACCCACCAATCGGTGTATCCGGCCACGCCGCGCGCCAGAAATATGACTGCGAGAGCGAAACCCAGCAGCGTTAGCGACGCCCCGCCGCCATCATGATCGGCCAGGGCCAAAGCGATGATGCCTGCCGCAAGGGTTCCCACTGCAACCATCAAGGATGCAAGGCGCGGCGGCATGCGCTCGACGCCCTCGAAGCCAACAACAGTTTGCGCCAGCAGCTTCTCGTCCCGGATGGGCCAGGTCTGCCCGAACGACCACAACAAATGGGCGAAGCTGACCGCAAGCAGCGGGATGAACATGAACGAGGAGATCAGCATGCTCATGAACGGAATATTCTCGTGGTGAGTGTTTCGTGCGTCATTTGGGCGATGTCGGCGGCATAGGCCACCGATCCGATGTCGTCCAGTGTGGCACGCTCGCACTGCGCCGCCAATGCGGCGATCTGCGCTTCGAGCGCTGCCATGATCGCCAGACCATCCGACTGGCCGATCGGCACCAGCCGCACCGCTACCGAAACCTGGCTGTGAACCGAAGCGGTGAGCCAGGCGAGCAGCACCGCATCGAGCGCAATCTTGTGGGCACCAGCCATGGCGCCTACTGCGATCGGGTAAGGGCAGGGGCTGGGTAGCTCCACCGGCAGCGGCATGGGCCAGGCCGTTACCGCAGCGGCGAAGGACCCTCCCGTGATGGTGGTTTCGTCCAGTCGCTCCCGAGCCGGAACCAGGGCCAGGCAGAGATCGGAGAGCTCTTGTAGCGCTTCTTGAGATGCCGTTTGCCGGTGCGCTGCAGCCAACAAGATGGCGTCGGTCCGCATGCTGCCATGCTGCAGCGCGCCCACTATCCAGTCCTGCGTGGTGGCCCCATCGATGACTGTGCTCCGTGCAATGGCGCTTTCCAGCCCGGCCGACCAGGCGAATGCCCCCACGGGGAACGCCGGGGAGAGCCAGGTGAGGAGTTTCTGTAGGTCCGAAGCGGCACTCATCGGGCGAGCAAAGCATGCCCATGCTCACCATGGCTGTGATAAGCGCCATGCTCGGCAAAAAACGGCTCGGTCGCGTTCTCTACCTTGGCGCCCAGCCCTTCGAGCATTGCCTTGAGCACATGATCGCGCTTGATGAGCAACCGATCCATCTCCAATTGGGCCGGTGTATGCCTGTTGCCTATGTGCCAGGCGAGCCGCACCAGATGCGCGGTGTCGCGGCCCCGCACCGCGTACAACAATTCCTCGGCTGCCCGGACTTCGACATGGCTGCCATCTTCCAGCTCGAGGGCCCCGCCGTGCTCCAGCGTAACCACCTGCGGAAAGTCGAGCAGAACCTCCGTACCGCCCTTCGTCGTTAGGACTTTGCGACGCAAGCGGCGCTCGTCAAAGGCAAGGGTAATCGTATCGAGCGGGGCGGGGCGGCTGGTGTCAGCAGGCAGGTGGGTAATAGCGCGGAGCATCAGAGTCTTTCTGGTTCAATGACGGCAAGGCAATCAGCCCTTGCCGTCACGAAGGCCTCGTGGATGAGGGACGCGGAGAGCTACGGGGTGTTGATCACTTCCGAACAACTCAGGACCGGGTCGGCGTCCTCGCCTTGAGTTTGGTCATAGAGTTCGGCCTCGGGGCCGCTCTGCCACCAGACCCACTGGCCAGACGCATAGCGTGCAGCCGATGCAGAGAGCACGGCAGCAAACAGACGCGCCTCGGTTTCGTCCGGGGGCGTGACCATGGCCAGGAAGTTGGGTGCAGAGTTCACATAAGTGACGGTGAGCGGCGCCTCGGTGCCGCAGTCATAAGTGACGGTACGCCGTTCGAAATCACTGACATTGCCGCTTAGTTCGATTTGCAGGTTCGCCTCGAGCGCCGAAGCCGCACCAGCGGAAAGAAGAAGGGCTGCAAGCGCAACCGATAGTCTGGAGATCATCATGTTCCTCCGAAATGCCCCAGGGTAGAACAGCAGGTGTGCGCGGCAGAATTTTGTCTTTGTTCCACTGTGATCACTCCGCCTGCAGGAGATAAAGCGCGCCGGGAATGGGTTCATTCCGCTCATGGCGGATCGGCATGTCATGCCGCTCCAAAAGCCGAAATCCGTGCTGGTCGGCAAGAGTGCCGATATAATCCACTGAATGTGCGAAGCGTCCGCTGGATCGTACCGCGACTGGTTCTTCCATGGAGTGTTCCACCGAGAAAGCGAACAGTCCTGCTGGCGTCAGCACCTGGCAAATGGCCGGGAATACCTCTTCGAGTTGCCCCACATAAATGAAGACATCGGCAGCCGTGACAAGGTCATAAGGCCCCCTAAAGGCTTGGTCGCGGCTCAGAACCTCCATTAGATCGCCCGCTCGGAGCTCACGATAGAGTCCGCGCTCCCGCGCCTTGGCGACCATCTGCCGGGAAATGTCGATTCCGTCGATCGCCTCAACGATGCCTTGCAGTTCGAGGGCAACAAGTCCGGTGCCGCAGCCCAGGTCGAGCGCTGTCAACCCGCCCGCCGAGTGGTGCCGGCCGAGCGTATCCCGGATCGCCGCCGGAACGCGGTAGCCAAGAGTTTCCGTCAGATGTTGGTCGAAGTGCTCGGAGTAATGGTCGAACAAATCCTGCACATAGCTGGAGGTGAGCTTGCTAGGCTCGCCGCTCAGCGCCGCCGCCATGTGCGCGGCGTACTGATCATACGGAAGAACTGTAAGCACCTTGCGAAAGCTCTTGAGAGCATCGTCGCGGTTGCCGGCGTCCAGCTGGGCCTGGGCTAATCCTCGGAATGCGGCTCCGTCTTTGGGGCGTAGCGTCAGCGCCTTGCGAAACACGGTCACGGCGTCTTGGGCACGCTTTCCCGCGGTCAGCGCCTCGCCGAGGCGGATGTAAGCATCGGCCGATTTTGGCGCAGCCGCGACCGCCCGCTCCAGGCTGCCAATTGCAAGTTCAGTGGCTCCTGTCTGCATGGCCAGCGAGCCCAGCAGCAACAGGCCATCGGCGTTCTCGGGGTCTCGCTTGATCAGTTCCACACAAACTGCCGCCGCTTCGGCAACTTTGCCCGCAGCGCGCAGCTTGCCCGCTTGCGCGAGCATGGCTGCGGACTGGGGCGCGAGCACCGGGTCCAACTTGGCGTTGCGGTTCTTAGCCAGGTGGCGACTCCTTCAAATCTCTGCCCCGAGAAAGGTCTCAGAACAGAAAGTAGCGTTGCGCCATAGGAAGAACTGTCGCTGGCTCGCAGGTCAAGAGTTCGCCATCCGCCCGCACTTCATAAGTCTCCGGGTCAACCTCGATTTGCGGCGTGGCGGCATTGTGCACCATCGCGGCCTTGCCGATGCCGCTCCGCGTGTTCTTGACCGGCAGGAGTTGCTTTTCCACCCCGAGCTTGTTCCGCAGCCCGTCGTCGTGGGCAGCTTGAGACACGAAAACCACCGAAGAGCGCGTGAGGAGCTTGCCGAAGGAAGCAAACATGGGCCGATAGTGCATGGGCTGCGGCGTCGGAATGGAGGCGTTCGGATCGCCCATAGGTGCCGCAGCGATAGAGCCTCCAAGGAGGATCATTTCGGGCTTCACCCCAAAGAAAGCGGGGTGCCACAGCACCAGGTCGGCGCGCTTGCCAACTTTGATCGAGCCGATGTGCTGGCTCATGCCATGGGCGATGGCTGGGTTGATCGTGTACTTCGCAATATACCGCTTCACGCGGAAGTTGTCGTTCTCACCGGTTTCCTCCGGCAGGCGACCGCGCTGCCGCTTCATCTTGTCTGCTGTCTGCCAGGTGCGGATGATTACCTCACCAACTCGACCCATGGCCTGGCTGTCCGACGCGATAACCGAAAAGGCGCCCATGTCGTGGAGGATGTCTTCGGCCGCAATGGTCTCCTTGCGGATACGGCTCTCGGCGAAAGCCACGTCCTCGGGAATCGATGGATCGAGGTGGTGGCAGACCATCAGCATGTCGAGATGTTCGGCGATGGTGTTGACCGTATAGGGCCGGGTCGGGTTGGTGGAGGAGGGAATCACATTGGGGAACCCCACGGCCTTGATGATGTCGGGTGCGTGCCCGCCGCCAGCCCCTTCGGTGTGATAGGCATGGATGGTGCGGCCCTTGAGCGCTGCGATAGTGTCTTCCACAAAGCCGCTCTCATTGAGCGTGTCGGTGTGGATCATCACCTGGACGTCGTAGTCGTCGGCCACCGCAAGGCAGTTGTCGATTGCGGCCGGGGTGGTGCCCCAATCCTCGTGCAGCTTCATGCAGGCGGCGCCGGCTAGGATCATTTCCGCCAGCGGTGCCGGCAGCGAGGCATTGCCTTTTCCAGCTAAAGCCAGGTTCATGGGAAAGGCATCAAAGCTCTCGATCATGCGCTGGATATGCCAGGCCCCGGTGCAGGTGGTCGCAAGTGTCCCATGCGCCGGTCCTGACCCACCGCCCAACATCGTCGTAATGCCGCTCATCAGCGCTTCCTCGATCTGCTGGGGAGCGATGAAGTGGATATGGGCGTCCATACCGCCCGCGGTCAGAATGCGGCCTTCGCCGGCAATGGCCTCGGTCGAGGGGCCGATGATGATGTCGACGCCCGGTTGCGTATCGGGATTGCCCGCCTTGCCGATGGCTGCGATCACCCCGTCCTTCAAGCCGATATCGGCTTTGTAAATGCCGGTGACGTCGACAACGAGGGCGTTGGTGATAACGGTATCCACGGCACCTTCCGCACGGGTACGTTGGGATTGACCCATGCCGTCCCGGATCACCTTGCCGCCGCCGAACTTCACCTCCTCGCCATAGGTGGTGAAATCCTTTTCAACTTCGATGAAGAGCTCGGTATCCGCCAGACGGACCTTGTCGCCCGTGGTGGGGCCATACATGTCGGCATAGGTGGCGCGGGGAATGCGAGCGGGCATTGGTGGCTCCGGCTAGTTGGCCCGGTTGGGCGATTGCGCGTGTTGGCGATAGTTGGCGACGGTCTTGTCGATCACCGCATCGAGCAGTCGCTCTCCCTCCCGGATATCCGGGTCGGTCTGCGTGCGAGCGACGAGTGACATGGCCAGTGCCTGGATGGCGTAGGCAGCTTTCTGCTTGCCTTCGGCGGCATAGCTGTTGCCCTCGGTGCGGCATTGCTCGATCAGCCGGTCATAGTCTGCTTGGGAGAGAGCCTGCTTGAGTTCGGTCCAGCTGGCTTTCTGGCCCATGTCACAGATGCGGGCTGCACCGGCGCCCAGCAGGAACATGGCCTCACCATCCTCAACACCGTCCTGGTGGAGATCGGCTAGCACGCTCGCGAAGCGGGTTTTGAACTGTTCTTCTTTGGTGGTCATGGCTTGATCCGGGGATAATGGGGTGCCGCCCGTTTATCCCACACCCTAGAGCTTGCCCATGATCTTCTGGCGAAAGCCGAAGACGGTTCTGTCTCCACCCATCGGGATCAGCCGCACTTCGCGGGTTTGCCCCGGCTCAAACCGAACGGCGGTGCCCGAAGCAATGTCGAGGCGCATGCCACGGGCCTGCTCGCGGTCGAAGCGCAAGCCCTCATTGGTCTCAAAGAAGTGGTAATGCGAACCCACCTGAATGGGGCGGTCGCCGGAATTGGCCACTTCAATGGTGACTTGCGGCAGATCGCGATTGAGCTCGATCTCTCCCGACTGGGTGATGACTTCACCTGGGATCATCCCCGTTCTCCTTCAGCGGATCGGTTGGTGGACGGTCACCAGCTTGGTGCCGTCGGGAAAAGTGGCTTCCACCTGCACATCGTGGATCATCTCGGCGATGCCCTCCATCACCTGAGTTCTGTTCACCACATGAGCGCCCGCTTCCATCAGTTCTGCTACCGGCCGGCCGTCACGGGCCCCCTCGACCACGAAGTCAGTAATGAGAGCTATGGCTTCAGGGTGGTTGAGTTTGACGCCTCGCTCGAGGCGTTTGCGCGCCACCATCGCGGCCATGGCAATGAGCAGTTTGTCTTTTTCTCGCGGGGTGAGGTTCATCGCAATCGTCCTATAGATGCCAAAGGCGCGGCAATGTGCCGGCGCCAGAGAGTTCGTACAGAATTGGGACGATGCGGCGGCGGAGCGCAAGCCCACTCTGCGCCAAAACCCTAACCACAAGCCGCTCGCCCATGGCGCTCGCACCGATCGATCCATCATCGGCCATCAAGTTGCGGACCCGCTCCAGTCGTCCGACTACGCGCTCGGCGTCCGCCGCAACGTGCACAATCGTGGCCAGGGCGCGGTTCCCCGCGAGCAGCGATATCCCGTTGCGCTCGGCCGGTGCGCCGCTCAACTGTGTCGCTTCCGCATGGAGCAAGCGGCCGTTGCGGCGAATGCGCCAATTGTCCCGCAAGCGGGCATCGCGTGCTTCTTCCCCCATGGCGTCCCGTCCCAGCAAGATCGCCTCCACCGCTGTGACACTTGCTTCCGGCGCCAGATCTATCTCGATGCTACGCTGCAAGGCACTCGACTGGAACAGGATTGTCTCCTGCGGCAGCCAATCGAGATGGGCGCCTTCCCCCACGTGCAGTTTGGTCCGCACCTGTGCCGCCCCGCCAATGGAACGGTAAATGCGCTCACAGGCCTGGGTGGTGATCACGGCCCGTCCCGCTGGCGCGATCTCTGCCGACCATTGGAGGTCGTCGCCCCCCGTTAGGCCGCCTGCGGTGTTGATCAGCACGGCTTCGAGCGCATCGGAATGCGTGTTGGGCAGCCTGATCTTGGCGCAGCCGTCCTGATAAAGCTGTTTCAGATGTGTTTGACCATTCCGCTGCTTCGTGGCTAAGCGTGCCACACCGCGGGCGCGCTGCATCGCACTTGCCTGCGGCTGCACAATCGCTTCCAATAGCTTCGCCCCTGCGTTCAGACCATCAGGTGACGACGCACATCCGGCCGGTCGAGATCGCTCGCCGGCCCGGTGTGCTGGATCTCACCGCGGTCCATCACATAGATGTCGTCGGCGATCTCGCGACAAAAGTCGAGGAATTGCTCGACCAGGAGAATGGTCATGCCCTTCTCGTCGCGAAGGAACTGCAATGCGCGGCCAATATCCTTGATGATGGAGGGCTGGATGCCCTCGGTCGGCTCGTCCAGCACCAACACCTTGGGCCGCGTGACCAGCGCCCGACCAATGGCCAATTGCTGCTGTTGCCCCCCAGAAAGGTCGCCACCGCGCCGTCCCAGCATGGATTTGAGCACCGGAAAGAGCTCGAAGATATAGCTTGGTACGTTCCGGTCCGAGCGCTTGAGCCCGGCATAACCGGTTTCGAGGTTTTCCTTGACCGTGAGCAGGGGGAAGATCTCGCGGCCTTGCGGCACATAGCCGATGCCCATGCGCGCCCGCTTATAGGGCGGCGTGCGGCGCAGCATCGTCTCGCCCAGGGTGATGTCGCCTGCAGTAACGGCGTTGATGCCGGTTATAGCGCGCAGCGTGGAGGACTTGCCCACCCCGTTCCGCCCCAGCACGGCGGTGATGCGGTTGGGTTGGCACTCGATGGATACGCGGCGCAGGGCCTGAGCGGCACCATAGTGCAGATCGATCGCGTCGATGGAGAGGGCGGTCATGCTAGCGTCCCAGATAGCGTTCGATGACGATAGGGTTAGCGCTGACCTGCTCAAGGGAGCCCTCCGCCAATACTGCCCCTTCCGCCAGGCAGGTGACGCGGGAGCCAAGGTCGCGAACAAAGCTCATGTCGTGTTCAACAACGACGACAGAGCGCGTCTTGGCGATTTCCTTGAGCAGTTTGGCCGTTTCTATGGTCTCGCTATCGGTCATGCCGGCCACTGGTTCGTCGACCAAGAGGAGCTTTGGATCCTGCGCCAGCAGCATGCCAATTTCGAGCCACTGCTTCTGGCCATGACTGAGATCGGCGGCGAGATCATCCTTGCGGCCAAGGAGGCGCACGGTCTCGAGTATCTCGGTGATGCGGTCTATATCGCCCTGGCTGGCGGTGTAGAACAGTGTCTGAAAGATGCTGCGCGGCTTCTTGAGCGCCATCTCCAGATTGTCCCAAACCGTGTGGCTCTCGAACACTGTCGGCTTCTGGAATTTTCGGCCGATGCCCAAATTGGCGATGGTGGCCTCGTCGAGCTTGGTGAGGTCCGTCCGGCCGTCGAACAGAACGTCTCCACTGTCGGGCCGGGTCTTGCCGGTGATGATGTCCATCATGGTTGTTTTGCCGGCCCCATTCGGGCCGATAATGGCGAGCATTTCCGCCGGCCGGACGATCACCGAGAGATTGTTGATCGCCTTGAAGCCGTCGAAGGCCACCGACACGCCATCGAGATAGAGCATGGTATCGTTTGCCGAGCTCATCTTTTACTCCGCTGGCTTGGGTTGAGCATGGTCGGGACCGAACGTGGTCGGTTCCACCCCGCGCTCGGCAGCACGGGACTGCGCCGGCGAAAGTTCCGGCGGCTGGTGATCGGTGGTCTCGCGTTTCGTCGTCAACTTGCGGTATTGCCCCAGCAGACCAACGATGCCCTTGGGCATGAAGAGGGTCACGAACACGAAGAGGGCACCCAGCGCGAAGAGCCACAGATCGGGTAGGGCGCTGGTGAAATAGGACTTGCCCAGGTTGACGAGGATGGCGCCGATGATCGGCCCCACAATCGTGCCGCGCCCGCCGACAGCGGTCCAGATGACCACCTCGATGGAGTTGCTTGGCTCAAACTCGCTGGGATTGATGATGCCCACCTGCGGCACATAGAGCGCCCCCGCAATACCCGCCATCACGGCCGAGACCACAAAAGCGAACAGCTTCACATATTCCACGCGATAGCCGATGAACCGGGTGCGGCTCTCGGCGTCGCGCACGGCAATCATCACCTTGCCCAGCTTGGAATTGACGATCATCGAACACACCAGAACCGAGAGCGCCAGGGCGATTGCCGTGGCGGCAAAAAGCGCCGAGCGGGTAGTTTGCGCCTGGAGGGGCTGGCCGAGGATTTCCTTGAAGTCGGTCAGGCCATTATTGCCGCCGAACCCCATGTCGTTGCGGAAGAACGCCAGGAGGAGCGCGAAGGTCATCGCCTGGGTGATGATGGAGAGGTAAACCCCGGTGACGCGGCTGCGGAAGGCGAGGAAGCCGAAGATGAAAGCCAAGAGCCCGGGCACCAGCACCACCATGGCGCAGGCGAACCAGAACTGGTCGAATCCCAGCCAGTACCAGGGCAGTTCCTGATAGTTCAGGAACACCATGAAGTCAGGCAGCACGGGATTGCCATAGACGCCGCGGTTGCCGATCTGGCGCATCAGATACATGCCCATGGCATAGCCCCCAAGGGCGAAAAAGGCGCCGTGCCCGAGCGAAAGGATGCCGCAATATCCCCAGACCAGGTCCAGGGCCAGCGCCAGAATGGCGTAGCTCAGATACTTGCCCATTAGCGACACCAGATAGGTCGGCACGTGCCCGAACTGCCCCGGTGGAATGAGCAGGTTGGCAAGCGGCACCAACAGCGCCACGGCGAGAAAAATGCCGACGAGCCAGCTTGCCTTCTTGTCGAGGGCGCGGAAGAGGGCCTGCGTGATCATGGGCGTGCTCCCGGGTTCTCTCGACTCATGCTTCCACCGCCCGGCCCCTGAGCGCGAACAGACCGCGCGGCCGGCGCTGGATGAAGAGGATGATGAGGACGAGGATCAGGATCTTGCCGAGTACCGCGCCTGCATAGGGCTCGAGGAATTTGTTGGCGATACCCAGCGTCATGGCACCGATCAGCGTGCCCCAAAGATTGCCGACACCGCCGAACACCACCACCATGAAGCTGTCGATGATGTAAGCCTGGCCGAGATTGGGCGAGACATTGTCGATCTGGGTCAACGCCACACCGGCAAGGCCAGCAACGCCCGAGCCCAGTCCGAAGGTCATGGCATCGACAAAGGGGGTCCTGATCCCCATGGCCGAGGCCATGCGGCGGTTCTGCGTAACGGCGCGCATCTGCAGGCCAAGCGGGGTGCGGTTGAGCACGACCAGAAGCAGCGCAAAGACCGTGAGGGCAAACACAACGATCCAGAGGCGATTATTAGTAATGGCAAGACCGTAGAAATCGAAGGTACCGGACATCCAGCTTGGGGCAATGACCATCTGGTTGGTGGGCCCGAAGATCGTCCGCACCGTCTGCTGTAAGATCAGTGACAGGCCCCAGGTGGCCAGCAGCGTTTCGAGCGGCCGTCCATAAAGCCAACGGATGATGCCGCGTTCGATGGCAATCCCGACAAGGCCTGTGAACAGGAATGCTGCAGGCAGGGCGATCGCGAGAGAATAGTCGAGGAGCCCGGGGAACGAGGTGCGGATCACGCTTTGGACCATAAAGGTTGTGTAGGCGCCCAGCATCACCATCTCGCCATGCGCCATGTTGATGACGCCCATCACGCCAAAGGTAATCGCCAGCCCAATGGCGGCGAGCAGCAGGACCGATCCCAGGGACAGGCCGAACCAGACGTTCTGCAGCGCGGCCCAAATAGCGCGCTCCTGTTCGAGCCCGGCTATGGCCGACTGCAGGGCTGGCTGGAGTTCTTCCGGCACAGTGCTACGGGCAGCGCTTAGAATGGTGATGGCGTTGCGCCCGCCATTTTGCACCACCACGGGAATGGCTGTCTGCTTGTCCTCCAAGCTCGCTTCTGCGCTGGCAAGGATCGTGACCGCGTGCGCTGTCCGCATGGTTCTGAGCACATCGGCGTTGGTCTCGGCCGTGATAGCCTCATCGAGCAGCGGCAGGTTCGCGGGATCTGGATTGGCCTGCAGGGACTGCGCCGCACTCAGGCGGGTCCGGGGATTGTCGCTCATCAACGTCATGAAGCTGAGCGCCGAACCGATATCGCGGCGGAGGCTGTTGTTGACCCGAATGCGGGAGAGGTCGGCGCCAGCAGGCGCTTCCACTTCCTCTCCGCTCAGCGGCTCGAGCAGGGCACTGCCACGCTGAATGTAAACGCCGCCACCCACTTCGTCATAATAGAGATCGCCCGCGGCGAGGGCCTGCAAGGTCGGAACGATCGCCGGATCGCCCGTGGCGGCAAGATCGGCGACGATTTCCTCGAGTTCGCGCAGCTTGGCCTCGCCCATGGCGGCGATCCGCGAGGGTATGTCGGCGCTGGTCTGTTGTGCCGTAGCGGCGGTCGTCAGCGCAAGGATCAGCAGCAGAAAGCGAGCGGCGCGGAGCAGGAGCATGGGGGATAGCCTCGTCGTCGAAGAGCAGGGGCGGCAAACCGCCCCTGCGAGGATGGTCTACGCCTACTCGGCCGCAGCCGTGCCGCCGCAGGTTTCCGTCTCGGTGTTGTAGTTGCCGCAGTTGATCGGGGCGGTCCAATCAGCCTCCAGCATGGCGCTCTCGGGCAGGAAGTCCGACCAGGCGTCACCGGGCACCAGATCCTCGGTTTCCCACACGACGAAGAACTGCCCGTCGTCCTGGATTTCGCCGATCAGCACGGGCTTGGTGATGTGGTGGTTGGGGAGCATCTCGGCGGTACCGCCGGTCAGGTTCGGCGTTTCAAGGCCGACGATGGCATCGATGACGGCGTCCGTCTCAGTGGTGCCGGCTTCTTCCACCGCCTTCACCCACAGGTTGAAGCCGATATAGTGGGCTTCCATTGGGTCGTTAATGACGCGATCGGTGGAGCCGATATAGTCCTGCCAAGCGGCGATGAACTCTTCGTTTTCTGGCGTTTCGACGCTCATGAAGTAGTTCCAGGCAGCCAAATGGCCCACCAGCGGCGTGGTGTCAAAACCGGAGAGCTCTTCTTCACCCACCGAGAAAGCGACGACAGGAATGTCCTCGGCGGCAATGCCCTGGTTGGCCAGTTCACGGTAGAAGGGCACGTTGGCGTCACCGTTGATGGTGGAGACCACGGCAGTCTTCTTGCCTTCTGAGCCAAAGGCGCTGATGTCAGAAACGATCGTCTGCCAGTCGGAATGACCGAACGGCGTATAGTTGATCATGATGTCTTCGGAGGCCACGCCCTTATCCATGAGGTACTGCTCAAGGATTTTGTTGGTGGTCTGCGGATAGACATAGTCGGTGCCGGCCAACACCCAGCGCTCTACGCCTTCCTCGTTCATAAGGTAGTCGACGGCGGGGATCGCCTGCTGGTTGGGAGAGGCGCCCGTATAGAAGACATTGCGCTGCGATTCTTCGCCTTCGTACTGCACAGGATAAAAGAGCAGGCTGTTGAGTTCTTCGAAGACCGGCAGGACCGACTTGCGGCATACAGACGTCCAGCAGCCGAAGACGACATCGACGTCGTCCACTTCGATCAGCTGGCGAGCAAGTTCGGCGGCCAACGGCCAGTCCGAGGCGATGTCCACCACCACCGGTTCGAGTTGCCGGCCGAGCACGCCGCCGGCTTCGTTCTGCTGTTCGATCAGGAACAGCATGGTGTCCTTAAGGGTAGTTTCCGAGATCGCCATCGTACCCGACAGCGAGTGGAGGATGCCGACCTTGATCGGACCTTCATCCTGCGCGATCGCCGGTACGGCTACCGCTGTGGTCGCCAGTGTTACGCCAAGCCCCAGTCCCGCAATCATGCGGTTTAACACTGTCATGTTTTCCTCCGACAGTTGTGTGGTTGCACCGTCGAGGAATTTGCAAGGGTCGTGCCAGCCCACGGGGGCGGAGGCTAAGGTATTGAATCCGAGGAAAAGAAGCCGGCGATCGGCCGTGAACTTTCATGCTAGGCGAGGCCGCATGGAGGCAGTGCGCCTATTTTCCGCCCAGATGAAACATGACCTGATTATTTGTTGAGCAATTTAGCCGTTGCGCCGTGCCTGTGAGCTGCGCAGTTACCTCCTTCGCTGGCGCATCCGGCGCCCGAGGCCGTTCTGATCACAGATGAAATTGCGCGGAACTCAAGTGTGGTCGTGCCGTTAATCGACGGACCGGGCAACACGAAAACCTCCCCTGCACCGGACAAGTTTTGGCGTTCGTCTCCTCCCCGGACGCCAATCGATCGGTGGACTGCCGCAGAGGCTGACGCTCCTTTGTGGTGTCTCCGGTGGGGGCGCGAAACTTCGGTTTCGCGCCCTTTTTCTTTTGCTAGCTGGCGAGTGCCAGTTCGGGCGCGACATAGTCGTAGCCCTGCACCTTGGCGACGGGCTCGCAGGTGACCTTGCCATCCCAAACGTTGAGGCCAGCGCGCAAATGCGGGTCGGCCTTGAGCGCCTCCTTCCAACCCTTGCTCGCCAGTCGCGTGACATGGGGCAGGGTGGCATTGTTGAGGGCGTAGGTAGAGGTGCGCGCGACACCACCGGGCATGTTGGCAACGCAATAGTGCACGATGCCATCTATCACGAAGGTGGGTTCGGCATGCGTGGTAGGGTGGGAGGTCTCGAAACATCCGCCCTGGTCGATGGCGACATCGACGAGCACCGCACCCGTCTTCATGGTCGACAGCATTTCGCGCGTTACCAGCTTGGGCGCCGATGCACCCGGTATCAACACTGCCCCGATGACGAGATCGGCGTTGGCGATTTGCTCGGCGATGGCCGCCTTGTTGGAGTAAAGCACGCGCGCCCGGGCGCCGAAGTGGCTGGAAAGGCGCTCCAGGGCCATTGGGCTTTTGTCGAAAATGGTGACGTCGGCCTGGAGACCGACGGCATTCTCCGCCGCATGAAAACCGACCACACCGCCCCCCAGGATGACAACTTTGGCCGGTTGCACGCCGGGAACGCCGCCGAGCAACACGCCGCGGCCGCCATGCGCCTTCTCCAATGCGGTGGCGCCGGCCTGGATCGACATGCGGCCGGCAACCTGGCTCATGGGCTTGAGCAGCGGGAGGGCGCCGCTGCTATCCGTCACGGTTTCATAGGCAATGGCCGTGGCGCCGGAACTAACCAACTCACGGGTCTGATCAGGATCGGGCGCCAAGTGTAGATAGGTAAACAGTAATTGCCCCCGTTGCAGCATTGCACGTTCAATTGCCTGGGGCTCCTTGACCTTGACGATCATTTCGGCGCTCTCAAAAACCGCCTGCGCATCGGGGGCGATCTCGGCGCCGGCGGCGCGATAGTCCTCGTCGCTGTCGCCAATCCCGGCGCCAGCCTGGGTTTCGATCAGAACCTGATGTCCCAGATGGGTCAGCTCTGCCACGCTCTCGGGTGTCAGGCCGACCCGATATTCATGGTTTTTGATTTCTTTGGGCACCCCAATTCGCATTCTCGTCTCCCGTGCTGCTTAAGCAGACAGCAGAGCAAGGCTGTGGCGAAATGTCCTTGCAAACTGCGCGCAAAACTGTCCCACTTCTGGAAATAGTTCGAAGGTTGGGCTAGCACGCGCAATGGAATTGCAGATCGATGCCATAGACCGGAAGCTCTTGCGTGCGCTCCAGGAGGATAGCCGCCGCAGCGTGCAGGATTTGGGCGAGCTCGTCGGTCTATCGGCATCCGCCTGCCATCGCCGTCTTAAGGGGCTGGAAGACCGAGGGTTGGTGGAAGGCTATAGGGCCGTGCTCAACGCCAAGCGGCTGGGCTATGCCATGCAGTTTTTTATCGAAGTGGGGCTCAACAGCCAGAGCGAAACCGCGCTGGAGGCGTTCGAGTCAGCGGTGCGCGATATTCCGGAGGTGCTCGAGTGCCATTTGATGGCCGGGCAATCGGACTATATCCTGCGCATCGTCTGTCGGGACCATGAAGATTTCGAGCGCGTGCACCGGCGGCTAAGTGCCCGCCTACCGGGCGTGGCGCGCATCCATTCCAACATGAGCATCCGCACCGTAAAGGCGCGGATGGGTCTGCCGATCTAGCAGGAAAGCCCCGGCATAAGGCCGGGGCTGAAAAGAAGTTATTCGACGGCAGCGCCGGCTTCCACGACGGCGCAGGCGATCCGGTCGCCCGAATTGCCGGAAGGATCGGTCATCTGGTCGTCCTCGCCGGCATGCAGAACAATAGCCGTGCCGTCCTCGTCAAAGAGATAGCCTTCCTCACCCTCGGTTAGGGATACCAACTCGCTGGTGAGATCGATCTCCACCGTGCCATCCTCGGCAGCCGTCACGTTGGGCAAGTCACCCACATGCGGGCCATCTTCGCTCTCCAGCCCGTGGTCCATGTCCGTTGGGTTGAAGTGTGAGCCGGCGGATTCAAAATTGCCCGAGGCATCACAGTCGCCTGTCTGGTGAAAGTGGATGCCATGCGGGCCGGCCGGGGTGACATCACGCAGACCACCTGCAATGGTGACGCCGCTCTCGCCGGGCGTCAGTGTCACGGAACCGATTTCATTGCCGTCCGTGTCGGTGAAAACCGCGAGCGCGGAATTGCCGCCCTTGGCGTCCGGGCTGCTGGCAGTGGTGGTGTCCTGCGCAGCTGCAGGCAGGCTAAGTGCCAGGGCGAATGCGGAGGTCAATAGAAGTGTCTTATGCATGGGAATGGTCCTTTCGTTGTTGCGAAGCGACGCTCCCTTGCCAACGAATGCCGGCCGCACCTGTTCCCGCATATTGTTCCCCCATTTCGCGCCATTGGGTGCCAAACGGCGCCACAGTCCGTTGCTATTTCAGTGCCGCTCGTTCTCACAGCGCAGCCAGCAATAGCCGAGAGGCGGCAGCTTAATCGGCTCATCGGCCGGAATAATCGCCATGGGCTTGTTGCCGATCAGCATGGGCAAGAAGCGACTGATGCCCTCAAGCTCCAACCGCACCTGCTTGTCCTTTTCGGAGAAATTATGCAGCGTCACGACGGTATCCCCTCGCCAGTCACAGCGGAGCACCAGCAATTCGTCATCGCCCACGTCGATAATACTGGCTTCGCCCCAGCCAATCTCAGGCGCACTCCGGCGCGTTGCGATCATCTCACTGATGACCTTGAGCAGGGATTCTGGATGGCGGACCTGCTCGGAAACATTGACCTCCTTGTAGCCGAACGGCCCCTTCTCCCTGACCGGCCGAACCAGTTGCTTGGCGTCAGCCGTGGAGAAGCCGCCGTTCTGGTCATCGCTCCACTGCATGGGCGTCCGCACCGCCGCCCGTTCCTTGAGGGACAGGTCTTCCGACATGCCGATCTCCTCGCCATACCAAAGCATGCAGGTCCCCGGCAGCGCGAATAGGAGGGAATAGGCGAGCCGCAGCCGGTCTTGGTCGCCCTCGAACATGCCTGCCAGGCGCCGGCGCAGACCGCGGTCGTAGATCTGCATATTGGGCTTGGGACCGAACGCTTCGAAGCACTCCTGCCGCTCCTCGATGGTCAGGCGTTCGAGGCTCAACTCATCGTGGCTGCGTAGGAAATTGGTCCATTGGGCTGTTCCGCCGGGCTTTGGTCGGTGCTCCAGGGCACGGCGAACTGGCGCTGCAGTGCGGCGCGCAAAGCCGAGCATGACGTGCTGGTTGAGCGGGAAGTCGAAGATCATGCTCATCCGGTCGCCGCCATCGAAGAACTCGTCGGACTGGTCATAGGGAATGTTCGCCTCGGCGAGCAGCACCGCTCCGGCGCGTCTCCAGGCTAGGAAGTCGTGCATCTCGCTCAGGAAATCGTGGGGGTTAGAGTGGCTTTCCTTCTTGATGCCCTTCTGCTCGATGAGGAACGGTACCGCATCGACGCGGAACCCATAGACCCCCAGCGCGAGCCAGAACCCCATGATCCTGAGGATCTCCTCGCGCACTTGCGGATTGGCGATATTGAGGTCCGCCTGATGGTCGTAGAAGCGGTGGAGGTACCAGGCCTTGGCAGCCTTGTCATAGGACCAGATGGCTTCCTGAACCCCCGGAAAAATGATCCCTTCGTGGATGTTCTCCGGCTTGTCCTCGCTCCAGACGTACCAGTCGCGGTAGTGCGATTTAGGGTCTGAACGAGCCGCCTGGAACCAGGGGTGATCGATAGAGGTGTGATTGACCACGAGATCGACGATCACGCGCATCCCCCGGTCTTCGGCCGCCTGCATGAACTCCACGAAATCGCCCAGCGAGCCGTAGCGCGGGTCGACATTGTAGTAATCGGTGATGTCGTAGCCGTTGTCGCGGTTGGGCGATGGATAGAACGGATTCAGCCAGATGCAGGTGACGCCAAGCCGCTCAAGATGATCCAGCCGATGCGCGAGACCGGCAAAATCGCCGACCCCATCGTCATTGCCGTCCATGAAGGTCTCGACGTCCACGCAATAGATGACGGCATTCTTGTACCAGAGGTTGGGCATTCCCGCTCCTTTCCCGTTCCGCGATCTACGCAACGGGAGCAGGCCAAACCCGTTCCGGATTAGGTGCTTAGCGGGTAGGCAACATAGGCAAGCCGCGCACTGTCGGGAGCCCAGCTATTGACGTTGATGGTGCCCTGGCCACCAAAGAAGCTGACCAGCTCGCGCTGATCGTCGCCGTCTGGAGTCATCAGCCGCAACTTGACCTCCTTGTCCGCTGGATGCCCGATCGTCCCAGCCGGATAGCTAAGGAACACCACGTGCTGCCCGTCGGGGGAGACATGCGGAAACCAGTTCACGCAGGCGTCGAAGGTCAACTGCTCTAGCCCACTGCCGTCGCCCGAATGCATGCGGAAGATCTGCGCATGGCCCGGCTGGCTCGCGGCCAGCTCGGAGTTGAAATAGATCCACCGGCCGTCGGGCGAATATTCCGGACCGTCATTGGGAACTGACATATGGGTCAGTTGCAGGTCGGGCCCGCCGGCAGAGGGGATGGTGAAGACGTTGACGCGCCGCTCCGGCCCCTTCTTTTCGACCGCCACATAGGAAAGGGTGCGCCCGTCAGGCGAGATCCCATGCAGGTAGTAGTGAAAGGGGGTGCTGTGTTCGTTCGAAACGCGTCGGGGGGCACCCCCGCTGAAAGGCACCGCATAGATGTGACCATCATCGGAGCTGACATAGATAGTGCTGCCGTCGGGCGAGATCACGTGGTCATTGTTGAGGTCGATCAGTCGGCCGGCATCGATCTGCTCGGGCCCGGCACTCGCGTCGGTTGGCATGCGATAGATGCAGCCGCCGGCATTGAACACCAGCCATTTGCCATCGGGTGACCAATTGGGTGCCTCGATAGCGGCATTCACGGTCAGCAGCACCTCTTTATTGCCTTGGAGGTCGATCACGGTCAGTTCGGATCGCTGCCCGGCGGCCAGCGTGCGGCCGCGGCGTGGGAACGCAAAGGTCATGGTATGCCCCTAAGTCGGTTCTTGAGCGGGGAAGGTAACCTACTCAGCCACTGCTCGCCACCCCCGTTGCTCCTCGCGGGCGCTTGCCCTACATACGGGACCAATTTCCAGGATCGCTAAGAGGTCAGCAAGCCTATGGCTCGCCAGTTCATCTATCACATGCACGGAATGTCCAAATCCTATGCCGGCGGCAAGAAGGTGTTGGACAACATCCATCTCAGTTTCTACCCCGATGCCAAGATCGGCGTGCTAGGCCCCAATGGCTCGGGCAAGTCGACCCTGCTCAAGATCATGGCCGGTATCGAGACCGAGTTCCAGGGGGAAGCCTGGGCGGACAAGGGTGCCAAGGTGGGCTACCTGGCGCAGGAGCCTGAACTGGACCCGGCGCTGAACGTGCTGGGCAACGTGATGATGGGCGTGAAGGAAAAGAAGGCCATCGTCGATC
This sequence comes from Devosia sp. RR2S18, assembly GCF_030177755.1. Classification (NCBI taxonomy): domain Bacteria; kingdom Pseudomonadati; phylum Pseudomonadota; class Alphaproteobacteria; order Hyphomicrobiales; family Devosiaceae; genus Devosia; species Devosia rhizosphaerae. The sequence goes on from NZ_CP126539.1 coordinate 1,430,627, forward strand.
GCTACAACGAACTGATGATGGACTATTCGGACGAGACCGCAGACGAGGCCACCGCGCTGCAGGACAAGATCGACGCCGAAAACCTGTGGGATCTCGAAAGCCAGGTGGAAGTAGCCATGGAGGCGCTAGGCTGCCCGCCCGGCGATGCCGATGTGACCAAGCTGTCGGGTGGTGAACGCCGCCGCGTGGCGCTGTGCGCTCTGCTGCTCTCCAAGCCGGACCTGCTGCTGCTGGACGAGCCCACCAACCATCTCGATGCCGAGACCACCGCGTGGCTCGAGCGCCACTTGCGTGAATTTGCTGGGGCCGTGCTGATCATCACCCATGATCGCTATTTCCTCGACAACGTAACAGGTTGGATCCTCGAACTCGATCGCGGCCGTGGCGTCGCCTATGAAGGTAATTACTCGGCCTATCTGGGTGCCAAGGCCAAGCGGTTTGCCCAGGAAAAAAGCGAAGATGCCGCGCGTGCCAAGGTGCTGGAACGCGAACGCGAATGGATGGGCCAGAGCCCGCAGGCGCGTCAATCCAAGTCCAAGGCCCGCATCAAGGCTTATGACGACCTGGTCAAGCTCAACGATGCCCGCACGCAGTCGAGCACGGCCCAAATCATCATCCCGGCTGGCGAGCGGCTGGGCGACAAAGTCATCGACGTGGAGGGGCTGAGCAAGTCATTTGGCGATCGGCTGCTGATCGACAATCTCACCTTCAGGCTGCCGCCCGGCGGCATTGTTGGCATCATCGGCCCCAACGGCGCAGGCAAGACCACCCTGTTCAAGATGTTGACTGGCCAGGAAAAGCCCGATGCCGGTACGGTGACCGTGGCCGACAACGTGCACCTGGGATATGTCGACCAGAGCCGCGACAGCCTCAACCCCAACAAGACGGTGTGGGAGGAAATCTCGGAAGGCGACGAGGTGCTGATGCTGGGCAAGCGCGAGGTTAATTCGCGTGCCTATACGTCCTCGTTCAACTTCAAGGGCGGCGACCAGCAGCAGAAAGTTGGCAATCTCTCGGGTGGGCAGCGCAATCGCGTGCACCTGGCCAAAATGCTCAAAAGTGGTGCCAATGTGCTGCTGCTCGACGAGCCGACCAATGATCTCGACACTGAAACCCTCGCAGCGCTGGAAGAAGCACTCGAGGAGTTCGCCGGTTGCGCCGTCATCATCAGCCACGATCGCATGTTCCTCGACCGTCTAGCCACCCACATGCTCGCATTCGAGGGCAACAGCCACGTGGAATGGTTCGAAGGCAATTTCGCCGATTACGAGGCCGATAAGGTCCGGCGCTTGGGTGCCGATGCTGTCAATCCAAAACGCGCGACATACAAGCCACTGACGCGCTAGACTGATGGGGCGGGCCAAGCGCCCGCCCTTTTGCTGTGGGGGCAGAATTGAGAGTTCTAGGAGCGGTCCTGTGTTGGGCCGTGATGACGACAATCGCGCTTGCCCAGCCCGGCCGATGTTATGTCGAGGGCTATGACTGGTTCGATTGTGACATTGCCGCCGACGGTGGCGGCATCACTTTCGACTTGCCCGATGGCAAGACCTTCGCCCTGGCCATCTACGAACCAGAGTTGGGGCAAGGCTTCCTGACTGATCCCGAGAGTGATCGTATCCTGCCCAATGATTTGGGTGAATTCCGGCAGGTCGAGGCTGGCCCGGCATGCTGGAGGGGCGAGCGCGAGATCGAGTTGTTCTGCGCTCTGGTGAAAAGAACACTATGAGCAGTGCAGAAATGGTCGGGGAAACATTCGAACTCGAAATCGGCGGTGCCGTTCTGGCGGGTACCGAGCTTGGCGAGGGCCTCCCCGTAATCTTCCTGCATGCTGGCGTTTGCGACACGCGGATGTGGCAGCGCCAGATGGAGGTCGTGGCAGAGGCGGGTTGGCATGCCATCGCCTATGATCGGCGCGGCTACGGTGAGACCGACAGCGCCGACGAACCTTTCAGCCATCTTGAAGACCTCGAAGGGCTACTCGAGGCCCTCGAAATCCATGCCGCAGTATTTGTTGGCTGCTCGTTGGGGGGCGGTCTCGCCATCGATTTCGCGCTGCGCAATCCAGGGCAGGTGATCGGCCTTGTTCTCATCGGGACGTCGGTCACCGGCTCCCCTTGGAGTGCCACGGAAGCCGAATCTCAGATCGAAGCTGCCGAGGAGGACGCTTATGAACGCGGCGACCTCGACATGCTCAACAGGGTTCAGGCGCATGAGTGGCTCGATGGCCCCCGCGCTCAGAGCGGGCGCGTGAGCGGCGCCGCGCGCGAACTTTTCCTCGACATGAACGCCAAAGCCCTGAGCAAGCCGGCACTAAATCATCAGGAAAATCCGCCCCCCGCTTGGGATCGCGTGGGCGAGATCGGCGCGCCAACACTGCTCATGGTTGGGGACCAGGATTTTACCGCCCTTGTGGATCGGCACGAACACCTCTCCGAGGAGATGCCGAACGCCTTCGCGGCGGTGCTGGAGGGCGTCGCCCACATCCCCAGCATCGAACGCCCGGAATTGGTCAATTCGCTGCTGCTGCAGTTCCTCGATGCGATCGAAGGTGGGGAGAGCGAGGAGGAGCCACTCTCCTCATGAGGAAGGTGAACGCGCTTACGGCCCGATTCAAACCTTAGCCGCGCCAGATTTGCCAGAGCGGCTAAGGCATTGATTTGTAAGCTCAGACTACACGGCAATGATGCCGTCGATGTGCTGGTTGAGCTGCGGCGTCGGGATATTGGTGAGATCCTTGTTGATCTCGGCGATCACCAGCTTCTTCACCTGCGGCGATATGGACTTGCGGATGTCGCCCAGAGCAATCGGGGCGGCGGCGATTACCAGGCGATCGAAAGCACCGCCATGTGCCTTTTTCTCTAGCATCTGCACGATGGATTTCACGAACTCGGCCTCGCGGTGATCCACCGGCTGCGTCCGTGGCGCTGAGGACGTGTCGACCTCCGTTGTCGAGGTGCGGGGCGTCTGGTCGCTGTCGAGCTCGAGGGCACCCAGGTCGCGGTTGGAAAACTCGAGCCCTTCCACCTGATGCAGCCCCTTGCCGGGTCCGGTGTTCTCGAGAATGCGCGCCCGTGCGCCGTCGGCGACCAAAACCCAGGTAACCGTCTTTTTCATGGATCTGCTCCTCAGCATAAGATGTCTTCAGTGGCGGTCCGCAGCCGCCATCGGAGACCAACGCAATCCGACCCAAAAGGTTGGATCACCTCATCACCCAACCCACGATCATCGATCACAAAGCTTGATTGGCAGGCACTTGCTTCCCCTGCTAGGGGAAGCAACGGCGTCCCCGTGGACGCGGAGCATCCCCATGGCCATCTCCCACCCCTCCGACGCACCTGAAGCACCCGTCTTGCCGGTCGGCCCTCCCGCCGCCGATATGCGCAACGGGGTCATCGCCGCGCTCTTGGCCTATTTCTCCTGGGGCTTTCTGCCCCTGTTGTTCCGCGAACTCGAAAGCGCCGGTTCGGTGCTGATCGTGGCGGAGCGCACCGCCTGGTCGCTGGTGCTACTGGCGGGGATACTCCTCGTCACGCGAAAGTTCGGTGAACTCAAGGTCTTGTTCACCGACAAACGCCGAGCCGGAGGCGTCCTGCTTTCGGCGGTGCTACTGGCGGGCAACTGGCTGCTCTATGTGTGGGCCGTTGAGTCGGGCCAGGTGCTCGAGGCGAGCTTTGGCTACTTCATCAATCCCCTGGTCAACGTTGCCATGGGCATGATCCTTCTGGGCGAACGGCAGAACCGCTGGCAAACTGTCGCGATTGCTCTGGCAAGTGTCGCCATCGTCATCCAGGGCGTGGGCCTGGGCAGTTTCCCCTTCATCGCGGTCGGTCTGGCTCTGTCCTTTGGGTTCTACGGCTATTTCCGCAAGACAGCCTCGCTCGGCCCGGTGTCCGGCCTCTTTGCCGAGGCCTTGATGCTGGCCCCGGCGGCGCTGTCCTACATCGCCTTCAACATCGCCACCGTCGGGCCCGGCGTTCATACCGACCCGTACCTCATGACCATGCTGGTGCTGACCGGCCCGGCCACGGCGCTGCCGCTCCTGCTGTTCGTCTATGCGGTGCGGCGGTTGCGCCTCACCACCATGGGCATGTTCCAGTATATCGCCCCGTCCATCCAGTTCTTGGTGGCTATCATCCTCTTTGGCGAACACCTCAACGGCTTGCGACTCTTGAGCTTTGCGCTGATCTGGCTGTCGCTGGCGATATTTAGCTATGACAGCTTCGCGCGGCGCCGGCGCACTCTCGCTGCCGCTTAGCGGGCGTTCTCCGGCTGGCGGGCTTCCCGGATCACCTGGGCAATCTGGCTGAAAGTGGCTCTAAAGGGCGTGGCCTCGCGCCAGACTAACGACAACATGCGCCCCGCACCGGGCGAGGCGAGGGGGTGAATGGCGATCCGCGGATCGGTCGCTTCCTTGCGCAGTGCAATCTGCGGCAACAGGGTCACGCCCTGCCCATTGGCGACAAACTCCACGATGGTGGAGAGCGAGGTTGCGGCAAAGGTCCTTGAGCCTGGATCGTTGTCCAACCTGCAGGCGGCGATGGTCTGGTCGCGAAAGCAGTGCCCTTCATCCAGAAGAAGAATACGCTCGGGTGCCACCGCGGCCAGGGAGATCGGTCCCTCCGAGGGTTCATGCTGGCTGGTCGCGAGCACGAATGCATCTTTAAACAATGGCTCGCAGGTGAGCCGGGGTCCGGCATCGGGCGGTTCGGTGCCGATCAAGGCCAGGTCGAGACTGCCATCCACCAGCCCGCCAACCAGTGCTTCGGTGCGGTTCTCACTGACGGTGAACTCAAGCTCGGGCAGGCCGCGGGTGAGCGCCGGAAAAATCTCGGGCAGGAGATAGGGCGCGACCGTCGGAATAAGCCCAAACCGGATCGGCCGGTCGGGTCGGCTCGCACGCGATCGGGCGAGGGCCGTCAGCGCATCGGCACTGTCGAGCACCTGCCTCGCCCGCAAGACAAACTCGGCGCCGAAGGGAGTTGGCCGCACGCCCGTCTTGAGGCGATCGAACAAGGGCGTGCCACAGAATTCCTCGATGAGCTGGATCTGTTGGCTGAGGGCCGGCTGGCTCACATTGCACAATCGGGCAGCGCGGCCGAAATGCCCCGCTTCTGCCACGGCAATGGCATATCGCATCTGCTTCAGCGAAAGGCTCACGATAGGATCCGCTTATCGAGGGTAGAAGATCAATCGATTTGCCGTATCGCGCGGATTGCTAGAGAACAAGCGTCTCAGTTTAGAACTGATCAAATTCTGGCTGCTCGCAGCGGCCACAGCGAGGGAGACGGAAATGGCAGATAGGCCAAGACTCACAACCACGGCGGGCGCGCCGGTCGCCGACAACAACAATGCCAAGACGGTTGGGCGGCACGGTCCCGTGCTGCTCGAGGATTACCAGCTCATCGAAAAGCTGGCCCACCAGAATCGCGAGCGCATTCCCGAGCGCGTCGTGCATGCCAAAGGCTGGGGCGCCTATGGCACGTTCACCGTGACCGAAGACATCACCCGCTACACCCGAGCAGCCATCTTCTCTCAAGTCGGCAAGCAGACCGAAATGCTGGCGCGTTTCTCCACTGTTGCCGGTGAGCAGGGCGCGGCCGATGCCGAGCGTGACGTCCGCGGCTTTTCTCTCAAATTCTATACTGAAGAGGGCAATTGGGACATCGTGGGCAATAACACCCCGGTATTCTTTGTCGCCGATCCCTACAAGTTTCCCGACTTCATTCACACGCAGAAGCGCCATCCGCGCACCAATATGCGGTCGGCCACGGCCATGTGGGATTTCTGGTCGCTTTGCCCTGAATCCCTCCACCAGGTCACCATCCTGATGTCGGATCGCGGTATCCCCACCGCACCGATGTTCATGAACGGCTATGGCAGCCATACCTTCTCGTTCTGGAACAGCAATGACGAGCGGTTCTGGGTCAAGTTCCACTTCAAGACCAAGCAGGGCCACCGTCACTTCACCAACCGGGAAGCCGAGCAGGTCATCGCCAAGTCGCGCGAAAGCTACCAGGAAGAGCTCTATTCGACGATCGAGCGTGGCGAGTACCCCAAGTGGGATCTGTTCGTTCAGATCATGCCCGAAGGCGAAGAGGGAGATTTCGAGCAGAAAACCGGCTGGAGCGCGTTCGACCTCACCAAGGTCTGGCCGCACGGTATGTATCCGCTGATCAAGGTCGGCGAGATGGAGCTGAACAAGAATCCGGACAACTACTTCGTCCATATCGAGCAGTCCGCGTTCAACCCGTCCAATGTGGTGCCGGGTATCGGCTTCTCACCCGACCGGATGCTGCAGGGGCGCCTGTTCTCCTATCCGGACGCGCACCGCTACCGCATCGGCACGCACTACGACGCGCTTGAGCCTAACAAGCCGCGTTGCCCAGTCTTCCATTACCATCAGGGCGGCGAGATGCCGTTCGGTCTGCGCACCAATCCGGACGCCTACTACGAGCCCAACAGCTTCAACGGTCCGGTGGAAGATCCAAGCGTCAAGGAGCCGCCGCACCGCTATGCGGGCGAGGTCAATCGCTACGACTACCGCGCCGAGGCCGACCACTTCAGCCAGCCAAAGGCGCTGTTCAACCTCTTCGACGATGCCCAGAAGGAGCGGCTGTTCCACAACATCGCCGAGGCCATGAACGGCATTCCCCAGTTCATCGAGGATCGGCAGCTGGCGCTGTTTGACCAGGTGGAACCTGCCTATGGCGCCGGCGTGCGCCAGGCACTGGCAAAGGTGAAAAGCGAAAGCGACTCCGAAAAGCAGACCAGCATCAGTACCAGCCACAGCGCCAGCGCTGCGGAGTAATCGACTATTTGATCGGCATGCAGGCGCGACCCTCCGCGCCTGCATTTTTGTTCCTATGTCGGGATGTGGACAATTTGAAATAAAATACTGGGCACGAGTAAAGCGCCCGCAAGTGATCCTACCCCCATGCTGATGGTCCGTAACCGCAGAAGCGAGGACAGGACGATGAGCGAACTAGAACAGGGTCAGCGGGCGTTCTCCAGCTTCCGCGTGCTCAACGGCGACGACGATCACGCCGAACGTGAGCAACTTTTCCGCAACATGGCGCAGCTGTTCAGCTTCGTCTCGGACCGCTGCGACGATGAGCAGGTCGCGCAGTATGACGAGGTCCTCTGCCAATTGGCCGAGATGGTGGAGGTCCAGGCCCGCGTCCATGTCGCCAAGCTTCTGGCCCCGCTGGAACGCGCTCCGGGCACCGTGGTGGTCAAGCTGGCCAATGACGACATCGAAGTCGCGCGGCCCCTGCTTGAGTTCTCTACCGTGCTCTCGGACGACGACCTGATCGATATCATTGGCCGGCAGGGCGAAGAGCATCGGATCGCCATTGCAGGACGCGACAGCGTTCCCGAGCGAGTCGGCAGTGCCATCGTCGAGCATGGTGAGGGCGCTTCCGTCGTCCGCCTCGTCCGCAACAACAATGCCGAATTCGACAAAGCCACGCTCGAAAAGCTAGTCAAGCGCGCCACTCAGGACGCCGAGATCGCAGCCGATCTCCGCAACCGTCCGGACATTGATTGGAGCTCCCTGCGGGGCGAGATCGACAGCGCTGCCAACAAGGTGCTCGAATCCCTCAGTGGTGTCAGCAAGAGCCTCGATCCAGTCGCCGCTGGCAAGGTCAACGCTGTGGTCTACAACCGCATGCGCAACCGGGCAGGTTTCTCGGCCAATGAATGGAAGGTCGCCTACAACCAGGTCAAGGCGCTGTACGATCGTAAGCAGCTCAACGACCGGGCACTGGCTCGCTTTGCGCGCTTCGGCTATGGCCACCATGCCGGCGCTGCTCTGAGTGTTATGCTGCGTGTCGCCCCCGAAGTGTTCGTCAAATGGTTGGCTGCTCAGGACTATGTGGCGATCACCGTCGCACTGCGCGCCGCAGGCATTTCCGCGGACCTCTACGAGGCGATATTCGCGACGCTTCCCTGGCGCGATCTGCCGTCCGAAGCCGATAAAACAATGGTCCGCTCGCGTTTCGAGGCCATCGAGAGCGAAGAGGCGATTGGTATTTTCGAGCTGTGGCGGGCACACTCCTTTCGCAAGCGCGCCGGTGCAGAGGAACGTGCGCAGTTCGTGGCTTGAGGCCCGAACAAGGCACTAGACCAAAGCTAGATCGGGATATAAAGACATCTTTATATCTCGTGAGGGGGCGATGGTCGAGCTGGCGGATTTAGTGAACAAGCTCAAGGCGGCAGGCGAGGGGACTCGCCTCCGCCTTTTGGCATTGCTCGCCGATGGGGACCATTCGGTCAAGGATCTCACCGAAATTCTCGAGCAGAGCCAGCCGCGCGTCTCACGTCACTTGAAGCTCCTGGCTGACGCCGGCCTCATCCAGCGCTATGCCGAAGGTGCCTGGGCCTATTATGGGCTTGCGCAACATGGGGAAGGCGCTGCCGTCGCGCGCTGGCTGATTGGCCGGCTTGATGCACAGGGGGTGGAGCGGCAGCGCGACATCGCGCGCCAGTCCGCCGTCCGCAGCACCCAACAGGCGAAAGCCAGCGAGTACTTCGCCCAGGTAGCCGACAGCTGGGATCTGCTGAGGACCCTCCATGTTCCCGAACAGGCTGTTGAAGCCGCGGTTATGGAGGCCCTGGAGGGGCGGGTGGTCGACCTTCTGGTTGATCTCGGTACCGGCACCGGCCGCATGCTCGAGGTCCTCTCCCCATGCTATCGGCGGGGGGTTGGCATTGATTCCAGCCGAGAGATGCTGGCTGTTGCACGGTCGCATCTCGCCAGTGCCGGCATTATCCATGCGCAGGCGCGCTTAGGAGACATTGCCGAACTAGACCCCGCAATCGGCCCTGCCGATATCGTGATGCTGCACCAGGTGCTCCACTATTTTGACGACCCGGGCCGCATGCTGGCGGAGGCGCGGCGCCTGCTGAAGCCGGGCGGGGAGATGCTGATCGTTGATTTCGCGCCGCACGATCTTGAATTCCTGCGGACCGAGCACGCCCATCGGCGGCTTGGGCTCTCGCAGCAGCAGATGAGCGGTTGGGCGGAAGGTGCAGGCCTGCGGGTCGCTGCCATTCGGGAATTTCCAGCCACAGACGACAACGGGCTGACGGTTTGCCTCTGGCGCCTCAGCGACAGGACCTGATTGGACGAGACATGCTAGACGACAACGCCCGCGCGAGCCGCCAGGTGGCCGAAAAGCGCCCACAATTGCAGATCTCGTTCGAGTTTTTCCCCCCCAAGACCGACGCCATGGAAGAACGGTTCTGGGACAGCGTGCATAAGCTGGCGCCCCTCAACCCGCATTTTGTTTCGGTGACCTACGGTGCCGGCGGCTCGACCCGTGAGCGTACCCTGCGCATGGTCAGTCGCATCAAGTCGGAAACTGGCGTGGACGCTGCAGCCCATCTCACTTGCGTGGGTGCTACCCGCGATGAGGTCGATGCAGTCGTTCGTGGATACCAGGAGGCCGGCATCAATCGCATTGTTGCGTTGCGCGGGGATCCACCGGAGGGTGTGGGCCAGCCCTTCACGCCCCATCCTGAAGGCTACCGGAATGCTGCCGAACTGGTGGGTGGCATCCGCCGCATTGGAGACTTCGACATCTCGGTTGCCGCCTATCCCGAGCGGCACCCGCAAAGCCCGGACTGGCAGAGCGACATCGACAACCTGAAGCGCAAGCTTGATGCCGGCGCCACTCGCGCCATCACGCAAATGTTCTTCTCCAATACCGACTACCTCCGATACCTCGAACGGGCGCGCGCTGCGGGCATCACGGCACCCATCGTGCCGGGCATCCAACCCATTCATAGCTTTAAGCAGATCGCCGGCTTTGCTGGGCGATGCGGTGCCTCCATCCCGGCCTGGCTGTCGGACCGGTTTGAAGGGCTTGATGAGGATCCCGAAACCCATGCCCTTGTTGCCTCGGCCGTGGCGGCTGAACAGGTCACCGAGCTGTTGGATGAGGGCGTTACCGAGTTTCACATCTACACGATGAACCGCTCGCCGCTTGCTTTGTCCCTCGCACGTATTCTCGGAAGGCGGCCAGCCACTGGCGAGCATTAACCGTCCGTTCACCATGATCTGGCGTCATCGGGTTCAGTCCGGTGTTCTAAGCGTCCGCTTTTGCGTTCAGCAACCGTTCATGTGCGGGGCTGCATCAAGGCATGGATCGCGCCGTTCCATAATACGGCCATGAAAACCGGCTCTTTCCCCGCCGAAGGGGAAAAGCAATTCGGGACGTTTTGAATATGCAGATCAATCGCCGCATCACCAATGGCCTAGCCTGGGCCGGCGCCTTTCTGGTCGTCGGCGTGCCGACCGCTGACCTCCTTTCAGCCCAGTTTCTGGGCGACGCGACCAGCCAAACCGCTTCCGTTGCGGTGATCGAGCCTGCTGGCCCGATTGCGCCCTCGCCGCTGCCTGCCTCGTCCCGTCCAGCCGCACCTAAGCCGGTGCAACTCGCTGCAGTCGAGGAGAAACCGGCAACTCCGCCAGTGGCCGAACCTGCTGCGCCGGCTCTGGAGCCCGCCCAACCACTTGAGAACACCACTGCAGCAGTAGCTGATCCGGTGGATTCCTACATCCAGTCCGGCAAGCCGCTACCCGCCTATATATCTGGCGGCGACACCCAGCCGACCAAGGTTGCAGCGGTCCCGCCGGCTTTCACCAAGACCGCCGTTACGGCTCCCGAGACTGTAGCCGCAGCCCCCGCCAGCACCGCAGCGCCCGAAAAGACTGATCCACTCGAAGTGGCATCGCTGCCAGCCAAGGCGGCCCCCATTCCCATGCCGCTGTCCATGCGCCCCAAGGCCCCAGTGCAAACCAAGGTCGCTGTGGCACCGAGCCGCGATCCGATTGTTATCCCGCCCTCAGTGGCGGCGCCGACCGTCACGGCAGCCGATCTTGAGGATTGGGAATCGGGTCCCCTGTCGGAGTTCCTGGCGCGCCGTGGGCAGCAGGGCGACCGCGTCGACGCTGGCTATGAGCCGGATGGCTTCTTCCTCGACGAAGCCCCGCAGCCGCGCCGCGTGCAGCGGGATCGTGTCATCGGGCCGGTCGACGAGTTTTTCTTCCCCTTCATGGATTAACGCCTATCGCCTATGCGCCTCGCGCGGTGGACCTGGGCCCGCCTGGGCGATAGAGTGGCGCCATCGCGCTGGCGTCGGGCACGTCTCGTGGTATCGGTTCAGGTGGGAAGCCCATGCCAAAAGACACTCATGACATGTGGCGCCGGCTCGGCGATTTTGTTGGCTCGTTCACTCGGCGTACGGGTTTGGCCGGTTCGCTCGCCGACGCCCTTGACCCCGACACCTGGCTTCCCGGCGGTCGTGATGCGGCATTCACGCTAGCGCTGATCGCCCTGGCTGCCAAGATGGCCGTTGCGGACGGCGCAGTTACCGCCTCGGAAGAGCGGGCGTTCAATGCCACTGTGGAGATCGCGCATGGCCATGAGGAGCAGGTCGAGCGGCTCTTCAACCTCGCCAAGCAGGACGTTGCAGGGTACGACGCCTATGCCCGTAAGATCGCCCGCTTCTTCGCCGACAGCCCGGCCACACTTGAGCATGTGCTGGATAGCCTTTTCTATATCGCGACAGCCGACGGGCTCGTGCATGAAGCCGAGCTGGATTATGTCCGATCCGTCAGTGACATCTTCGGCTTCGATGAGGCGCGCTTCGAGCAGTTGGCCAGCCAGCATGTGCAACTGGAAGCCGGTGTCGACCCCTATGCGGTGCTTGGGCTCTCCCATGACGCCGATGCTGCCGAGATCAAGCGCGTCTATCGCGTGCTCGTCGCCGAGCATCATCCTGATCGTCTCATAGCAAAGGGTGTGCCCGAGGATCTGATCGACGTCGCCACGGATCGGATGAAGGCCATCAATCTGGCCTATCAAGCGCTGACCAAACCGAACTCCCCACCATTATTGACGGCTGACACGTCCAGCGCTTGACGGGGCAGGGGTGGGCTCTCTACATCAGCCGAGCCAGTTGACCGGGTGGCCGCTGGCGGTATGGGTAACCTGCCGCTGGAGGAAAGTCCGGGCTCCTTCGAAACACGGTGCCGGGTAACGCCCGGCGGGGGCGACCCCAGGGAAAGTGCCACAGAAAGCAAACCGCCTCGCTTCGGCGCGGCAAGGGTGAAAGGGTGCGGTAAGAGCGCACCGGGCGACCAGCAATGGAAGCCGCACGGTAAACCCCACCGGGAGCAAGACCAAATAGGGATGACGCGGAGCTTTATGCTCCAGCCTGTTTTGAGGCCAGGTCATCCGGGTTGGTTGCACCAGGCGTCTGGCAACAGGCGTCGCAGATGAATGGCCGCCACGCGTCGCGCAAGCGGTGCCTTACAGAACCCGGCTTATAGGTCAACTGGCTCACCTGCTCGGACCGCCACCTTTTGGCGGCCCTCCACGCTAGCCGATAGGGAATTGCAACTGCACCCGCGTGCCCCCGCCCGGGCTCGTGTAGTTCACCGTTGCGCCCAGGCTGTGGGCCATCGCCTTGACGATACGGCTGCCCAGTCCGGTCCCTTTGGGTGTACCGGTGCCGTTCCAGCCGATCCCGTCGTCTTCGACGCTGAGATCAACCACATCATCGGCGAGCCGCGCGAACAGGATGCGAACCTCGCCCTGCGCCTGGTCTGGATAGGCGTATTTGATAGCATTGGTGACCAGCTCGGTCACGATCACCCCCACAGACGCGGCCTTCTCGGTGGGAATGGAGACATTGTCTACTGTGAGACGAATGCGAGCGGCGTTGCCGGAAGCCTGCATTGTCGTTTCCAACTCGGCGGCCAGGCTCGATAGATAGTCGCTGATCTGCACAGAGCGGACATCGTCGGTGCTATAGAGGTGCCGGTGCACACCCGCGATGGCCTGAATACGGGCTTGGGTTTCAGCCAAGGCGTTCTTGGCTTCACCCTCGTTCATGGCATTGGCCTGAAGACCAACCAGCGAAGCCACCATCGCCAGACTGTTGGCGACGCGGTGGTTCACTTCCCCCAGCAGCATTTCGGCACGTTCCCGCGCCTCGCGCATGTCCTGCTCGGCCGCGGCCTTGGCGCGGTTAAGTTCGAGCAGGTCGACCGCTTGCGCGATCGCGGTCCCGAGCAACTCGAGGAAATCCGCGTCCACGGTCTTGAGCACATAGTCTGCCGCACCGGCCTTGAGCGCTGAGACTGCGACCGCCGTCTCCACTGTTCCGGTGACATAGACGACCGCCGGACGATCAGAGAGATGGTTCATCTGCTCGAGGACGTCCAGGCCCGTGCCTGTGGGCAGATAGTGGTCGAGCGCCACCACGTCGATGCCGCCGGCTCGTACTCGCTCCAATCCCTCTTCACCCGTGCCGGCATGCTCGAATGCATAGCCGCGCCGCTCCATCGCCTTCTGCACCAGACGGGCAAGGCCGAGATCGTCATCGATATAGAGCACACACGGTGCGGGATTCGGCATCGCTTACTCGGTTTCTGGAACCTGAATGACCGAGAAGAACAGGCCCAGCTGCCGGATGGCATTGGCGAAGCCTTCGTAGTCCACGGGCTTGGTGATATAGACGTTGGCGCCAAGATCATAGCAGCGCTGGATTTCCCGCTGATCGTCGGTCGTGGTCAGCACGACGACCGGCGAGCGCTTGGTATGTTCGTTGCCCTTGACCTTCTCGAGAATATCCACGCCGGTCATATCGGGCAGGTTGAGGTCCAGCAGCACCAGCAGCTGGCGACCCTGGTTGACCTCACCGGTGCCATCGGGCCCCATCAGATAGGCGAGGGCGGAGGTGCCGTCCGTGAAGGAGACGATCTCATTGCTCACGCCGGCGCGGCGGATGTTCTTTTCAATCAGTCGGGCATGGCCTTCGTCATCCTCGACCATGATGATGGTGACGGGCTTGATCGGGTTGCTCATTGCGTCCTGGTCCCCAGATAGCTGCGCAGGTCGCGCGGTAAGGTGATGATGAATGTCGTGCCCACGCTCAGTTCCGAGCGCAAGGTTATGTCGCCGCCAAGGCTACGCACAACGGTGCGCACATGGGCAAGACCAATGCCTTCTCCCTGCTGGGTCTGTGTTCCAGACCGGCGGAACAGCTCGAATACCCGCTCATGATCGGTCGGCGCAATGCCCCGGCCGTTATCTTCAATCTCAATTTCAATGCGGTTTCCAGCTGCTTGGCGAGCTCGAACTGAAATCTCGAGTGGGCGGCCGGGTTCCCGGTACTTCACAGCGTTGTCCAGGAGATTGCCCAGCGCCTGCTCGAGCGATAGCCGATCCGATACGAGTCGGGGAACTGTTATGTCGGTGGTGACGCTACCACCATCCTCGGTAACCTGGTGCTGGATTGCCGAGACGGAATTCTCGACCAGCTCCTGCAGGTTGATCTGCTGAGGTCGCAACTGCCGACGACCCTCGCGCGAGATCTTGAGAATCGCATTGATCAGGCCGTCCATCTTGCGCGTTGCCGCGCGGATAAAGGTGATTGCTTCGGGCAGGTCCTCGGTGGCAGCGAGCTTGGCTTCTTTGAAAGCTGGATCGTCCTCGCCTTGTTGCTCCGCCATATAAGTGGAGAGAGTGGCGACGCTGGTCTCGAGTTCGCTGGTGAACCCCATGATGTTGACCAGCGGAGCGCGAAGGTCATGGGTGACAATATAGGCGAAGCGCTGGATTTCCTCGTTGGCCCGGCCCAGGTCTGAGGTTCGCTCGCGCACGCGCTCTTCCAGGCTTTGATTGGCTTCCTCGATCTCTCGGCGAGCGATACCCAACTCGCGCATATAGGACAAGACGATCCAGACCGAACCCGCGACGACGGCAAAAATGACGACTGCGCCAATGACCGTGATCCACCGCAGCGCATTTGTTGCGCCACGCTGGTTCTGAATGCCGTCGGCAGTACGTTGGTCGGCCGCAGCGATGATCCCGTCGAAGAAGGTGGTCGCCTCGGCCATCAACTCTTGTCCGGTGTCGGTACGGATCATAGCAAGCGCGGCCGCGGTGTCGCCTGTCTGAGCGAGATCAATGGTCCTTGCCATTTCAGCAAGCTTACCCTCGACCGCGGTCGTGATCGTGGCGACAGCATCAGCGGCCTGAGGATAAGGGCGGAGCACCAGCACCACCGTGTCCAGATATTGCGGAATGCTCGGCAACGCTTCCCAGTAAGGGTCGAGATAATGTTCTTCCCCCGTCAGTAGGTATCCGCGTTGGCTCGACTCTGCTGTTTGTAGTGCGTTGCGTAGCCCAACCACCGCAACACGGGCGGTCCGAGCTTCGGTCGTTTCATCGAACCAACGACTATTCTGCTCCACTAGCCAAATAGTCGTGCCAACAATTCCGGCAAGCGCCAGGAATCCCACGAAGAGCAGGAGCACGGTCGTGCGGATAAACGCGTGATTGGAAATCGGCAAGAAAGGCCTCCGGAGCGACGCAACTTCATGGCTCAAAGGGGCAGGTGCAGCAATAGCTAAATCGCAGCAGCTGCTTCTGCTTATCTCTCCGCCCGGCCACGAATGCGCTTCATCGGGCGCATGGGAAACAGAATCTTAAACGTCCTTGGTCAAAGTGCCCGAATGTTTACGCACCGGTCCATTGTACCGGCAGTGAGGTAGTGGCCTAGATGGGCAAGCGTTCCATGCCCGATAGCAGCTCAGGTGCTGGTCCCCATGTTCCCGTCCTGTTGGACGAGGTTCTGGCCGCGTTGTCGCCCCTGGAGGGAAGCCGCATCGTTGATGGTACGTTTGGCGCCGGCGGCTATTCGCGGGCGCTGCTGGCCGCTGGCGCTGTGGTCATTGGCATTGATCGCGATCCAAATGTCGCGCCTTTCGTCAGGGCGCTGACGGCTGACTACGCCGATCAGTTCGCATTTGTGGCTGGCACATTTTCTGAACTCGACAGCCTCACCGCCGAGCACGGTCCAATCGACGGGGTCGTGTTGGATATCGGCGTTTCCTCCATGCAGTTGGATGAAGCGGAACGCGGCTTCTCGTTCATGCGGGAGGGGCCGCTCGATATGCGCATGAGTGGCGAGGGAGAGAGTGCCGCCGACCTCGTCAACGAGCTTGAGTCCGAGGCGCTTGCCAACTTGCTTTATGCATTTGGCGAGGAGCGAAAATCCCGCCGGATCGCGCAGTTCATCGTTGCAGCGCGCGAGAACGGCCGCATCGAAACCACGACAGAACTGGCCCGGATCGTCGAGAAAGCCATTGGCCGCAAACCGGGCGACGCGCATCCCGCGACCCGAACCTTCCAGGCGCTGCGCATCGCGGTAAATGGTGAGTTCGACCAGCTGGTCGAAGGCCTCTTCGCGGCCGAACGCCTGCTACCGGAGGGCGGCCGTTTGGCCGTCGTCACCTTCCATTCGCTCGAGGATCGCATTGCCAAGCGCTTCTTCGAACCGGAGAAGGGCGGTCCGGCGCAGTCTCGCCACCTCCCCGCAGTGACGGTCGAGGAGCGCCGCTGGGATGGTCTGGTGAAAGGGGTCAAGCCTGGACCAGCGGAACTGGAGCGCAATCCGCGTGCACGTTCCGCAATCCTGCGTTCGGCTCAACGCTCTGCCGCTCCCGCACGGCCGGTGCGCTACGAGGGTCTTGGGGTGCCGCGCGTGAGGAGTGCCTCATGATCCGCCGCATCAATATCTTTCTTGTGTTGACCAGCATAGCGATGCTGGCCGGCGTGTATGCGGTGAAGTTCTCCATCGAGGATACCGCTCGTCACCGGACCGAGCTGATCGCCCTCATCGACAGCCAGGAAGGCGAGCTGTCGATCCTTAAAGCCGACGAGGCGGTGCTGAGCCAACCGGGGCACATCGAGCCCATCATCAAACGTCATGAGGTCGCTCTTGCTATGACGCCGGTTCGGCAAGAGCAGTTCGGCGCATTCGAGGCACTGCCCATGCGACCGGCAAAACCGAACACCGAAGCTATGGATTCGCTCTTCCTCTCGCTTGAGGCAGGCGTAGATCCGATAGCTGCAATTCTGGAACTCGAGGGGATCGAATAATGGCCCTTCTCACCGAACCACTCGGCGGCACTATCGCGCTTGAAGGGGCACGCAAAGTCCGCGGCAATCTAACCCAGGCGCGGATCCGCTGGATGATCCTGGCCATGGTCCTCGGCTTTGGCTTGGTCGGAGGGCGGCTGGTGCAACTGGGCATGGTCGTGCCCGATCACAGCATTGAGGGTCAGACTCGCGATGTGATCACCGCGACGCGCCCGCCGATCCTCGATCGGAATGGTCTTGAAATGGCCGTCGATATCCGCGTGCCCTCCCTCTTTGCCGAGCCGCGCCGCATTATCGATGTGGAGGAGGCCGTCCGGGACCTCAGAACCGTACTGCCTGATCTCAAGGAAGATTGGCTTCGTGACCGGCTAACCGGCGACAAAGGGTTCGTCTGGGTTCAACGCGAACTCACCCCGGCGATCCAGGAGCGCGTGATGCGGCTGGGCATCCCCGGCGTTGACTTCATCACGGAGTCCAAGCGCTTCTACCCGGCGATGAGCGAAGCGAGCCACATCCTGGGGTCAACCAATATCGACAACCAAGGTATCGCCGGTATTGAGCGTCACATGGACAGCGAAAACGTTGCGCTGCTCCAGGATCTCGGCCTCGCCCGCGGCAATGCGCTGGCGCCGGTGGAATTGTCCGTGGACATGCGCGTCCAACACGTCATGCACGAGCAGCTCAGCGATGCCATGACCCGCTATCAGGCGATTGCCGCTGCCGGTGTGATGATGGATGTCCATACCGGCGAGATCGTCGCGATGGCCTCATTGCCCGACTTCAACCCCAACGAGCCTGCGACGGCGCTGGTCAAGGACACCTTCAATCGTGTTACCTCGGGCATTTTCGAGCCCGGCTCTACCTTCAAGACAGTGACAGTTGCCGGGGCTCTGGACAGCGGCGCCGTATCGTTGACCGACCAGTTCGATGCCCGTTTCGGTATTCGCTTTGGGCGCTTCACCATTGGCGACTTCCACGGCAAGCACCGCATTCTCAGCCTGCCGGAGGTCTTCAAATATTCCTCCAACATCGGCACCATCCGCATCATGCAGGCGATGGGCAAGGATAATTTCCGCGAGTTTTTAACGCGCATGGGCTTTGATGAGCGGGTGCCGTTCGAACTTCCTGAGATGCGCCTTCCCGCCGTCCCCGAGACGCTTTCGGAGGTTGGCGCAGCGACCGTTTCCTTTGGACACGGCCTTTCGGTTTCGCCACTCCATCTGGTTACCGCTTATGCAGCGTTCTCCAACGGCGGCAATTACGTGCCGCCCACCCTCTACAAGCGGGATGCGACCGAAGCGCAGCAACTCTATCGCCGTGTCGTCAGTCCGCAGACGAGCGAAGCCATTCGGTACCTCATGCGGCTCAATGCGCTCGAGGGCTCGGGCTCGCAGATGAACAAGGCAGCCGCCGGCTATCGCGCCGGTGGTAAGACCGGCACTGCCGAAAAGGTCGTGGATGGCCGGTACTCCTCCAATAAAGTAACCAACTTCTTTGCTTCCGCCTTTCCGCTCGACAATCCGCGCTATGCCATGGTCATCATGGTCGATGAGCCCAAGGCCGAAAACCCGCAGTCCGGCACGACAGCCGGCTGGAATGCCGGCGCCATTACCGGGCGCATCGTGCAGCGGGTTGCGCCCATGCTTGGCATTGCGCCAGACTTCTCTGAGGCTATAGACCTCAACCTCGTTCCACCCGCACTCAGATAGATCCAGAAGGTTTCGTCGCGTGTCACTCAGCGTAACCCAATTGCTCGAAGGTTCCGGCGCCCGCCCCAAGAAGGGGCTCGGCGCGGTCTTTGGCCTGAACTCCGATAGCCGCCGGATCGAGCCGGGTGACATCTTCTTCGCCTTGCCGGGCGCCAATTCGCACGGCAATTCCTTTGTCGCCGAGGCGGTACGCCGTGGCGCCCTGGCGATCATCAGCGATCAAGCGCCGGTGGGGGATCCTGGTGTTCCGGTCATCATCGTCAAGGATGTGCGGGCTGCCTATGCCCGTGCCGCCTCGCGCATCTTTGAGCCGCAACCCGAGATCACCGTTGGTGTGACCGGGACTAACGGCAAGACCTCCGTTGCCTCGTTCGTGCGGCAGATCTGGACCTATTCGGGCATTCCCGGCGCCAGCATCGGCACCTTGGGCGTGGATACCGCTACTCGCCACATCGATGGAGCGCTCACCACCCCAGACTCCCGTACACTGCATCAGTCCCTGCGCGCGCTTAAAGCCCAGGGGATCGATCACGTCGCGCTGGAAGCATCCAGCCACGGCCTCGACCAGCGGCGCCTCGACGGCATCCATTTCGAAGCTGTTGCTTTCACCAATCTCAGCCGCGACCACCTCGACTATCACAAGGACATGGACGAGTACCGCAATGCCAAATTGCGTCTCTTCACGGACCTCCTGGTCGACAGCGGGCCGGCGGTCGTCAATGTCGACGACCCCGAGCACGAGCCTTTCATGTTCGCCGCGCTCAGTGCCAGCGCAACCCTGCTCACGGTCGGGCGGGAAGGCGCCTATATCGAAATCCTCTCCATTAAGCCCGAGGGCTACGGCCAGCGCGTCGAGGTGCGGCACGTCGGCGAAAAGACGAGCTTCCACCTGCCGCTCACCGGCGAATTCCAGGTGTCCAACGCGCTGATCGCTGCTGCGCTCGCCATGTCCAGCGGCGTAGACAAGACGCAAGCCTTTGCAGCCTTGTCCGAACTGCAGGGCGCCAAGGGCCGGCTTGAACTGGTTGGCGCGCCGAACGGGGCTGCCGTGTTTATCGACTATTCGCACAAGCCGGTGGCGCTCGAGTCCGCGCTCGCATCCTTGCGCCCCTATGCCAAGGGTAAATTGCGCCTTGTCTTTGGCGCAGGTGGTGATCGCGACAAAGGCAAGCGCCCCATGATGGGCGAGGTCGCCCAGCTTATGGCGGACGATGTGATCGTCACCGACGACAACCCCCGCACCGAAGATCCCCAGACCATTCGCTCCGAGATTCTGGCCGCCGCCAAAAGCGCGCGCGAGATCGGCGACCGCAAGCAGGCAATCACCGAAGCAGTGAAATCGCTGCAACCGGGCGACGTCTTGTTGATTGCAGGCAAGGGGCACGAAGATTATCAGATCATCGGAACCACGAAACACCACTTCTCCGACCATGAGGTCGTGGCGGAGGCAATGAAGGGGCTCTGATGCCGAAACTGTTCACGGTCGACGAACTCCTGGCCGCAACCGGTGGCCGCGTAGAGGGTGAGGTCGGAACAGCCATAGGCTCGATATCCATCGACTCGCGCGAGTTAGGGCCCGATGCCTTGTTCGTCGCCATCAAGGGCGACCGGTTCGATGGACATGATTTCGTCGACACGGCACTCGCCAACGGCGCCGCCGCGGCGCTGGTCACCGAAGGCAGGAGCCAAGGACCTGGCCGCGTCGTCGTTCCCGATGCCTTGGAAGGCCTGTGTGATCTAGCGCGTGCAGCGCGGACCCGCAGCCGTGCCATGATCGTCGGTGTGACCGGCAGCGTGGGTAAGACGACCACCAAGGAAGCCTTGCGCACGGTCTTTGAAGCCGTCGGGTCGACGCACGCCTCCATCAAGAGCTTCAATAATCACTGGGGCGTGCCCTTGATGGTGGCCCGCATGCCCGAACAGACGCAGTTCGGCGTCTTTGAAATGGGCATGAGCGGGCCCGACGAAATCCGTCCGCTGTCCCAGTTGGTGCGGCCGCACATCGCCGTGATCACCACGATCGCTCCGGCACATATCGAGGCTTTCGGATCGCTGGATGGTATCGCGCGCGCCAAGGCGGAAATCTTTGCGGGCCTAGAACCCGGCGGGACGGCGGTGCTCAACTGTGACCATGAGCAGATCGACCTCTTGCTCGCGGAGGCGAAAGCCGCCGGCGTACAATGCGTGGTGACCTATGGCTTTGCGGAGGGGGCGGACTGGCGGATCACCAAGATACAAACCGCAGCCGACCGAACCTTCGCTACCGTTGAACATGAAGGCGCTCAGCACGAACTGGTACTCAGCGTGCTCGGTCGCCACATGGTCGCCAACGCCACGGCTGCTCTTGCCGTCGCCACCCTTGCCGGACTCAAACCCGAAGTAGCGCTCGGCGCGCTTTCCCGGTTTGGTGCGCAGCCGGGCAGGGGGCAACGCCTCGTTCTTGGCCCCGCCGACAGACCGCTTCTGCTGACGGACGAGAGCTACAACGCCAACAGCGCGTCCATGGCAGCCGCCCTAGAGGTCTTTGCGGGGCAGCAGGCACCTGGCGGCAAGAAGGTGCTGATCCTGGGCGACATGCTGGAGTTGGGCGAACAGAGCCCAGCCTTTCACGCCGATCTTGCTCCGGCAGTGGCTTCTTCCGGCGCGGATCAGGTGTATCTCGTCGGCCCGGCAATGACTGCACTGGCCGATGCGCTGGGGCCAGGCCGTGTTGCGGCGCACACACAGACGTCCAAGGAGATGGGGGAGATTGTTCTGAACGCGCTTGCCTATGGCGACGGAGTTATGATCAAAGGCTCCAACGGGGTGGGGCTAGCGGGTATCGTTGAGGCGATCCGCTCTCGTTTTGGCAACGACTGACTCACCCAGCGAGGACATCTCCCCACAATGTTGTACTTTCTCGGCCAGCTGGGTGACTCGTTCGCGGCTTTCAACGTCTTCCGCTACATCACCTTCCGCACCGCGGGAGCGGTGATTACGGCCCTCTTTTTCGTTTTCCTGTTCGGCCCGGGCATGATCGCGCTGCTGCGCCTCAAGCAGGGCAAGGGCCAGCCCATCCGCGAAGATGGTCCGGCCGGTCACTTGCTGACCAAAAAGGGCACCCCCACCATGGGTGGGCTGATGATCCTCTCCGGAACTGTGGTCAGTACGCTCTTTTGGGCCAACCTCACCAATGGCTATGTGTGGGTGGTCCTCTTTGTCACCGTCGGCTTTGGCGCCATCGGCTTTTACGACGACTTTCTCAAGGTCAAGCGCATGAGCCATGCCGGGTTCGGCAGCAAGCAACGTCTTGCGCTTGAAGCCCTCATTGGCGCCATCGCCGCCTACGTCATTTCCCAGCTTGCCGCAGAGCCGCACCAGACGTCTTTGCTCTTCCCCTTCGTCAAGGATTTAGCGGTCAATCTGGGCTACTTCTTCATCCTTTTTGGCGGTTTCGTAATTGTCGCGGCCGGCAACTCGGTCAATCTTACCGATGGCCTTGATGGACTGGCGATCGTGCCCGTGATGGTGGCGGCGGCCTGTTTCGCGCTGATTGCCTATCTGGTGGGAAGTGTGAACTTCTCGGACTACCTCCTGCTCAACTATGTGCCCGGCACTGGCGAACTTTCGGTCGTCTGCGGCGCGCTTATCGGCGCCGGTCTGGGCTTCCTCTGGTTCAACGCACCTCCCGCACAAATCTTCATGGGCGACACCGGCTCGCTGGCGCTGGGCGGCGCATTGGGATCCATTGCCGTCGCCACCAAGCACGAGATCGTTCTTGCCATCATCGGCGGCTTGTTCGTGCTGGAGACGGTATCGGTGATTGTGCAGGTCACCTCGTTCCGGCTCACGGGTAAACGTGTCTTCCGGATGGCGCCGATCCACCACCACTTCGAGCATCTGGGCTGGACCGAGAGCCAGGTGGTGATCCGCTTCTGGATCATCAGCTTCGTGCTGGCGCTGATTGGGCTGAGCTCACTCAAGCTGCGTTAGAGTCGCAGAACGCAACTGCGCTTGGCAAATCGGTAACCATCGGGCTGCTACAACTCGCTCTAGTTTGTATCGAGTTGTTCGGGCTTGCCCATGATGTTCTCCCGTGCCGAAAAAACGCCCTTGGCCGAATGGTGGTGGTCGGTTGACCGGGAGCTGCTAGGCGCGCTCATCCTCCTCCTCACCTGTGGCATGGTGCTGAGCTTCGCTGCCAGCCCTCCGGTGGCCGAGCGTATCGGCCTCTCGCAATGGCACTTCGTTATCCGGCATGCCATTTTTTGCCTCCTGGCCGTGCCAGTGCTGCTTGCCACCTCGCTGCTCAACCATCGACAGGCGCGCATCGCAGCCCTAGTGACGCTGGTCATCAGCGTCCTTCTTCTTTGGGCGACGCTGCGCTTCGGCTCCGAGGTGAAGGGCGCCCGGCGCTGGATTTCACTGGCCGGCCAGTCCATCCAGCCCTCCGAATTTGTGAAGCCCGCCTTCGCCGTCATCGGGGCATGGCTGGTTTCGGAATATATGGTCCACCGTAATGTGCCCGGTCGGATTATGGCAACGGGCATCATGTTTGCCATTGTTGCGGCACTCCTGCTCCAACCCGATATTGGCCAGACGGCGCTGGTGCTGGCCACCTGGGCGATCCTCCTCTTTATCTCGGGCATTTCCTGGTGGATCATTTTTGGTTTGGCAGGTGCCGCTGCCGGGCTGTTGGTCGGCGCCTACTTCTTTTTCCCCCACTTTTCCCGCCGTATCGATACCTTCATTAACCCGGAGGGCGGCGGCAACACCTACCAGATCGACCGCGCGTTGCAGTCGCTGCTCGAGGGCGGCTGGTTTGGTCGTGGTCCTGGTGAGTCGATTGCCAAAAAGCTCATCCCCGACGCCCATGCCGACTATGTTTTTTCGGCCGCGGCGGGTGAGTTCGGCATCCTGTTCTGCATGGTGCTGGTGGGGCTCATCGCCTTTATCGTGATCCGCGCAATGCTCGGCGCACAACGGCAGGCGAGCCTCTTTGCTCGGCTCGCAGCTTCGACACTGGCGGTTCAGTTTGCCATGCAGTCGGGCATTAATCTGGCGGTGAACCTAAATTTGATCCCGCCCAAGGGCATGACCTTGCCCTTCGTTTCCTACGGCGGAACTTCAATGATTGCAGTCGCGTTCGGCATGGGACTGATGCTGGCGCTGACGCGCACCAAACCCGAAGAGCGCATGGCTACTGGACTTCCCGGCTACCGTAGTGCCGTCGTGGCACCCGCAGAATGAAGAAGTTCGTTCTGATCGCTGGCGGTACGGGAGGTCATCTCTTCCCGGCAATGGCTTTGGCCCAGGAGTTGGTGCGGCGTGGCCACACCGTCGAGTTGATGACCGACCACCGGGTCGAAAGCTACGGCTCGGACTTTCCTGCCAGCACGATCCACATCGTGCCGTCAGCCACCCCATCGCTGCGCAATCCGCTGAAGTTCGTCAGCGCGGGAACCAAGATCACCGGTGGTATCGCCGTTGCCTTTCGCAAGCTGCGCGCCAGCAAGCCTGATTGCGTGGTCGGCTTTGGAGGTTACCCCACTTTCCCGCCATTTGTTGCCGCGAGCCTCTTGGGAATCCCCGGCATACTGCACGAACAGAACGCGGTGATGGGGCGTGCCAATCGTGCGCTCGGCCGATTCGCAGACATGCTGGCGATGAGCTTTGCCAGAACCAAATTCGCTGATGCGCTGAGCCTCGACACCGTTCTCACCGGCAACCCGGTCAGAGACCGTGTCCGCGCGGTCGCCAACACGCCTTACCCATCATTGGGAGGCGATGGGCCTATCCGCCTCGTCGTTTTCGGCGGCAGTCAGGGTGCCAAGGCTCTGTCGGACATTGTACCGGCGGGCATTGCGCTCCTGCCAGAGCCTTTGCGCCAGCGCCTTCGTATCGTGCAGCAGTGCCGTGCAGAGGATCTTGATCGAGTGGCCGAGGTCTACCGGCAGGCCAAGATCAATGTCGAACTTGCCTCGTTCTTTGGCGATTTGCCCGAACGCATGGCGCAGAGCCACCTGGTTATTGGGCGTTCCGGTGCTTCGACCATTGCAGAAGTCACAGTCCTTGGCCGGCCCACTGTCCTTGTGCCGCTCCCCGGTGCCCTGGACGCGGACCAAAAGAACAACGCCCTTGTGGTCGAGGCCGCGGGAGCCGGTTGGATAGAAGAGCAGGCCACGCTCACGCCGCAATCTCTGTGCACTCGCCTCACGAACCTGTTAACCACCCCTGATGCGCTGACCAAGGCCGCCGCTGCGGCCCGCAGCTTGGGGCAACCCCGCGCCGTAGAGAAACTCGCTGACATTGCCGAGATGCTCGCAGGCAAGGGAACGAGCGAAATGGAAGCCAAACTATGAAGATGCCGCGCAACATTGGACCGGTCCATTTTATCGGGATCGGCGGCATCGGCATGAGCGGCATCGCCGAGATCCTGCATAACCAGGGCTACACCGTGCAAGGCTCCGATGCTGCCGCCAACCCGAACGTGCAGCGTTTGCGCGACATGGGCATCAAGGTTGCGATCGGGCAAAGCGGCGACAATCTTGGCGCCGCCGAAGTCGTCGTGGTCTCCACGGCCATCAAGAAGGACAATCCCGAACTGGTGGCGGCGCGGGCGAGGGCGTTGCCGATCGTGCGACGCGCCGAGATGCTGGCCGAGATCATGCGGTTCAAGACTGCCATTGCCATTGGCGGCACTCACGGCAAGACCACGACCACGACCCTGGTGGCCACGCTACTCGACGCCGGCAATCTTGATCCTACCGTCATTAATGGCGGCATCATCAATGCCTATGGCACCAATGCCCGGCTGGGTGGTGGCGAGTGGATGGTGGTGGAGGCCGACGAGAGCGACGGGACCTTTGTCAAACTGCCCGCCGACGTAGCGGTCGTCACCAATATCGACCCCGAACATCTCGATCATTATCGCGACTTCGACGGCGTGAAGCGCGCTTTCCGCCAATTCGTCGAAAATGTGCCGTTCTATGGCTTCGCCGTCATGTGTCTCGACCATCCCGAAGTGCAGGCGCTGGTCGGGGACATCCGCGACCGCCGCGTCATCACCTATGGCCGCAATCCGCAAGCCGACGTTCGCCTTGTGGACCTCGAGAACATCGACGGCGTGCAGCGCTTTTCAGTCGAGATCCGCGACCGCATCCGGCAGACGCAATTGCGCATCGATGGGCTGGAATTGCCCATGCCCGGCGAGCACAATGCCCTCAATGCGGTTGCAGCCATTGCGGTGGCCGACCAGTTGCATGTCCCCGCCGAGGCCATCCGCAAGGGGCTCAAGGGCTTCTCCGGCGTCAAGCGGCGCTTCACCAAGACGGGCGTTGTTGGTGGTGTCACCATCATCGACGACTACGGTCACCACCCTGTAGAGATTTCCTCGGTGTTGCGCGCGGCGCGCCAGTCGGCCAAGCGCGACGTTATTGCCGTGGTGCAACCGCACCGCTACTCGCGCCTGCACGATCTCTTCGATGACTTCGCCGCCTGCTTCAATGACGCCGACACAGTTGTTGTGGCGCCCGTTTATGCAGCCGGCGAGCAGCCGATCCCCGGTGTGACCCATGAGGAACTCGCCGCTCGCATTCGTGCCCGCGGACACCGTGATGCTCGGGTGCTCGACAAGCCGGAGGATCTGGCGGCGCTGATCGCCAGCCGGGCAGAG
Organism: Devosia sp. RR2S18; assembly: GCF_030177755.1. Lineage (NCBI taxonomy): Bacteria > Pseudomonadati > Pseudomonadota > Alphaproteobacteria > Hyphomicrobiales > Devosiaceae > Devosia > Devosia rhizosphaerae. The sequence goes on from NZ_CP126539.1 coordinate 1,456,948, forward strand.
AAGGGCGACTATGTGGTCTGCCTGGGCGCCGGCAACATTACGCAATGGGCCATTAGCCTTCCCACCGAACTGGGTGCGCTGACCGGACAGCAGCCGGAATGATCGACCTCCACAGGAATGCTTGCAGAGGAGCTGGCTGAGCATGGCTAAACACGTCGCTGTCCTGATGGGTGGGTGGTCCAACGAACGCCCCGTTTCTCTCGCTTCAGGTGCCCAGTGCTCCGCCGCCTTGCGCCGGGCGGGTTACACCGTCACCGAAGTTGATGTCGGCCGCGATCTCGCGCAGGTACTTACCCAGCTCAAGCCTGATGTGGCTTTCAACGCGCTCCACGGCCCCTTCGGTGAAAGCGGCATGGTGCAAGGTCTGCTCGAACTTCTGCAGATCCCCTATACCCATTCCGGGGTGCTCGCTTCGGCCCTGGCCATGGACAAACACCAGGCCAAGATCGTGCTCAAGGCTGCCGGTGTGCCCGTCACCGACCATGTGGTCGTTAGCCGCGAGGATGCTGCGCGCGACCATGTCATGGCGCCGCCCTATGTGCTCAAGCCCATTTCCGAGGGCTCGAGCTTCGGGGTCTTCATCGTCAAGGCTGGTACATCGCACCCGCCACAGGAGATCCTAAGGGAAGACTGGAATTGCGGCGAGGTGGTGATGGCCGAGCGGTACATTCCCGGTCGCGAACTGACCTGCGCCGTGATGGGCGACGTGGCGCTTGGCGTCACCGACATCGTGACCGACCTCAGCTTCTACAATTACGAGGCAAAGTACGCTAACGGCGGGTCAAACCACATAATTCCCGCGCAACTGAAACCAAAAATTTACGACAAAGTACAGAAGATGGCACTGGCCGCTCATGCGGCTCTCGGCTGCCGTGGCGTGACGCGAACGGACTTTCGCTACAACGAGGCAGCAGGCGAGGACGGTGAACTTGTCTGCCTGGAAATCAACACCCAGCCGGGGATGACGCCGACTTCGCTGGTGCCCGAACAGGCTCTCTATGCCGGGCACTCCTATGAAGAACTGGTCTCCTGGATGGTGGAGGACGCGAGTTGCAACAGGTAAAGAGCGAGGCCTTTCTCGCTGGCGCGCGGTTGGTCGATCCGCGGGCGCTGCCTGTTCCTGTCCGCTCACCGCGCCGCAAACTCGCCGGCAATATCGGGCGGGCCTGGATTCTCCACCGAACCGGTATTTTGCGTGCGGCAACCGCACTGGCGGTCGTTGCGGGCCTGGGTCTGGTTTACCAGGTGCGTGAACCAATTCTGGACGGTGGTGCCATCGTCGGAGAGGCTATTCAGGGTCGCTTCGCTGCAGTTGGCCTTGCTATCGGGGAAATCTCGATTTCGGGCCAGGCGCTCACCAGCGAGCAGGCGATCTTTGATGCGCTGGGTGTTGAGCCGCACACTTCCACCCTCGAGTTTGACGTTGAAGCGGCCCGCCAACGTATTGCCGAACTGCCGGCAGTGGATGCGGTGACCGTTCGCAAGACCTATCCGGGCGATCTTGTCGTCACCATCACCGAAAAGGTTCCGGTGGCGCGCTGGCGTGTGGATGGCATCACCTTTGTGGTCGACGGCAGCGGTGAACAGATCGGGGAAGATCGGGGCGCCTATGGCGACCTACCGCTGGTGGTCGGCGATGGTGCCAATGACGACGCCATGGTGATGATCCGCGCGCTTGACCAGTTTCCCGTGCTCAAGGAGGATCTGGTGGCGCTCTCGCGCATTGCCGACCGCCGCTGGGATCTCATCTATGACACCGGATTGCGCGTGCAATTGCCTGAACTGGGCGTCGCTCAGGCATTGCGCCGCCTCCACAGCTACCAGGCTGACTATCAATTGCTTGATCGCGACGTGACGATCATCGACCTCCGGGTCGACCGGATCGTGGCGGTCAGGCCGACCCCCACCGAAGAAGACCAAGAAACCACCTCCCCATGATGACCGATGCCATGACGTCCAGGCTTCGCCCCGTACAGCCGGGCAAAACCACTCTGGTGGCCGTGCTCGACATCGGCTCCACCAAAATATGCTGCGTGATCGCCCGCCTGACCCCACGCCCGGAAGGCAAGTCGCTCAAGGGACGGACGCACCAGGCCGACGTCATCGGCTTCGGCTACGGTCCTTCCGCCGGGGTCAAGAGCGGGGTCGTCACCGATATTGAAAAGGCCGAGCACGCCATTCGCACCGTGGTGGGCATGGCCGAGCGCGCGGCCGGGCTGACACTGGAGTCAGTCATCGTCAACGTGACGGCCGGCCGGCTTGGCTCCGAGACATTCTCGGCAGCTGTCTCGCTGGGCGGCCAGGAAGTGGAGAAGAGCGATATCCATCGCGTCCTGCGCGCGGTCAACGAACGGTCGGTGCGGCCCGAACGCTCGATCATCCACGCCTTGCCGATCGGCTACTCGATCGATGGCCAGAGGGGCATCCGCGATCCCAAGGGCATGGTGGGCGAAAAGCTCGGCGTCGATGTTGCCGTGGTCAGCTCGGAAACGCTTGCCATGCGCAATCTCGAACTGGTGCTCCACCGCTGCCATCTGCAGATTGAAGCGCTGATCGCCACGCCCTATGCCGCGGGTCTTGCCACCCTCGTCGACGACGAAGCGCAACTGGGCGTCGCCTGCATCGATTTTGGCGGTGCGACCACCACCGTTTCAGTCTTCAATGACGGTCATCTGGTCTATGCCGACGCGATTGCCATCGGTGGACATCACCTGACACTGGATCTGGCGCGCCAGCTCTCGGTCAGCGTTGCCGACGCCGAGCGGCTCAAGACCTTCTATGGCTCCGTGCTGCCGGGACAAGCCGACGAGCGGGACATGATCCCCATTCAGCCGGTCGGTGCCTCCCACGACGAGGCGCCGGGGCAGGTGGCCCGTTCGGTGCTGACCCGCATCATGCGGCCGCGCATCGAGGAAATTCTCACCGCCGTGCGGGACCGTATGCAGGCCACCGGCATGATGGACGTGTGTGGCCGCCGGTTCGTCCTGACCGGCGGCGCGAGCGAAATGACCGGCCTGCCCGAAGTGGCGCGCCGGACGCTCGCCCGCAACGTTCGCAACGGCCGCCCCATGGGTATCGCCGGTCTGCCGGAGATGGCCAAGGGCGCAGCTTTTGCGACCGTTGCCGGCATGCTCATCTACCCGCAGATCTGCGCGCAGGAATATGTGGAGCCGCGGGGCACGCGCAAGTTGACCGGAACAGACGGCTACTTCGCCCGCGTGGGTAATTGGCTCAAGACCAGCTTCTAGCTGGCCATCCACCAACTCAGGTCCACCTCATCGCCCAGTGTGTCGATGAGGTGCCGGCGCGTTGCCGCCTCGAAAGCACTCGGCCAGACAACACCCAGCCGGCCGGCCATGCCTCTCGCTAATGGCAGGAACACCTTGGTGACCCCAATACTGGCGTGAAGCACTTCATTCCGGCTCGGCGCAGGGTAGGGGAGCGAGCAAAGTATTGACATCTGTTCGGGTGTGAGCAGCGTGGAGAGGTGGAGGATGCCACCGGCGTCGGGCAGCGATACTTCCTCCATGAAAAGTCCCTGGACCATGTCCCGAAGGAGCCCCGTGCCCATCACCCCGGTCACATACTCCCCGCGGGCAAGCACCACTGGGGTCAGCCCCAGCACGCGGATGAACTCGTTGATCAGATAGTACACCCTGCCGGCATTCGGCGTCTTTTCTGGTAAGCTTGCCGGAAGCGCGCCATAGAGCCCGTCCCGATCGATCAAAGGCTGTAGCAGGTTTTGGGCTCGCCCCCTGAAGCGCGTGGGGTCCGTAAGGACCAGATCACACCGCAGCCATTCATGAGTGACCGCATTGAGAATGAGGCCATCGCGGTGGAGTTCGTTCCAGAAGACCACCGGCGTGATCTGCTCAAAGAGCGAACGCCATTGATCGGCAAGCCATCTCTGCTGGTCTGGTTGAGCAACGGCGACAAGATCGACATCGCTCCACTCATCGCCCGCACTACGCCCCAGACTGCCGCCGACAAAAAGGCCTCGCACTGCCTCAAGGGGCTCGAGAGCTGCCTTGGCAGCGTCGATCAGCTCGCTGTGGTTCATCGCTTCCTCCCTGCGCAGCCTAGCTGCGCAGGGGACGGGTGCAAGGGCAATCATGTTCCCGCATAGGCTCTTTCTATGGCGGCCACATCGATCTTGCGCATGGTCATCATGGCTTGCATGGCCCGCTGCGCGCCTTCTCTGTCTGGCCCGGTCAACGCCTGGGGAAGTTGCTTGGGTGTCACCTGCCAGGACAGCCCAAACCGGTCCTTGCACCAGCCGCACATGCTTTCCTCGCCGCCGCCGCTGGTCAGCCGCTCCCAAAAATAGTCGGTCTCTTCTTGTCCATCGGTTTCGATGGCGAAGCTGATTGCTTCGGTGAACGGTCGATTGGCTTTATCACCGCCATTGAGCAGCAAGAATTTCTGCCCCTCGAGCTCCAGGATGGCGGTGAAGGCGGGTTGGTCGGGACCGTGGCGCACCGTGTCGTGCACTTGGGCGTTCTTGAAGGTAGCAGTATAGAAATCAATGGCTTCGTCGATGCGATCGTCGAACCAGAGGCAGGGCATGATCTTGGTCATTTCGCTTCTCCGTGTGACTTGATGCATGCACGACGATTTCGCAGCGCCAGTTTCGACACTCCAAGTTGGCATAGTTAAAGAAGCATCAAACTCGTAACCGGTTGGTGTCGCATTTTGCGTTCACGTTAACACCGCTGAGACAATTGTTAGGCTCCGGTTAACGAATGGCGGCGTAAATATTTACCAACACGCCACCATGGGTTCAGTCATGACCATCAATCTTACAATCCCGGACATCCAGGAACTGAAGCCCCGCATTACCGTTTTCGGTTGCGGCGGCGCAGGCGGCAACGCCGTTAACAACATGATCGAGTCCGGCCTCGATGGCGTGGATTTCGTCGTCGCGAATACGGATGCTCAAGCTCTTGCGCTTTCCAAGGCGCAGCGCATCATCCAGCTGGGCGTCGGTGTTACCGAGGGCCTCGGCGCCGGATCGCACCCCGAAGTGGGTCGCGCTGCCGCTGAAGAAAGCTGGGACGAGATCAATGACCACCTCTCCGGCTCCCATATGGTGTTCATCACCGCCGGCATGGGTGGCGGCACCGGCACTGGCGCAGCGCCTGTGGTGGCCCGCGCTGCCCGCGAGCAGGGCATCCTCACCGTTGGCGTGGTGACCAAGCCATTTAACTTCGAAGGCAATCGTCGTGCCCGTCTGGCCGAAGACGGCATCGACGAGCTGCACCGGCACGTCGATACGCTGATCGTCATTCCCAACCAGAACCTCTTCCGCGTCGCCAACGAGAAGACCACCTTTGCCGACGCCTTCTCCATGGCCGACCAGGTGCTGTTCTCCGGCGTCGCCTGCATCACCGATCTGATGGTCAAGGAAGGCCTGATCAACCTTGACTTCGCCGACGTGCGCGCCGTGATGCGCGGCATGGGCAAGGCGATGATGGGTACTGGCGAAGCCTCCGGTGAAGACCGCGCCCGCCACGCTGCGGAAGCGGCCATTGCCAACCCGCTGCTTGACGATGTGTCGATGCATGGTGCCCGTGGCCTGCTGATCTCCATCACCGGTGGTCCCGACCTCACCCTCTATGAAGTGGACGAGGCCGCCAGCCGCATCCGCGAGGAAGTCGACGTCGACGCCAATATCATTCTGGGCGCTACCTACGACCCGAACTTGACCGGTACGATCCGCGTTTCCGTTGTCGCGACCGGTACCGACGCCACCATGGTGCAGGCACTCGAGCCCGCCAAGCCGCACGCCTCACGCACGCCGCTGGAAGTCCGCCGCCATGTGCCGGTCGAGCCGACCCGCGTCGCCACCGAGCGCCAGACTGCCGAGCGTTCAGCTCCCGTCGTTATGCAGGAAGAGATCGAGCACCAGGTCGAGGCAGCCGTTGCCGAGGCCATCCACTTCGACGCGCCGGCTCCTCAGCAGCACGCTCATGAAGACGACGGTGTTTTCGTCGAGCCCTTCATCCCTGCTGCCGAAAGCATGCATGAAGAAGAGCCGACTCACGTCGAGGACACACCTGTTCCGAGCGCTTATGTGCCCTCTCAGGTCGCGCGTCCCGATGGTCAGCGTCGTATGCCCCGCACGGAGGAGCTTCCCGTTGTTGCTCGCCGGACACAACAGGCTGAGGAAACACAGAACGGCGAACCCCGCAATGCGCGTGCCCTCTTCAAGCGCCTCGCTTCCAATGTGGGTCTGAGCCTGGGTCAGCAGCAGCCTGTTGAACGCGCTGAGCCGGTCTATGCTGCCGGCGATGATGCCGCTGCTCGCAACGCCATTGAGGCAGGTGGCGCAAGGACTTCGCGGGTTTCCGCTCCTGTGGACGGCGCCCGTGGTCAGCTCGACGCACAGGGTCGTCAACCGGCTGCGGCGCCACAAAAAGAGCACCTCGAAATTCCGGCCTTCCTGCGCAAGCACGGGTAGGACGGCTCAAGTGAGCTCCTGAAACGACACTCGGCGCGGCTTTCGCGCCGAGTTTTTTTTGGCTAACACACCATCAGTGCTGCCGAGCATGGGTCGGAGTAAACCAGTATGAATAAACTAGCCACGCGCCAGCGTACACTTGCGGCGTCTTTGACTTTCTCCGGCTACGGCGTGCACAGTGCCCAACCGGTGACCCTGAGCCTCAGTGCCGCAGCGCCGGATAGTGGTTTCATCATCTGCCGTGAACTCGGTAACGGCACCACCACCAAGCCCGTTCAGGTACACTTTTCGCGTGTCAGCCGCACGACGCTGTGCACCACTCTCGATTTGGGCGACAGTGTCAGCGTCGCCACCATCGAGCATGTGATCTCGGCGCTGTCAGGGATGGGTGTCGACAACGCTCTGATTACACTGGACGGTCCTGAGTGCCCGATTCTCGACGGCAGCGCGCGCCCCTTCGCGGAGGCCATTCTCAAGGTGGGCCTGGCGATTCAGCCTGCCCAACGCAAGTTCCTCAAGGTCATCCGCGCCGTTACCGTGCGCAACAACGATGCCTTCGCTGCGCTCGAGCCTTATAACGGCCGTTCGCTCGACCTCGAAATCGACTTCGATTCGACGGTCATTGGGCGTCAGCGTATGATCTTCGATTGGACGCCGCGCCGCTTCTACGACGATGTGTCGCTCGCTCGTACCTTTGGCTTTGCTGCTGACGCTAAAGTGCTCCGCCAGGCTGGATACGCGCTGGGTTCCAGCCTTGATAACTCCATCACCGTCCATGAGGACCGCGTTCTTAATCCGGGCGGGCTGCGCTACGAAGACGAGTTCGTGCGCCACAAGCTGTTGGACGCCATCGGCGATCTTGCCCTGGGCGGTCTGCCGATCTGGGGGCGTTTCCGCTCCTACAAGGGTGGCCACGCGCTGAACGCGCATGTGCTGGCCGGCCTCTTCTCCAGCGAGGCCAACTATGAGATAGTTGGTGCCGAGGATCTGCCGTTGGAGTTCGAGGCGTTCGACGATCAGCCCGAGGGGTTGCCGGTCAACGCCTATCTGCGCGCGGTGCGCTGAGCGCCGCAGTGCTGCGCCACAGTTTCGATCCAATTGCTAACTACGCCGCACGCAAGTGTGGATTTTGGAAGGACGGGGCACCTCGTGACACTTGACGCTTTTAGTGGGCTCGCCAGCCGGGCTTCGCGCTTCTTCGCCATGGGCATGGTCGCTTTGGTGCTGGCCGGCTGCTCGGGCATGAATCTGTTTGGACCGCCCAAGGTCAAGGCAGAGCCGATCGTTCCCGCCGCTGCGCTCTATCAGAAGGCGCTGGACGACATGGATCGCCAGTACTTCCAGACCGCGATCACCACTCTCGAAAAGCTCGACCGGCAGCATCCGCGCGATCCGCTGACCGAAAAGAGCAAGCTGATGCAGGTCTTTGCGAACTATCGCATGGGCAAGTTCGACGAATCCATCCTGGCGGCCGACCGCTACGTGGCGCTCTATCCCGGCGGCAAGGACGTGCCTTACGTCCTCTACCTCAAGGGCAATTCCTATTACGCCCAGATCAAGGACATTACGCGGGACCAGCAGCTCTCGCGCGATGCGATCGACACCTACACCCTGATCATCAATAACTATCCCAGCTCGGAATATGCCGCCGACGCCAAGGAGAAGTTGCTGGTCGCCTATGACAACCTGGCTGGCAAGGAGATGTCGGTTGGGCGCTACTATCTTGGTAACGGCCAGCATACGGCAGCCATCAACCGCTTCCGCACCGTTGTCGAGCAGTGGCAGACCTCGACCCACATCGAGGAGGCACTCTACCGTCTCACCGAGGCCTATCTGCTCCTGGGCCTCACCAATGAGGCCAAGACTGCGGCTGCCGTCCTGGGCCATAACTATCCTTCGAGCAGCTGGTACCAGCAGGCCTTCGCGCTGCTGGGCAAGCAGGGGCTGGCTCCCGAGATGAACTCGGGCAGTTGGATGGCGGCACACCGGACCTAAAAAACAGTCCTGAGTGTTGCTGATTTGTTCTGAGGCGCGCTAGCTTGCTGGCGCGCCTTTGCTTATGATGTCGCCGCCACTTCTGGGAATGATCCGGGAATGCTGAACGCCCTTTCAGTTCGCAACATCGTCCTTATCGATCAACTCGACCTCGCGCTCGACGAGGGCATGACGGTGCTGACCGGTGAAACGGGCGCCGGCAAGTCCATCCTGCTCGACGCGCTGACCCTGGCCCTTGGCGGCCGCGGGGATGCTTCGCTGGTTCGGAGCGGACAGGAGAGCGGGCAGGTGGTGGCGGTGCTTCAATTGGGCGCCGATCATCCAGCCCGTGCTGCCCTGCGCGACAATGCCATCCCCGACGACGAAGACGTGATTCTGCGCCGCGTGCAGTTCGCCGATGGCCGCACCCGCGCGTTCATTAATGACCAGCCGGTTTCAGCCGCCCTCCTGCAGAAGGTGGGCAGCCAGATCGTCGAAATCCACGGCCAGCACGACGACCGGGCCTTGGTCGACGTCGCCACCCATCGGGCGGCGCTCGACGCCTTTGGCGAGCTCGAGGTCAAGGCCAGCGCGGTGCGCGATTGCTGGCAGGATCTTGTTGACGCGCAGGAGGCCGTTGCCGCCCAGAAGGCGCTGGTCGCCGAAGCGCTCGCCGCCGAGGACTACGCCCGCCACACCGTCGAGGAGCTCTCCAAACTCAACCCGCAGGCAGGGGAGGAGGAGGAACTGGCCGAGCGACGGCAGCACTTGCAGCAGGTCGAACGCTCCGCCTCCGACGTCGGCGAGATCGATGACGTCATCAACGGCACGGCGGCGCCGGCTCCCGCTCTCGCCAGCCTCATGCGCCGCCTGATGCGCAAGATCGATGGCGGCCATGAACTTTTCCAGCCGGTGGTCGACACCATTGATGCTTCGCTGGTGGCGCTCGACCGCGTCTCGGATGCGCTGGAGGACCTCAAGCGCGAAATGGCCTATGATCCGGCCGAGCTCGAAGCCGTCGAGGAGCGCCTGTTCGCCCTCCGCGCCGCGGCCCGCAAGCATCAGACCAGTTGCGACGAACTTCCCGCCGTTCTTGTCAAATACACTGCCGACCTCGATACCCTCCAAAGCGGCGAGACCCGCCTGATCGCCCTGGAGGCCGCCCGAGCCAAGGCGCTTGCAGCCTATCGCAAGGCAGCCGAGACGCTGAGTGCCGGTCGCGCTAAGGCCGCCAAGGCGCTTGGCAAAGCCGTCGGCGCCGAGCTGCCTGATCTCAAGCTCGGCTCGGCCCGCTTCATCGTCGATCACCAGGTCGATGCAAATCGGATTGCAGCTTCGGGCATCGACCAGATCGCCTTTCATGTGCAGACCAATCCTGGCACCGCCGCCGGCCCCTTGCTCAAGGTGGCCTCGGGCGGCGAACTCAGCCGTTTCCTCCTGGCGCTCAAGGTGGTGCTCGCCGATCGCGGTTCGGCGCCGGTGCTGATTTTCGATGAGATCGACACCGGGGTGGGAGGCGCAGTTGCCGATGCCATCGGCCGGCGGCTCGCGCGGCTGGCCGATAAGGTCCAAGTGCTCGCCGTCACCCATGCGCCCCAGGTCGCGGCCCGGGCCCAGCGGCACCTCCTTATCGAAAAGCAGGCGGTCAAAGAGGGTGCCTTCATGCGCACGCATGTGAAGCCCCTCGATACCGGTGCGCGGCAGGAGGAAGTGGCCCGCATGCTGGCCGGCGCCACCGTCACCGATGAGGCGCGCGCGGCAGCCAGCAAGCTCCTTAGCGAGGTGCATTAGCGGCTGACAGAGTGGTGGCGCGGACCCTGCTGTTTCGGTAGACCTCATGGTGAGCCTGTCGAACCACGAGGTCGTCAGCTCAGCGGCCGCAACCTCTTCCTTCGACAAGCTCAGGATGAGGTCTACGATAACGAGGCGTGAGCCAAGATGACCAATCTGCCTGACATCCCCGTGGAGCAACTCACCGAAGACGAGGCCCGGGCCGAGTTGGCTCGGCTGGCCGACGCCATCGCCAGGGCTGATGTCGCCTATCACCAGAAGGACGCGCCCGAGCTCACCGATGCGGAGTACGACGCGCTGCGTCGCCGCAATGTGGCGATCGAGGAACGTTTTCCCGCCTTGGTCCGCATGGACAGCCCCTCGACCGCTGTGGGCGCGGCCCCTTCGGAGGGCTTCGCCAAGGTCCGTCACGGCGTGCCCATGCTCAGCCTCGGCAATGCCTTTGCCGATGAGGACGTCGCCGATTTCGTCAATCGCGGTCGCAAGTTCTTCGCCCAGGACCTCGCGCGCGATCCCGAGATGCGCCTGTGCTTCACCGCCGAGCCCAAGATCGACGGGCTCTCGGCCTCGCTCCGCTACGAAAACGGCGTTTTCGTGCGGGGTGCCACGCGTGGCGACGGCACGGTGGGCGAGGACATCACCGAAAACCTCAAGACCATCGCTGACATACCTGAGAAGCTCGCTGGCTCAGACTGGCCCGCAGTGATCGAAGTGCGCGGCGAAGTCTACATGACTCATGCCGAGTTCCAGCGGCTTAAGGCGCATTCAGCCAAATATGGCGGACAGGATTACGTCAATCCGCGCAACACGGCCGCCGGTTCGTTGCGCCAGAAAGACCCCAAGATCACTGCCAGCCGCAATCTCAAATTCTATGCCTATGGCTGGGGCATCGCCGAGGATGGCAGCGGCAATCCCCAGCCGCCGGCGCCGACGCAATTCGAGGCCGTCCAGAAGTTCAAGGACTGGGGCTTTGTCACCAATTCCCTGATGATCCGGACTGAGAAAGTCGAGGACTTGCTCGCGCATTACCGCCGGATCGAGGAACAGCGCGCCACGCTCGGCTACGATATCGATGGGGTGGTCTATAAGCTCGACCGGCTCGACCTGCAGCAGCGCTGGGGCTTTGTCGCCCGCGCGCCGCGATGGGCAATCGCGCACAAGTTTCCCGCCGAGCAGGCGACCACCGTGCTTACCGCCATCGACATTCAGGTCGGTCGCACCGGTGCGCTGACGCCCGTCGCGCGCCTGCAGCCGGTAACGGTCGGCGGTGTTGTGGTGGAGAATGCCACGCTCCACAACGAGGACTACATCAAGCGCATCGGCAATTCGGGCGAGCCGATCCGGAACGGGGTCGACCTGCGGGTCGGTGACACGGTGATCGTGCAGCGGGCAGGGGACGTCATCCCCCAGATTGTCGACGTGGTGCTCGACAAGCGTCCGGCAGACGCGGTGCCGTTCGAGTTTCCCCACCAGTGCCCCGCCTGCGGTTCGGAAGCGGTGCGCGAGCTCAACGAAAAAACCGGCAAGCTCGATTCGGTCCGCCGCTGCACTGGCGAGCTGATCTGCCCCGCTCAGGCGGTCGAAAACCTCAAGCATTTCGTTGCGCGCGACGCCTTGGATATTGACGGGCTGGGCGACAAGCAGGTCACCCAGTTCTACGCCGAGGGCCGCATCGCCCGGCCCGCCGACATCTTTACCCTCCGGGCCCGTGACGAGCGTTCGGTCAAGAAGCTCAAGGATGTGGAGGGGTTTGGCGCCGTATCTGTCCGAAAACTGTTCGATGCGATCGATGCCCGCCGTGAGCCGGAGCTCGACCGCTTTATCTATGCCTTGGGAATCCGCCATGTGGGGGAAACCACAGCGGCGCTGCTGGCCAAGGAGTTCGGCACCATCGAGGAATTCCGCCGCGTCGCGGTCGGCGCCACCCATTCGGGTGGGGACGCAGCAACGATCTTCCCCCAGATCAGCGGCATCGGCGACACGGTTCGTTCCTCCATCATGGCGTTCTTCAGCAATGATCGGAATATCCAGGCCCTCGATGACCTGCTCCGGGAAGTCCAGCCCCGTCCCTATGTGGTGAATGTCTCTGCTGATAGCGTCGTGGCCGGCAAGACGGTGGTCTTTACCGGCTCGCTGGAGAAGATGACCCGCTCCGAAGCCAAGGCTATGGCCGAACGGCTGGGCGCCAAGGTGGCCGGTTCGGTCTCCTCTGCCACCGATATCTTGGTGGCGGGTCCCGGTGCTGGTTCCAAGCTCAAGAAGGCCGAGGAACTGGATATTGAGGTCATCAGCGAAGACGAGTGGTTCGAGCGCGTCGCCAAGTAGACTGCTTATTCCGGAGCGTGCATGAAAAAGACCCTGATCTCAACGCTGGCCGCTCTACTCTTTCTCCCCGGCGGGACCCAAGCGGGGGAGGCGGGTGATCTCCTCCAGCACCACCTTTATGAGGGCACCGCCGCCAAGGGGCTCTCGGCTGTGCAGTCCCTCTGCAATGCCGGCGATGCGGAAGGGTGCTTTGCTGCGGGTCTTATGACCCTGGTGGAGGGCGTGGAAGGGCTCACCGCCGATCTCTACCGCTATGGCGCCAGCAATCCCGATTTAGGTTCGGCTGGCCTGCTGATGGGCATGGGGACCGAAGCGCCGGCCGGTCCGACGAACCCGCGTCCGGAGCCGATCACCTACCAAGCGCTTCGCGCAGTCCTGGAGGACGCCTTGGCCGACCTGGATAGGGCGCATGATCTGTTCCTGCAGGGCGGGGAACGCGGCGACTATGTCGTTATGCTCGATCCGCTGCGCGTGCGCCTGGATCTCGATGGCGACGGCACTGCCGCCCAGGGGGAGACCCTGGCGGCCTTGCTCGGCCCGATGGAGGACTTTGCCAATATCCCCAGCCCCGACGCGCCGCCCAGCGGCAAGGTCAAGCGCCCGGTGCCGCCAGCGGACACCACACTGGGGTTGGACCGCGCCGATGCCCTCTGGTTCGCCGGCTATACGCAGGTCTTTGCCGCCCAGTTCGACATGGCGCTCGCCCATGATTTCGAGTCGCTGTTCGAGGCCTATTTCCACCGGGTCTTCCCCGACTCCGACTTGCCTCTGGCCGACCACACGAGCGGCGGAATCCTGTTTTCAGGTCCTGAGAGCGACGCCGCCCTGGCCGACCTCCTGGCGGCCGTTCATACTCTCAACTTTCCCGTGGAGGACAATCCGCGCCTCGCCAACGTGCTAGGCCGCCTGCAATCCATCTCGGCCCTCTCCCGCCGGAACTGGGACGCGATCCTCGCCGAGACCGACGACAACCGCGAGATGGTGCCGTCTCCTCGGCAGACCTCACTGGTCAAAAGCCTCCCAGTCACCGAGGAAACCGTCGCCGCCTGGATGGCGACTTTGGACACGGTCGACCGGGTGCTCGCGGGTGAATTACTGGTGCCGCATTGGCGATTCGATCAGGGAGTCGATCTCCGCGCCTATTTCGAAACGGCTGAAACTACTGATGTGGTGATGATTCTCACCGGCCTCGGCGCTCTGCCATTCCTGCGAGACGGCCCCATCGCTGACGCCGAAAGCTTCGCCGAAGCCAACCGCGTCTTCGGCACTCAATGGCTCACCTATGCTCTGTGGTTCAACTGATGCGCTTCCTTGCAAGTCTCGCGCTCGCCCTGGCCTTGTGCTTGCCGGCCGCCGCTGCCCCGATCCCGACCTTTGGTAGCCCCAAGGCGCTGCTCGACGCCATCTACGCGCAAATCGAAGCGTCGGAGGACTGGGAGACCTACGACGCTGACGCCGCATTCGACGAGATAGAGAGCTTTTCCGCTCGCCTCATGTCGCTTCATACAGCGGCCAATGCGGACGTACTTCCAGGGGATATCGGCGTGCTCGATTTCTCGCCCTTCATCTACGGCCAGGATTCAGGCGGAATGGACTTCGACGTTGGCGCGCCCAAGATCAAGGGTGATCGCGCGGCCAGTACAGTGCAGGCCACCGGGCATGAGAACTTTTCCATCCGCTTTGAACTTGTGGATGAGGGAGCCGCCGGCTGGAAGGTCGACGACATTATCCTGCCCGGCTTTGATGGCGGCTCTGAGTGGCGGCTATCGGACTATTTGCGCGATCCGGAAGCGCCGCTCTAGGCGGCGTCAGATCGCTTCAGTCGCGCCTTCGAGCCACAGCTTCACATCGCCGGTCACGAGCGGTCCGATCTCACGCCAAACCATCTGGTGATAGGCATTGAGCCAATCCCGCTCTGCCTGCGTGAGCAGGGCCACGTCGACCAGCCTTGTGTCGATGGGCACCAGCGTCAAGGTCTCGAAGTCGAGGTAGCCCGGAGCCGCCTCGCTCTCTTGAACGACGATCAGGTTCTCGACGCGGATGCCATATTCGCCGGCCTTGTAATAGCCCGGCTCGTTGGAGAGGACATTGCCGGTTTCGAACGGGGTCGCGTAACGCGGCGCAATGCCCACCGGGCCCTCATGCACGCCGAGATAAGCGCCCACGCCATGGCCGGTGCCATGATTATAGGTTTGGCCGACTTGCCAGAGGAACTGCCGCGCCAGCACATCGATCTGTGCTCCTGTGGTGCCTTTGGGGAAGTGGGCCATCGAAATGGCGATCATACCCTTGAGCACGCGCGTGAAGCGGTCGCGCTGTTCCACTGTCGGTGTTCCCGTGGCCATGGTGCGGGTGATGTCGGTCGTGCCGGACAGATATTGCGCGCCGCTATCGACCAGCATCAATTCGCCGGGCCTGAGCGTCCTGTTGGTTTTGCTGGTCACCCGGTAGTGCACGATGGCGCCATTCGGTCCCGCGCCCGAAATGGTGTCGAAACTCGCATCGACGCAGCTCTCTTCCTCCCGCCGGAAGGCTTCGAGCGCCGTAACGATGTCGATCTCTGTGAGCTTGCCCGCTGGCGCCTCCGCGTCGAACCAGGCGAGGAACTTGGCCAGCGCCACTGCGTCCAGCTTGTGCGCCTCGCGCATGCCGGCCAGCTCGGCCTCGTTCTTGCGCGACTTGGGCAGAAGCACCGGGTCGCGCTGCTCGATCAGCTTGGCGCCAGCCTGGGCAAGCGTTTCAGCCACAGCAGCAGGGGCACTAGCCGGATCGATCTGGACGCCTTTGCCATCACGCCCAAGCTGAGAAAGCGCCGCCGCGAAGTCTTGGCTGGGAGAAATGTCAGCAAGACCTTCCAACGCCTGCCGCAGGTCTGGGGTGATCTTGCCGCTGTCGAGATAGAGCGTTGGCCTGCTGTCCTTTTGGACGATGGCAAAGCCGAGAACGAAAGGCGTATTTGGCACGTCCCGACCACGCATGTTGAAAAGCCAGCAGATCGACTCGGGCAGCGTCAGCACGGCGGCGTCGGCTTTGCCCAGGCCTTCGCTGATCTCGGCGATCTTGTCTGCGGTGGTCTTGCCCGCCCGATTGTGTCCCAAAAACTCGATGGTGCTGACCGGCGCCCCAGGCCGATCGCTCCAGATCCGGTCCACCAGATTGGCGACTGGGACCAGCTTTGCATGTCCATCAAGCAGTTTTTCCATGTCACGCACCTCACCGGGCGTGTGCAGCCAGGGATCATAGCCCAGCGAGCCACCCTCGGGCACGTAACGGAGCGCTTCGGCGGTGATGCCGCCCCGATCCGATGAGAGCACATCTACCAGCTCCGTGTTGGTCTGCGCCGGGGCCTGCAGGGTATAGCGGCTGTCGACAAACAGTGCGGCCCTGTCCTTGCCCACCAGCGCGACGCCCGCCGATCCGGTGAAACCGGTGACATAGGCCAGCCGTGCTTCCCCGGGGGGCACCGATTCGCCGCGATGCGCGTCGGCTCGCGGGATGAGGAAGCCGTCGACACCTGCCGCCGCGAACTCGGCGCGCAGGGCCTCCACGCGGGGCGCCACCTGGCTGGGGTCAGCCTTCTCCTCGAAACTCTGGAACAGGGCAGGGGGGAAGGTCGGGCTGGTCATGGAAATCCTGGCGCCGGAGTACGCGCTCCGGTCATGGCTGGCTTGTGGGTTTGGGCATGGCGTTTTGGTCGATCGCGCCTACCTTAAGGGCATCGGCAAGGAGAGCAAGAGATGAGCCAGGACAAGAATTTCCTCAAGCGTGCCTTCGATGCAATCGTGGAAGGCCGCACCCGTCAGGCAGAGCGTTACGTGGAGCGTTTTGAGCGCGAGCACCCGAACCTGAACGGGAAATTAACGAAGCGCTAACGGGCTTTGCGCCGATCGCAGGGCTGGTTTGAGCACTAGGCTCTAACTGCCAGCCGGCAAGTGACGTAGAACCCTACTCGACGGTGGCAAGGAGTCGCCGTCAACCGCATGGAGACTAGAATGACCGAGAGCAAGAACGATTTCCGCAAGGCGCTGGGAGCCGTCATCGACGCCCGCGGCCGGGAATCGACCCGCCAGGTCAGCTACCGCATGCAGCACCAGCTGATCGGTGCGTTTACCAAGCGCCCGTAAGGCAGCTGCAGGGTTACTGCTGACGATATGAGCAACCCCGGACGCAAGTTCGGGGTTTTTGCTTGCCTGCAGTTTGCTGTTGTCACGGTGGACAGTCTGCTAGCGCTACGGGGCGAAATGCTACCGCTTTTCCAGCACCAGCGTGGTCCAGTCCTTGCGCTGCAGCCGCTGCACCAGCTCCATACCAGCGGCGACATAGGCAGCCAGCACGGCATCGGCTTGCTGCTCGAGAATGCCCGATAAAATGACATTTCCGCCCTTTTCCGCAGCCGCGCCGACATCGGGCGCCAGCGCCTGCAACGGTCCAGCCAGGATATTGGCGACGATCAGGTCATAAGGGCCATTGCGGCTGATGGTGGGGTGGTCCATCCCCGTCGCCTCAAAAGCTACGATGAGATCCCGGACTTCATTTTCCGCAGCATTTTCAATCGTCGTCCGCACCGCGACCGGGTCGATGTCGCTGGCCAGCACCACGTTGCGGGTGCGCTTGGCCAGGGCGATGGCGAGGACGCCGGTGCCGGTGCCGACGTCAAGCATGCGGCGGGGGCGGCGGCGCTTCAGCACCGCGTCGATCGCCTCTAGGCAGCCAGTCGTCGTCTCGTGATGGCCCGTGCCAAAGGCCTGCGCCGCATCGATTTTCATGGGCGTGAGGCCGTCGGGAACGGCACCTGACTCGTGGCTGCCATAGACGTAGAACCCCCCGGCAATCACCGGAGCCAGGCCTTCCAGCGACTTGGCCACCCAGTTGACCTCCGGGTCGATCGGCTCAACCGACAGTTCCACGGTACCGCCAAGGGTTTGCCGGACAAGTTCATTGAACGATTCAAGGTCGGGCGGGCTATCGCAAGTGGCTTCGAAAACCCATTCGCCCGTCTCCTCGTTCTCGTGCGCGGAGGCGGTCAGCGCCAGGTCGTCCCGCTCCATCACCGCATCAACCAGCGCATAGGCCTGGTCCTTGGTGAGCGGCACGGAAACTTGGTCGATGGGCATGGCGGCATCCTCGGGATTTCATCGCCTTGTCGCGCAAAGGCTTCGCCGCCGTCAATGCACCTTATCCCCGCTCCGCCGCGGTGGTATATGCTTGGTGAGTGCGGCGGGGAGGCAGATATGTATGGCTTGATCGGCAAGATGCTGGCGAGAGCAGGCAAGCGGGAAGAGTTGCTGGCCATTCTCCTCGACAATAAACAGCCAATGCCCGGCTGCTTCAGCTACATCGTTGCGCGTGACCCGGCGAGCGAAGACGGCATCTGGATCACCGAGGTCTGGGATAGCCGGGAGAGCCACGCGGCCTCGCTGCAGCTCCCCCATGTGCAGGCGATGATCGCCCAGGCGCGGCCGATCATCGCCGGGTTTGGCGAGCGGTTCGAAACCGAGCCGCTCGGCGGTGTCGGGTTCTAGAGCTTGACGGCGGTGCCGGACACCGAGACCATCAGCATCGAGCCCTCGCGTCCGACCACCTCGTAGTCGAGATCTACCCCCACGACCGCGTCGGCGCCCATGCGCTGCGCTTCATATTCGAGCTCTTCATAGGCCTGCCGCCGCGCGTCGCGCAGCGCGCCCTCATAGGCGCCCGCCCGACCGCCGACGATGTCGCGGATATTGGCGAAGAGATCGCGGAAAATATTGGCGCCGACGATGACTTCGCCGGTGACCAGCCCCAGATATTCGCGGACGGGGCGGCCTTCGAGAGTAGGCGTGGTCGAGATGATCATGTGGTCCTCCTTGGAATAGACCACATATAGGGTGCGCGACAGCGTCTGCGAGGGCGCGTGCCGCTAACCCTTCTTGATGAAGCTCTCCAGCACCTTCTTGCGGCCCGCCTTTTCGAAATCGATGGTCAGCTTGTTGCCTTCGATGGCGCTGATTTCACCATAGCCGAACTTGAGGTGGAATACCCGTTCACCCAGCGCAAAGGCGGAGTGGTCGCCACCCAGATCCACCGAGCGGGCGACCAGCTCGCCTTCGATGGTCATGGGACCGGCGCCCTTGCGGCTGGCCTGCTGGGCCCGGGCACGCTGCCAGCCCGGCGTCTCATAGACGCTTTCGAATGGATCGGCCTTGTTGAAGCGGCTGGTCGCGCCGCCACCATAGCCATAACCGCCATAGGCCGAGCCGCGGTCGGTGACTTCAACGGCATCGGGTGGCAGTTCATCGATGAAGCGGGACGGGATGGCTGACTGCCAGAGGCCGTGTATGCGCCGGTTCTGCGCGGCGGAAATCCGCACGCGCTTGCGTCCGCGGGTGATGCCCACATAGCCGAGCCGGCGCTCTTCCTCGAGCCCCGCGCGGCCGCTTTCATCCATGGATCGCTGACTGGGAAAGGTGCCATCCTCCCAGCCGGGCAGGAACACCGTGTCGAACTCGAGCCCCTTGGCGGAATGCAGCGTCATGATGGTGACGGCATCGCTTGCGTCGGCGCTATCGCGGTCCATGACCAGCGAGATGTGTTCGAGAAAGCCTCCCAGGGTCTCGAACTCTTCCATGGAGCGGCTGAGTTCCTTGAGGTTTTCCTTGCGGCCCTCGGACTCGGCGGATTTGTCCGCCGTCAGCATGTCCATATAGCCGCTTTCCTCCAGGATAAGCTCAACAAGCTGGTAGGGCGGCAGGGTCTCGGCGCGGTAGGACCAATCGTCGAACTGGGCCACGAGGGCGCGCAACGTCGTGCGCTGCTTGGGCTTGAGGTCTTCGGTTTCCGCCATCATGCGCACGGCTTGCAGCAGTGGCACATGCTGGTGTCGTGCTGTCGCGGTCAGCATGTTGACGGTCGTGTCGCCCAAGCCCCGCTTGGGAACATTGATGATGCGCTCGAAGGCTAGGTCGTCCGCCGGCTGCGCCACCAGCCGGAGATAGGCCAGCGCGTCGCGAATTTCCTTGCGCTCATAAAAGCGCGGGCCGCCGACAACGCGATAGTTGAGCCCGAGCGTGATGAAGCGCTCTTCGAACTCACGCATCTGGAAGGAGGCGCGGACGAGGATCGCCATTGAGTTCAGAGGTTCGCCCTGGCGCTGAAACTGCTCGATCTCCTCGCCGACAGTTCGGGCCTCCTCTTCGGAGTCATAGACCTGGGTGAACGATACAAGCTCGCCCGCCTCGGCAATGTCGGTATGCAGCGTCTTTCCCAACCGCCCTTCGTTGAAGGCGATCAGGGTGGAGGCGGCCTTGAGGATATTGGCGGTGGAGCGATAATTACGCTCGAGCTTGATGACCTTGGCGCCTGGAAAATCCTTTTCGAAGCGCAGGATGTTGTCCACCTCGGCGCCGCGCCAGCCATAGATGGACTGGTCATCGTCCCCCACGACGCAGATGTTGGCTTCGCTGGCCGGTTTGCCCTGCGCCAAGAGCCGCAGCCAGAGATATTGAGCGGTGTTGCTGTCCTGATATTCGTCGACCAGCATGTATTTGAACTTGCGGTGGTACTCGGCCAGCACTTCCGGATTTTCGCGGAAGAGGCGTATGCACTCCAGTAGCAGATCACCGAAATCTGCAGCGTTCAGAGTTTTGAGCCGCGCCTGGTAATCGGCATAGAGCCGATGGCCCTTGCCGCTGGCGAAATAGCTGCTTTCGGCGACCGGCACGTCCTTGGGCAGCCAGCCGCGGTTCTTCCATGCATCGAGCATGCCGGCGAACTGGCGGGCTGGCCAGCGCTTCTCGTCGATGTTCTCGGCGGCCAGCAATTGCTTGATCAGCCGGATCTGGTCGTCGGTATCCAGGATGGTGAAGGCTGGTTTCAGATCCACCAGTTCGGCGTGTTGCCTGAGGATGCGCGCTGAGATGGAGTGGAACGTGCCCATCCAGGGTAGGCCATCGAGACTCGGCACGAGCGCATGGATGCGCTTCTTCATCTCGCTGGCAGCCTTGTTGGTGAAGGTCACCGCCAGAATCTGGCTGCCCCAGGCCATGCGCTGGGACAACATGTGCGCGATGCGCGTTGTCAGCACCCGCGTCTTGCCCGTTCCAGCGCCAGCCAGCACCAGCAGCGGACCCTCAGTCTGCAACACCGCCTCGCGCTGCTCCGGATTGAGTCCTGCCAGATAATCCGGCGCCTGCTGCCGGTTCAACTGACTGGTGATCGGCCCGGCAGACGGGCGTTCAAGAGGGTTGGCTTGTCCGGCCATTACCTGCCTTTGTCGGTGCCGCGCAGGCGACCAGGGCGGCGCAGCACATGCACGAATCTTATTTTGTTCTCGTTGCAATATAGGTGCCGCGATCGGTGGTGTATAGGACAGGCGGCTCTCACCTCTGCGTCAGGCAGCTTGTTCAAGCTGGGACCGCTGCCGCCGCGTCGCTTTACCGCCTTGATTAGACGCCATGGCGGGGTTGCGCGGGACTGGCGCATGCCTACACTGCGGCGCAAAATTGGGGCAAAAGCGCACGTGCTGAATCGCATCTACATCATTGTCGGCCTGCTTGCGATCGTCGTCCTCGCTGGAGCTTTTCTTGCCCCCCGTTTTATTCAGTGGGGGGACTACCGCACCCGCATGGAAGAACTGGCGACCGGCGTTCTGGGCACGCCCGTCACGATCCGTGGCGAGATCGAATTCAGCCTCCTGCCGCAGCCGCAGCTGCGCTTCACAAATGTGCTGGTGGGCTCCCCCGAGGAACCGGCCGCCATTGTCGACGCAGTGGAGGCCGAGTTCGCGCTGATGGATTTCCTGCGCGACAACTATACCGTCACCGATCTCGTGCTGACGGCACCCGTGGTGGATTTCAGCATCGACGAAAGCGGCCTATTCTCGAGTGGCGTCAGCATCGAGAGCTCGGGCAATGGCATCGGCCTGGGGCAGGCGAGTATCACTCGAGGTGTAGTGCGGGTCTATGATCGACGCACTGGCGAAACGTTCTCGGCTGACAATGTCGATGGTGAGCTTGCGCTGGGCGGCTTTTCAGGGCCGCTGCAGTTTCAGGGTGCAGCCGACTACCGCGGCACTCGCTATGGGGTTCGCTTCAACTCCGCTCAAGCCGACGCGGCGGGCTTGGCTCGGGTCTCGGCCTTTGTGTCCCCGCAGGATCAGTCATCTTCGGTCAGCATCGATGGCGCATTCACCACCGGCATCGCCCCCAAATTCGATGGCACGCTGGTCTATCGCCAGTCGCCACCAGCAGCAGAGGCGGCAGACGAAATCCGCGGTGACCTCGTTCTTGAAAGTACCCTCAGCGCGTCGACAGACCGGGTTGTGCTTTCGGGTTACACACTGCAACCGGACGAGAACCGCGCCAGTGCGCGGTTGACCGGCGCTGCCAGCATCCAGCTGGGCGCGCGACGGAGCTTTGACGCGGTTATCTCGGGTGGTGTTTTCTCGTTGCCGCCGCGCGATGCGAACGAAGATGCGAGCACTTTGCCATATGAACTGGTGCGGCTGCTCGAGGAACTACCCGCGCCATTGATCCCCGAACTGCCGGGACAGGTGGGGATCGACCTGGCTGAAGTGGGCCTGCGCGGATTTGCCATTCGCAACTTGCGGCTGGACGCCAGCACGGACGGCGAAGTCTGGGCCATCGAGCGAGCCACGGCCCAACTGCCCGGCGAAACCGTCGTGCAGGTTAGCGGTGATCTCGGCCGTGACAACGAAAGGCCGAATTTTTCCGGCAGTTTTTCTCTTGCGACCGAGCGGCTCGATGCGCTGGCTCAACTCTGGCGCAAGCCGAGCGAGGACAACCCACTGTTCAATCAGCCCGGACGGCTAGAGGGACGGCTACGGCTGGGCAGCGATGCGCTCGGAGTGTCGGATGCCATGCTCACTCTTGGCGAGAACATGCATGGCGTAGAGCTGCGCGTCGGTTTCGGCGAGGAACAGCGGCTCGACGTGGTGGGCCAGTTCGAAGAACTCAGCCCCCTGGATAGCGCCATCCTGGCGGCGCTGTTGCCGGAGCCTTTGATCGAGCCGCGCTTTGCGGCGAGCTTTCCCAGTGGCAGTGTCAGCCTTGCTGCTGAAGGCGCTCATGTGCTGGGCTTAAGCGGCACCGGCTTGCTAGCCGAAGCCAGCTGGACCGATGGCGGGCTCGCCGTTTCCCGCCTCACCGCCGCAGAATGGGGCGGGTTGGGGCTGGACGGCAATCTGGCGCTCGCCGGCACCCTCGCAGAACCGCAGATTTCGGGTGAACTTGCCCTGGCCGTGCCGCAAGTCGACGCCCCGGCGCTGCTCGCGCTATATGATGTGCTTGGCACCCCTGTCAGCT
Organism: Devosia sp. RR2S18; assembly: GCF_030177755.1. Lineage (NCBI taxonomy): Bacteria > Pseudomonadati > Pseudomonadota > Alphaproteobacteria > Hyphomicrobiales > Devosiaceae > Devosia > Devosia rhizosphaerae. The sequence goes on from NZ_CP126539.1 coordinate 1,479,799, forward strand.
GGCGCGAGGCACTGGCCCGTTCCGCTCCAGCCGACCTTGTGGTGGGCATTTCACCGACCAATCCAGAGGGGGGGCAGATACTGACAATAGACGGCGTCGCCGGTGTTGCCGAACTCGACCTCCGGGCCGAACTCGGTGGTGGAGCGACGGCCCTGACGAGCGGCCCCCTGCGGCTGACCGCCTCGCTGGAAGCCGAGGATGCAGATCAGCTGGCGTTGCAACTAGGTCTGGACGAGCCCCTGTTCTCAGGTGACGGGTCCATGCTGGTCTTTGTCGGGCTCGAAGGCTCCCCGGCCAACAGTCTCGAGGGCACGATCACCGCCAGCATGGGTGCGGAAAGCGTCAGCTTCTCCGGCGATCTGCTGGCGGGCATCGATGGCCAGATCCAGGGCGTTGGCCAGCTTGACGTGACAGTGGAAGATGCCTCTGGCCTAGCTGCGGCAGCGGGTGCTTCAGGCATCAGCCTGCCCCAGCTCCAGGCGAGCGCCGGGCTGCGGTTCGAAGGGGATCGGCTGGCTCGGCTTTCCGGCATTGCCGGCACATCGGACGGCACCGCTGTGGCCGGTGACCTTGACATGACGCGCACTGGCCCCATGGCGGTTGTCGAGGGTGGTCTCACGCTTGAAACGGTGAGCGTTGAGGGCTTGGCAGCCGCGCTCTTCGGCGAGGCGGCGCTGGTTCCGGGAGCGGCCGTATGGCCGGAGGGCCCGATCGACATGGGCGGGCAGCAAAGGTCCAGCCGCGGCGATGTAGCTATTTCTGCACCAAGCGTCGCGGCGGCGGGAGAAGAACGCATGACCGATGCCAGCTTCGAATTCGCCTGGGATGAGACCCGGACCCGCCTGTCGCAGTTTGCTGCCGACACGGGGGAGGGGGCAGCCAGTTTCGATCTGACGGTGTGCTGTGCAGGTCCACTTCTCGACAAGACCGTGAGCGGGCGTCTGACGCTTGCTGGCGCGGCCCTTGCAGAGGTGTTGCCGTCCTCTGTATCCGATGGGATCTCGGGTGTTCTCGAAGGCGGGGTGCAGTTCGAAGCGACCGGCAGCAGTATCGCCGAGCTGATGGGTGCCATGTCAGGCGAGGGCAACCTCACTGTCGCCAATCTCGGGGTAGACCAATTGGCTCCCGAAGTCTTCCCCACCATTGCCCGTCTTGAGGACGTCCTCACGATGGATGGGGCCGCTCTCGAGGCCGTCATGGGGATGGCCCTGGAGCGGGGCGCCTTCACCGCGCCTGCGGTGACGGGTGCCTTCACGATTGCTGGCGGTGTCGTGCGCCTCACCAATTTTATCATGGAAGGCGAGGCGGCGCGGCTTGCCGGCACGTTGAACCTTGCCCTGCCCACCCTGGCGCTTGATGGCAGTTTCGCCCTGACACCGCTTGGCATCGACGATGCGAACGGGCTCGTCACCGCCGATACCGCCCGCATCATCGCCAATGTTGGCGGTACGCTGCTGCAGCCCGGGACGAGCATCGATCTGGAGGAGATGGTGGCGGCCGTTCAGGTGCGCGCCAATGAGCTCGAGGTGGAACGGCTCGAAGTGCTTCGCCAGGAAGATGCCGAGCGCCAGCGCGCCGCCGCCGAAGAGCGCAATCGCCTGATCGAAGCCCAGCGGCAACGCGCCGCCGAGGAAGCGGCGCGGCTTGCAGCTGAAGAGGAAGCCCGCCTTGCCGCTGAAGAGGAAGCTCGGGCCGAGGCGGAAGACATACCCGCGCCGATGAAGGAGCCGCTTGAACAAATCCCCGAGCCAACACCTGATCTGCTGCCGAACCAGCCGGGGGAGCGCCTGCAATTGACGCTGCCGCCACCCGTGGTGAACCAGCCAATCGGTCCAGGCGTCAATCAACCAGTCTTCTAAGCCGTGTCAGCGTCGAGGCGCTGCTGATACCAGCGCAGCACCGCCAGCCGCGCTGCCGACGAAAGATTGGGCGTTTGTCGGGCTTCATCGATGGAGCGGATCAGCGCGGCGAGGGAGCATTGCTCGGCCGCCGCCATCGCTTCGAGCGCAGCCCAGAATTCGGGTTCAAGTGCAATGGACGTCCGGTGACCGGCGATGGACAGCGAGCGCTTGTCCATGCGTCGGCGTCAGGGCTTCTTGCGGAAGGCGTCGAGGCTGACGACCTTTTCGCCGGTTTCCTCGTCCTTGGCTGCACCAGATGCTGCGCTCTCGACAGCCGCATCGGACTCGAGCTCCTGGCCGGGGGCACTGGGTGCGTTGGCCGGATCAAATTGCAGTCCGAATTGCACGGAGGGGTCGAAGAATCCTTTGATTGCAGCGAAGGGGATCACCAGCATCTCGGGCTGGCCATCAAAGCTTAGGCCCACTTCAAACGCGGTCTCGGTGACCTTGAGATCCCAATACTGGTTCTGCACCACAATCGTCATTTCCTTGTCGTACTGGGAGAGCAATTTCTCGCTCAGCCGCACACCAGGCGCGCGGGTGACAAACGAAATGAAGAAGTGATGGTCGCCCGGCAGGCCCGTTTTGGCGACCTCCGACAGCACCTTGCGCACGACGCCGCGCAGGGCTTCCTGAGCGAGAATGTCGTAGCGCATGTGATCTTCGGCCATGGTCACCCTTCCGGTCTTGAGACGTCGAATCCGAACGGCTCATATCAGCCCCACGTTCCAACGGAATTCAAGGGCCAAAGGCTGCATCATCAATGTTAAAGCTGAGTGCAGGCTTCTGTTGCCAGGTGCCTGCGAACCCCGCCTGTCGCCCGGCTAGGGGCGGAGGACTTAAATTCCCAGTGCTAGCACCGCTTACGCGGCGAGAGCGACCGGAGCCTTATGGTTGTCATTTGCAACTATAAGTTTTGGACCGATAACGGTGGTACCTCACCGAGCAAAAGCACACCTTTTACGCCCTCGTCGAGCCTATTTCGCCCCCATGATTGCCTCCGAAGAGGTGTTGGTGGAGGCGCCGGGTACCGCCCCCGGGTCCGAAAGGTTTATTATGATGACCGTTTATTGCCATAGCCCTTGCGGGCAAGGTCAATGTAGGAGCCAAGCCGGCCAGTGGAAAGACCCCTGACGAATTTTTTTACATGACAGGCTGGCTGTCGGCACCGCGACACTCCTGACGCGGCCTGACAGCAGAGCCTGGGCATAGTCTTCCGAGACGCCAATTGAGAGGGACTACCCGATGGAAGCTCAAGAGATACTGCGCGGCCGGTTGATCGACCATATTCAACTGGTCGTTCGCGACCTGGCGGCAAGCCGGCGCTTCTACGAGACGACCCTTGCGGCCCTCGGCATAGAGTTGGGTGGCGAAGGGGAAGATTATTTCTGGGTAGACGAGCTTTTCGTCTCCAGCGGGACCAGTGCGGCGGCGCAGGGCCAACTGACGGGCCGACACCATCTCGCCTTCCAGGCCAACAGCACCGCAGCGGTCGAGGCGTTCCACGCTGCCGGCCTAGCCAATGGCGGCACCGACAATGGCGCTCCGGGCAAGCGGCCCTACCATCCCGGCTATTTTGCCGCTTTCGTGCTGGATCCGGACGGCAACAATATCGAGGCGGTCTATCATGGCGAAGCCAACCGCAGCGCGGACGCCGTCCGGATCACCTTCTGACCGATCCTCATTCCTGCGCCGGTCCGTTCCAGCGCATCTTCATGTAGACGCCGCCGGAGGCGAGCTCATCCAGCATCTGCACTAGCCGCTGCTGCTTGGTCTCGTCCCGCTTCGCCTTGTTGATCCACATCAGATAGTCATTGCGCTGGTAAGGCGGCCGCGCCCGGTATTTGTCCCACAGGCCCCTCTCCTCCAGAGCAGCGGCAACGAAGTCGGGCATGTTCTCGCGGGCGCGAAGGGGACGCAGAACTGGGCTCATAGCCGATCTCCTCAGGCGAATGACCCCTGCAGCATACCGCATCAAGGGGCAGGGGATGGCAGGAGTACATGCGGTGTTCTGTTACCGCTCCAATCCGGTGCAGAAGTGATCAGAGTGGCGGCAGCAAAGACCGAATCGGCCTATCCTTGATGCCATGCAGCCCTACCTTCAGCTACTTTCCGATATCCTTGAGCACGGAACCGACAAAGCGGACCGCACCGGCACCGGAACGCGCTCCTTGTTCGGCTACCAGATGCGGTTCGACCTCTCCAAGGGTTTCCCGCTGGTCACCACCAAAAAGCTGCACCTTAAGTCCATCGTTTATGAACTCCTCTGGTTCATCCGCGGCGAGACCAATGTGCGCTGGCTGCAGGAGCGCGGCGTTAAGATTTGGGATGAATGGGCTGACGAGAATGGCGATCTTGGCCCGGTCTATGGCTCGCAATGGCGGAGTTGGCCGGCACCGGACGGGCGCAAGATTGATCAGCTCGGCCAGGTGGTCGACTCCATTCGCACCAAGCCCGACTCGCGGCGCCACATCGTCTCGGCCTGGAACCCGGCGGAAGTGGACGAGATGGCCCTGCCGCCCTGTCACTGCCTTTTCCAGTTCTATGTTGCCAATGGCAAGCTCAGTTGCCAGCTGTACCAGCGCTCGGCCGACACCTTCCTGGGCGTCCCGTTCAACATCGCGTCCTACGCTCTCCTCACCCATATGGTGGCGCAGGTGACGGGCCTGGGCGTCGGCGACTTTGTCCATACCTTCGGTGACGTGCACCTTTATTCCAACCATTTCGAGCAGGCCCGCCTGCAATTGACGCGCGAGCCGCGCCCCTTGCCGCGCATCGTCATGAACTCAGAGGTGCAGCGGCTGGAAGATTTCACCTTCGAGGATTTCACCTTCCAAGGCTATGATCCGCACCCCCACATCAAGGCGGCCGTGTCGGTATGACCCGCAGCCTTGCGGACCTGAGGGACATGGTCCGCGCAGTCTCGGACGTTTACGCGGAGCGGTTCAGCATTGACCGCAGTGAAGATTGGTACCTTCTTAAGCTGCAGGAGGAAGTGGGCGAGCTTACTGCTGAATACTTGCGTCTGGCGGGCAGGGCACGACCCAATGGTGAGGCGCCAGGCGAGGTGGCCATCGCCATGGCCGACGAGGCGGCAGACGTCCTGGCCATGCTGCTGCTATTTGCCGGGCAAAACCAGATCGATCTTGAGGCGGCACTAGAACGCAAATGGTTCCGCTATCTTCCTCAGGGCACATCTGAAGAATTAGGTTAGTTTCATCTACATGGCCGTGCGAGATGTCCGCTAAGTAGTTGAACCGGCAAACGCAAAAGGAACCTTGGTGATGCGTATCGCAGCCGCGCTCGTATTCTGCTCCCTGGCTGGGGCTTGCCTCGCCAATGACACCACTGCCGTTCTGACCACGGGCGGGCTGGAATTCGTCACCAATGAGCACGTGGTTATGGAGAGCGAAGACCTCTTCATCTCCAAGCAAGAAATCCGGGTCGCCTACACTTTCCGAAACCAAGGTGAGGTGGATCAGGATGTGCTGATTGCCTTCCCCATGCCTGACCTCGTGCCCAATCAGCATTCCATCGTGGGCTATCCCGAGGGACCGAACGATAACCTCTTTTCCTTCGAGACCACCGTGGACGGCGAACCCGTCAACGCCGAATTGCACGAATATGCCTTTGCCCTGGGCGTGGATCGCACCGAAACGCTGAGCGAACTCGGCATCCCGCTTGTGCCCTTCAGCGATGCGGCACGCGAGGCGACCGACACGCTCGACGTGGAGACACGGGAGCGCCTTCTCCGCCTTGGGCTTCTCGCGCCAGACGAATTCGACGCAGGGGAGGGCTGGGAAAAACACTACTGGCCGGCATGGACCTACAAGGCCACCTACACCTGGGAGGCTCACTTTCCGGCGGGAGAGACCGTCACCGTCGAGCACCGCTACAAGCCCAGCATCGGCGGCACGGTTGGCGTCTCCTTTCTCTATGAGCCCAGCGAGGGCTACGACCCGGCCTCCGACTACGCCAAAAAGTACTGCACCGACGAAGCGTTCATCGGTGCTGTGCGCAAGACGCTGGCCAATCCCGATGAGCCATGGAGCGCTCCTTTCTACGAAACCTGGATTTCCTACATCCTCTCCACAGGGGGCAATTGGTCCGGCGGCGCCATCGAGAATTTTCGGCTGGTAGTCGACAAAGGCTCGCCGGAGAACCTCGTCTCATTCTGCGGCGACGATGTCCGCAAGATCGGTCCCACCACCTTCGAGATGGTCAAGCAGAACTTCTGGCCGGAACGCGAGCTTGAGATCCTCATCCTTGAGCGCCAGGACGACCTATGACTTTGACGATCAGGCCGGCCGCACCGGCTGACGCAGGGCACATCCTGCGTTTCATCAGCGAGTTGGCCGAATACGAAAAGCTTGGCCATGAGGCAACGGCGAGCGCTGCCGATATTGAGCGCGACTTCTTCGGTGCCGAACCCAAGGTGTTCTGCGAAATCGCCGAGTGGAATGGCGAGCCGGCCGGCTTTGCTGTCTGGTTCTACACCTTCTCGACGTTCCAGGGCCGACATGGCATTTGGCTAGAGGATCTTTTCGTGCGCCCTCAGATGCGGGACAAGGGCATCGGCAAGTCGCTACTGGCCGAGCTAGCCCGGCGCTGTGTCGAGGAAGGGCTGGGACGCCTAGAATGGTGGGTGCTCGATTGGAATGAGCCCTCCATTGAGTTCTACAAGGCGCAAGGAGGCACCATGATGGATGAGTGGACTAAGGTTCGGGTGGACGGCGTAGCGCTCACTGCATTGGCAGCGCGCTGATGGCCAAAATCGCCATGATCGCTGCAGTCGCCGAGAATGGCGTCATCGGGTCGGACCAGTCGATCCCCTGGCGCATTCCTTCCGACTCCGGCTTTTTCAAGCGGACCACCATGGGCAAGCCGATGGTAATGGGGCGCAAACAGTTTGAAACCGTCGGCAAGCCGCTGCCGGGCCGCACCAACATTATTGTGACCCGGCAGGCTGGCTATCAGCCCGAGGGCGTCTTGGTCTTCGACTCCGTCGAAGCAGCACTGACTGCGGCCCAGCAGATTGCCCAGCGTGACGGCGTCGACGAGGTCATGGTGATCGGGGGCGGCGAGATCTACGAGCAGGTTTTGAGCCAGGCTGAGCGGCTCTACATCACGCATGTGGACCTCAGTCCCGAGGGCGATGTCCGCTTCCCCGAGATCGCGCCTGAGGAGTGGAGCGTCGTCGATCTGCCCGAGGTAGCGCCTGATCCCCGCGACGAGGCAAGCTACCGCGTCAAAGTGTACGCGCGGCGGCGGGACAGCCTACATTGATCGCTGTGAACGCTTGCCTATATAAGACGGCGAACGAACTAGGTTTTATCCGAAAGGAACGCGATGCCCTGGGAGAGTAATGGAGGCGGGGGTGGCCGCAACAATGGCGGCCCATGGGGTCAAGCCCCAGGGGGCGGCGGTGGTGGCGGACCACGTCGGCCGGGAGGCGGCAATACGCCGAACCTCGAAGACATTCTCGCCCGCGGACGCGCACAATTTGGCGGCGGCCTTCCGGGGGGCCGTTGGGCCATCATCGGCGGCGTCGTCTTGCTGCTGGGCTTTTGGGCACTGAATTCGGTTTACACCGTGGACCCGCAGGAAGTTGGCGTGGAGTTGCGCTTTGGTGAGCCCAAGCCCGACCTGTCCTCGCCCGGACTGCATTTCCACCTCTGGCCAGTTGAAACCGTCGAGCGCGTTTCTGTGACTGAGAACCAGACCGTTATTGGTACGGCATCTGGCACCGGGGCGGGAGCTGGCATTAACGACAGCGATGGACTGATGCTGTCGGGTGACCAGAACATCGTCGATGTTCGCTTCTCCGTCCTTTGGGCGGTTTCGGACCCGATCAACTACCTCTTCAACGTGCGCAATCCCGAAGAAATGGTCCGCAACGCTGGCGAAAGCGCTATGCGTGAAGTGGTTGGCCGCCGGCCGGCCCAGGACATCTTCCGCGATGACCGCGCTGGCATTGCCATCGAGGTGCAGCAGATTACCCAGGCTATTCTCGACAGCTATGGCTTGGGCGTGCGGATCAGCCAGATCTCCATTGAAAACGCGGCACCGCCGGCCGAAGTCGCCGATGCGTTCAACGAAGTGCAGCGTGCCGAGCAGGACGAGGACCGTCTGCAGGAAGAGGCTCGTTCCTACGCTAACACCCTCTTGGGTGATGCGCGTGGTCGCGCCGCCGCCCTGCGCGAAGATGCTGCTGCCTACACCAACCGCGTGGTGCAGGAAGCAACCGGTGAAGCCCAGCGCTTCATTGCCATCTTCAATGAATATGCCAGTGCACCTGCGGTCACCCGGAAGCGTCTCTTCCTGGAGACCATGGAAGAAGTTTTCGGCGGCACTGAGAAGGTGCTGATCGAGAGCAGTGCCAATGGACAGGGTGTCGTACCATATCTGCCGCTGCCTGAACTCCGCAGCCCGACGGGTACCCCGACGACAAATGCGGTGGGGAACTAAGCCATGAATAATCGTCTCATTATCCTTGGCGTAGTTGTTCTGGCTGCGCTCTACGTCCTCTTCTCCTCGGTCTACGTGGTAAACGAGCGGGAACAGGCCATCGTGCTTCGGTTCGGTGAAATCACCGAAATCCGCGACGAGCCCGGGCTCTACTTCAAGATCCCGACCGACATCGTGGAAAGCGTGCAAATCATCGAGGATCGCCTGCTGCGCCAGGAGATCGCCGACATGACCGTGCAGGTTTCGGGTGGCGCCTTCTTTGTCGTGGATGCCTTCCTCACCTACCGCATCGTCGATCCGCGCCTCTTCCGTGAACGGGCCCTGGGGCAGTTGGCGGTTGCTGAATCGCGTATCGCCACCCGCTTCGACGCAGCCCTGCGTCAGGTCTATGGTCTGCGCGAATTCAACGCCGCTCTTTCCGAGCAGCGCTCGCAGATGATGGTGGAAGCCCGCGACCTGATCCGGCCCGACATGGCCGAATTGGGTATCGAGGTGGTCGACGTCCGTATCCTGCGGACCGATCTGCCCGAGGAAGTGTCTGAGCGCACCTATGAGCGTATGCGGGCGGAGCGTCTGGCCGAAGCCGCACTGCTCCGCGCTCGCGGTCAGGAGCAGGCGCAGAGCCTACGTGCCATCGCGGATCGTCAGGCCGTGGAAATCGTGGCTGCTGCCACCCGCGACGCCGAGATCATCCGTGGTCAGGGCGATGCCGATCGTAGCCGCATCTTCGCGGCTGCCTATGGTCAGGATCCCGAGTTCTTCGAGTTCTATCGCTCGATGGAATCCTATCGGAACGCACTCAACGACGCCAACACCACCATGGTGTTGTCGCCCGACAGCGAGTTCTTCCGCTACTTCGGCTCGAACGGCGAAATTCCCGAAGGGACGCCGAACCCGGCGGCAGTACTGGCACCGATCGAAGTTCCGGTAGCGCCGACCAGCGACGAGCCGGCCCTCGACGGTTTGGGTATCGAAGAAACGCCCGCGCCGACAATGACCCTGGAGGACGGTTCCGAGTTGGCTCCAACGATCGGCACCGACATTCCGGATCCAGCCGATCCGGAGCCAGTGGCGCCCCCCGTCGAGGGTGCAGTTGAGACCCCAGATGCTGTTGAACCGGAGGTAATCGTTCAACAGTAAGGGACACAAAAGGGCTGCTTCGGCAGCCCTTTTTCTTGGCCTAGCGGACGATCTCTTCGTCGGCGTAGCCCTGCAGATAGAGCAGTGCGGTGAGGTCACCATGATCGATGCGAATGCCTGCCTCCGCCGCTACTTTGGGCTTGGCATGCATCGCGACACCAAAACCGGCGATGCGGATCATGTCCAGATCGTTGGCGCCGTCGCCCACCGCGATGGTCTGGCTGAGCGGCAGGCTGCGTTCCCCTGCAAGAGCTAAGAGCCTCTCGCGCTTGGTAGTTTTATCGATAATTGGGTCGGCCACGGTGCCGGTAAGACGCTCGCCGTCGAACTCCAGCACGTTGGCGACGAACTCATCGAACCCAATGCGCTTGGCGAAGAACTCGGCAAAGAATGTAAAGCCGCCCGACACGAGTGACGTATAGGCGCCATATTCGCGCATCGTATGCACCAGCGCCCGGCCGCCCGGAGCCAGGCTGATCTGCTCGCGCCGCACCGCCTCGATCGTCTTACGCTGAAGCCCCTTCAGCAAAGCAACCCGGGTGCGGAGCGCCTGGGCAAAGTCCAACTCGCCGCGCATCGCCCGGTCAGTGATCTCGGCCACCTGATCCTTGAGGCCAAGGGCTGCCGCGAGTTCGTCGATGCACTCCTCGTTGATCATGGTGGAATCCATGTCGGCGATCAGGAGCTGCTTGCGGCGGTTCTCGGTTGGGACCACTGCCGCATCAACCTTGCGAGTACCGATCACCGCGCGGGCCAGTTCGAGCGCCTCGGTTGACTTCGGCTCGATGATCTCGCAGGCAATGGCGTGGTTCAGCCAGTTGAGCTCGCCCCCGGTTTCCTTCACCACCGCAGCGGCAAGCGCGGGATCGAGCTCGGAATCGGCAGGGTTGGCGATCAGGCAAAGAACCGGCATGAGTTTTCTCGGGAGGAAATGGTGGCAAGCCGCAGACGCGCCGTCCTGATAGCGGGTCCCACTGCGAGCGGCAAGTCGGCGCTGGCGCTGGCTCTCGCGCAGGAGCATGGTGGCATCATCGTCAACACCGATGCCATGCAAGTCTACGACACCCTCCAGGTGGTGACGGCGCGACCTTCCGCCGAGGAGATGACGCTGGCCGATCACCGTCTCTATGGGACTGTGCCGACCGCAACGCGCTTTTCCACCGGGCAGTGGCTTACCGCGGCCGCTGACATCATCAGCGCAACGTCGCCAGATCAATTGCTGATTTTCGTTGGTGGAACGGGGCTCTACTTCGACGCGCTCGTCAACGGCTTTGCTGATGTGCCGGCGGTCCCGCCTGAGTTCACTGCGGCGATACAGCAGGAGGTCGAACGCCTTGACGGCGCGCAGCGTCTGGCGCTGCTGGAGCGGGAAGACCCGGACGCCGCCCGTATGCTTAAAGTCGCCGACCCACAGCGGCTGATCAGGGCGCTTGCGGTCAAACGCGCTACAGGACGCACCCTGTCGAGCTATCAAAATGCCACTCAGACCGGCCTGTTAAGGGACTTTGAAATCCAGCGCATCGTGCTCGATCCCAACCGGCAACTGCTGCGTGAGCGCATTGCGCGCCGGTTCGAGGCTATGTTTGCCGAAGGCGCGGTGGAGGAGGTGAAGGCGCTGCTCGCCCTCGACTTGGACCCCGGCCTTCCGGCCATGAAGGCAATCGGCGTGCCTGAGATCGCCGATTGGCTGGCCGGACGGTCCTCGCGGGAGGATGCCGTTCGCCTGGCGACTACCGCGACCCATCAATATGCTAAACGGCAAGGCACCTGGTTCCGCAATCGGTTCGGCGATTGGCCGCGACGAAACTAGGAGGCCAGGCGCCGGAGCAGGCCGAGGCGCTCGCGCAGGGCGAAGCGGGCGACCAGGATGATCGCGACGAAGGTCAGACCCGCGGCGAGGCCAAGCCAGATCCCTACGCCGCGCCAGCCAACAACGAAGCCGAGGATATAGGAGGTTGGCAGCCCCACCGCCCAATAACCAAAGATGGCGAACATCATCGGCACCTTGGTGTCGCTAAGCCCTCGCAGCGCGTGCGCCGCAACCACCTGTGCGCCATCGGCGATCTGGAACAGTCCAGCGATCACAAGAAAAGTCGCCGCGAGCGCAACGGCATTGGCATTCGCCGGCACGCTTGGGTCGAGGAAGAGGGCGACAATGATCGGCCCGGCGGTGAGAAACAGAATGCAGGACAACCCCATGAAACCCGTGCCCAGCGCGAATGCCGTCCAGCCCGCCTTGTGGATGCCGTCACGATCCCCGCGACCATAAGCCATGCCGACGCGAACCGTGGCGGCAATTCCCATTCCCAACGGCACCATGAAGGCTAGGGAGGACAATTGCAGCGCAATCGCGTGCGCCGCCACTTCATCGGTGCCGATGCGGCCCATCAGTAAGGCAGCGGCGGTAAAGAGACCGACCTCCGCTAGCACGGTCAGGCCGATGGGCGTGCCAATGCGAAAAATCTCACGGTACCGCGGCCAGTCGGGTTTCCAAAAGCGGATGAAGACGTGAAAGCGACGGAAGCGCGGATTGGTCACGACATATCCGGCGAAAAGCGCCAGCATGGCGATATTGGTGAGCACGGTGGCAATGGCTGCGCCGCGCAGTTCCAGACGGGGGAAGCCGAAATGCCCAAACATCAGGATGTAGTTGGCAATCCCGTTCACAATCACCCCGCCGATGGTGATGACGAGGATCACCCGAGTGGCATCAAAGGCGGAGAGCAAGGATCGCAGGCTGATGATCGCCAGTCCCGGAAAAAGCATCCAGGCCGCAATCTGAATGTACTGTTCTGCTAAGATAGTGGCTTGGGGATCCTGCCCGAGCCAGCCGAAGATCGGCCGGATCTGCAGCACCAGCGGCACGAGCAAGGCCGCCAGCGTCAGCGCGGCCCAGAAGCCTTGCCGGACAACCCTTCGAATAGCCTTGATGTTGCGGCCGCCACGCGCTTGCGCAGCGAGCGGTGCGACGGCGCCTACTACTCCAATTCCCCCCACAAGGAAGGGCATGAGGAATGTAGTGGCCAAAGTGCCGGACGCCAGCTGGTAGGGGCCAAGCCACCCCATCATGATAACATCGGTGACCGTGAGGGCATTCTGGGCAAGTTGAGCAATCACCAGCGGCCAGGCCAAGGCGAAGGTAGCGCGCAGTTCATCGCCCCAGCTCCGGAACTCAGCCGGTGCCGCGCCGGCACGAAGGGGCGCCGTCAATGGCTTGGTCATCTTATCTTTCCTACTCGCATGCGCTGCTCTAGAGCAAAGCGGGACAAGGCGGAAGAGTAGCAGCATGCAGCGCAAGAACATGGAATGGCTCTGGAGGGCGGCCCTCATTTCAGCAGGGTTGATCGGAGCCGCTGGTGTGGCCGCTGCCGCTGCGGCGTCCCATGCGGGTCAATCGCGCAATCTTGCCGCTATTGCAGCGATTTGCCTTGCCCACGGCCCGGCACTCGCGGCGATTGGGCTTTCGCGAGTTCGTACCATCCCACTCGGGCTCGCCGCTGCTTGCCTTATATTGGGAACGGTCGTTTTCACGAGCGACCTTGGAATGCGGGAGTGGACCGGCCACGGCCTGTTTCCTGGCGCGGCTCCCCTGGGGGGCTTGGGGATGATTAGCGGCTGGCTATGCCTCGGCGCTGCCGGTTTCCGGCTGAGAGAGAGCTGATCCAATTTTGCTCAAATCCGCTCAAATCAATAGCGGAACCAATCGTTAACACCTGCATTGTTGCCCTCGAACAGCTACTTTGGAGGGTTACCCATGCATAAGTTCGTCATCGCCGCCGCCGCCACTCTTTCGCTCACCGCTTGCACCGCCACTCAGCAGGGTGCCGCAGTCGGCGCTGGTGCTGGCGCCATCGTGGGCGCGGCCGCAACCGGCAACGTGGTTGGCACCGCAGTTGGCGCCGGTATCGGCGGCGTTGTCGGCGCTGCAACCGGTGATCTTCTCGGCCGGGCTTCGGGCACTGATGACCGCTGCGTCTACCAGCGTGCCGATGGTACTCGCTACGTTGACGTCTGCCCGCGCGGCTAACACAGAGTTGCAGCATCGCCCCATGCTGCCACGCGCCTTCAGGCGCATTGCACCCGGTCCGGAGTCCCTCCTGGATCGGGTGCTTCTCATTGACCAGCGAAGCGCCTTGAACTCCTGACAGCGCGCATTCACATGGTGTTCATACGACACTATCTTGTGCTTTCTAATCGACCAGCCCGGCCGGAACTTGGCTATCTCCTGATCTTTGAATCGTTAAGGCGGGCCCTCCTTTTGGGTCCGTTTCCAACTCTTGGCCGCCACGCTGGCGGCGACCACTGCGAGGACCTGAGTTCCATGGCTGCCATCAATGGTACCGTAAAATTCTTCAACACCACTAAAGGCATTGGCTTCATTTCTCCCGACAATGGCGAGAAGGACGCATTCGTGCACATCTCGGCAGTGCAACGTTCGGGCCTTCAGGGCCTTTATGAAGGTGACAAGGTGAGCTACGAGCTCGAAACCGGCCACGACGGAAAGATTTCGGCCACCAACCTGACGCTACTAAGCTAAGCTTGGCCGGCAAAGAAAGTGAAGGGCCCTGCGGGGCCCTTTTTATTGGAGGTTGAAGCAATGCTGAGGGACGTCTTAAAGCTCTGGAGCCCGCGAGTGGAATCCGCAGCGGGTCAGCGGCAGGCCGGTGCGCTGCCATATGCAGTGGTCGACGGCAGAGTGACGTTCCTGCTCATCACCGCACGCCGCAGCGGGCGTTGGATATTTCCAAAAGGGGCAATAGAACCTCATCTGACCCCGTGGGAGAGCGCGGCGGAAGAGGCCAGGGAAGAGGCTGGGGTGATTGGAACAATCGAGCAGCAACCTGTCGGCAGTTATCGGGCAAGCGCCGGCTCGGATAATTCAATCCTTGTTGACGTGGATCTCTATCCGATGCTGGTGCAGCAGCAACTCGACGACTGGAAAGAGCATGGCCAGCGTCTGCGACACTGGGCCGTCCTGCATGAAACCAAACGACTGTTGCTGGATCCGCAGATCGCTCGTCTCGCGGTACGGCTGCACCGGCGCCTGACCAAGGACGCTCAGCCGACCGTCAGTTCCAGCAGCAAGTAGACCAGGCCGGAAATAGCCGCTGCCGCTGGTACGGTGATGACCCAGGCGGCGGCAATGCCAAACACGTGTTGCCGACGCACGAGGCGACGCCGATCACGCTTCCGGTCGCTGGAAAGAGCCTCTTCAGGCGTGGCGTTGAGCATCGTGGGATCCACATACTTGGCGTAGACCGGCACGGAGGAGCGCTTCATGTGGCGCTCCGAATAGTACTCCCTAAGGAAGCCCACTCCAAATACTCCGCCTACTGCGATATGGGTTGAGGAAACAGGTAGGCCGAGTGCCGAGGCGATCAGGACAGTGATCGCCGCCGAGAGAGCTGCACAAAAGGCACGCACCTCATTGAGCTTGGTGATCTGCTCGCCCACGATGCGGATGAGCTTGGGCCCAAACAGGACAAGCCCGAGAGATAGGCCGACCGCGCCGATCATCAGCACCCAGAAGGGCAGGGTGATCCCTGCTGCTTCCATGGTGCCCGACTGCGCCGTGCTGACGATGGCGGCGAAAGGGCCGATCGCGTTGGCAACATCATTGGCGCCATGGGCGAAAGAGAGCAGTGCGGCTGCCCCGATTAGTGGCAGGCGAAAGAGGCTGGCGATATGCTTGTTGCGGTTTTCGAGTTTCAGCGATTGGCGCTTGATCAGCGGCATGGATATGATCCAGCCGACCCCTGCGAAGAAAATGCCAAGCGCAATGGCAGTTGGCCAGCCCGGTTTCCAGACACGAGTGAGCCCTTTGGTGGCCATGTACATGGCGAACACGCCGGTCATCACGGCTATGAAGATAGGCACCCAAAGCCGTGCTGCATTTAACTTATCGATCCGCCAACTGATGGTGCGGGTGACAATGGCAAGAAAGATCGCCGCAATGACGCCACCTAGAACCGGCGAGATAACCCAGCTGGCAACAATTGCTCCGATCATGGGCCAGGCAATCGCGTCCAGTCCGCCAGAGGTAAGGCCCGCACCAACAACCCCACCGACGACCGCGTGCGTGGTCGAGACGGGAGCGCCGATGATCGTTGCCAAATTGACCCAAAGGGCGGACGCCAGTAGCGCTGCCATCATCACGAAGATGAAGGTATCGCCGTCGAAGTCAGACCGGGTGAGCAGGTCACGGGCGACTGTGTTGACGACGTCCCCGCCTGCGAGAAGCGCGCCAGCCGCCTCGAAGATGGCTGCGATCATCAATGCGCCGACCATTGTGATGGCCCTGGACCCGACGGCCGGGCCCATGTTGTTAGCAACGTCGTTCGCCCCGACGTTTATGGCCATATAGCCGGAGATGGCGGCGGCGATGATTACCAGATAGCTCAGGGGGCTATCCACCACGACATAGCTCGCCCAAACTGCAGCACCGAGCAGAAAGACCAGTGCAATGCCAGGTGCGGCTACGGAGCGCGCCAACTGGTTTGTGGCGTTTTCCTGTCCCGCAACACGTTGCAGATCCTTGTCGAGGTCGCTTTTAGCCATAGTCATCAATCCGTCATAATCGGGCGTGCTGCGCCAATAGCCAGTGTGGTTGGAAATAGCCACCGTCTCGGACCACTTGCCCGCAGATCTCCGGGGCAACCTGAGCGGCAGGCTGAAGTTCCCTCCGCTAAGCTGCGAGTTAGGTCCTGCGGCCGCTGACGTACAGCGAGGGTGTACTCGGCCTTGACACTTTCAAGTCGATGCTCGTATCAATATGGCGATTTCAATCTGGAGCGGTCCCGTGCGGGCACTCATTCTCGTAGTAGGCAGGCGCATCGGCAACGTGGGGTAAGTCCCCGCGCGGAAGCTGGTGCGCCGAAAACAGGTCCCGAAGGGGGCCTTTTTTATTGCCCGGTTTTCGCCGCTACGAGACTGGGCCAAAATGGACTAAAGGAAGGAACAAAGCGATGGCCGAACAGATGACGGGCGCGGAAATGGTGATCCAGGCGCTGACCGATCAGGGGGTGGAACATATCTTCGGCTATCCCGGCGGCGCAGCCTTGCCGATCTACGACGCCATGTTCCAGCAGGAGTTCGTCAAGCACATCCTCGTGCGGCACGAGCAGGGCGCCACGCATATGGCTGAAGGCTATGCCCGTTCCACCGGCAAGCCCGGCGTCGTGCTGGTGACGTCCGGCCCGGGGGCCACCAATGCTGTGACAGGACTTACCGATGCGCTGATGGACTCCATCCCGCTGGTTTGTATCACGGCCCAGGTGCCCACGACGCTCATCGGCACGGACGCCTTCCAGGAATGCGATACGGTTGGTATCACCCGTTCCTGCACCAAGCACAACTACCTGGTGAAGCGGATCGAGGATCTGCCACGCATTCTGCACGAAGCCTTCTTGATTGCCACAACCGGGCGGCCTGGCCCCGTCGTCATCGACATCCCAAAGGATGTCCAGTTTGCTGTCGGCGCTTACTACAAGCCGGATGCCGACACGCTCCGGCACCAGAGCTATCGGCCGCAGGTCGACGGCGATCTCGACGCCATCACCATGGCGGTTGAGATGATGCATAAGGCCGAGCGTCCGATTTTCTATACGGGTGGTGGGGTTATCAATGCTGGCCTCGAGGCCTCCGACAATCTACGTGAGCTTGCTGAACTCACCGGCTTTCCCGTCACATCGACGCTGATGGGCCTGGGCGCCTTTCCAGCATCCAATTCGCAGTGGATGGGCATGTTGGGCATGCACGGCACCTACGAAGCGAACATGGCGATGCATGACTGTGACCTGATGATCAACATCGGGGCGCGCTTCGATGACCGCATCACCGGCCGCATCGATGCCTTCTCGCCCAACAGCCGCAAGATCCATGTCGACATCGATCCGGGCTCAATTAACAAGATCATCCATGTCGACCTTCCGATCGTGGGTGACTGTGGCCGTGTGCTGGAAGAGATGATCCGCATCTGGCGGTCGCGCACCAACCAGCCGCGCACCGAGGCGCTCGCGCCTTGGTGGGAGCAGATCAAGACGTGGCGCGCTGTCAACTCGCTCGGATTCAAGAACTCCGACACCACCATTAAGCCGCAGCACGCCATCCAGCGGCTTTACGAGGCCACCCGCAACCAGGGCAAGGATGTCTTCATCACCACTGAGGTTGGCCAGCACCAGATGTGGGCCGCACAGCACTTCCACTTCGACAAGCCCAATCGCTGGATGACCTCGGGTGGCTTGGGCACCATGGGGTATGGACTTCCTGCTGCGGTCGGCGTGCAGGTCGCCCATCCCGATGCATTGGTCATCGACATTGCAGGTGAAGCGTCCGTGCAGATGACGATGCAGGAGCTTTCGACCGCAGTGCAGTACCGCCTGCCGATAAAGATCTTCATCCTTAACAATGAGCGTATGGGCATGGTGCGCCAATGGCAGGATCTGCTGCATGGCTCCCGCTATGCGCACTCCTACTCGGAGTCGCTGCCGGATTTCGTCAAACTCGCCGAAGCGTATGGCGCCAAGGGCATCAAGTGCGACAACCCCGCCGAACTCGATGCCGCAATTGCTGAGATGCTCAACTATGATGGTCCGGTGCTCTTCGACGTACTGGTCGAGAAGGACGAGAACTGCCTGCCCATGATCCCGTCAGGCAAGCCGCACAACGAGATCATTCTGCCCGACACCGCCAATATCGGGTCCATCATCGATGAAAAGGGTAGGGCGCTGGTCTAGCGCTTGCGAGGGAGCACGAACATGAACGCACATCTGCAGCCCACCGGCTCGGCCTATTTCCTGACCCAGGAGACCGACCAGACCGAGCGCCACACTCTCTCTGTTCTGGTCGACAACGAGCCGGGCATCCTCGCCCGGGTCGTCGGTCTCTTTTCGGCCCGAGGCTATAACATCGAAAGCCTGACAGTCAGCGAGACCGAACACGGCCGGCGACTTAGTCGCATCACCGTCGTGGTGATCGCCACACCCAAAGTTCTTGTGCAGATCAAGTTGCAACTCGAACGGCTGGTGCCCGTGCACAAGGTGCATGATCTCACCGCCGAAGGACAGTCGCTGGAGCGCGAGCTGGCGCTGATCAAGGTTGCCGGGTCAGGTGATCACCGGGCCGAAACGCTTCGTCTTGCGGATGCTTTCCGGGCCCAGATCGTGGATGCCACCGTTGAGAGCTTTGTCTTCGAGGTTACCGGCAAGCCAGCCAAGATCGACAGCTTTATAGCGCTGATGCAACCGCTCGGCCTGGTCGAGGTCGTGCGGACCGGCTTGGCTGCCATCTCTCGTGGTCCGCAGAGTATGTAACCAGAAAATGTGGTGATCGGCCCCATTCCAATGTTCCATTGGGCGGGCCGATCTGTCTGGTGTATGGCTCTGCCGAGCTTCTTCGGGAATTTGCCATGACACTCCTATCGGTCAATCTCAACGCCGTGGCGCAATTGCGGAACCGCCGTGACGTACCTTGGCCGAGCGTCACGGGGATTGCGCGCCTGGTGCTTGACGCGGGTGCGAGTGGCATAACGGTTCACCCGCGGCCGGACGAGCGGCACATACGCCGCACCGATGTATTTGAGATCTCCGAACTCATGGCTGCTGAATACCCCCGAGCCGAGTTCAACATCGAGGGATATCCCAGTGAAGACTTCTTCACCTTGGTCGATGCAGTCCACGCCCACCAGATAACGCTGGTTCCTGATACGCCCGAGCAGGCGACCTCCGATCATGGCTGGGATTTCAGAGGACAAGGCAATTTTCTTGCTGACGCCGTCCGTCGGCTGAAGCAAACGGACCGGCGCGTTTCCCTGTTTTGCGACCCCGATGCCGGCGCTGCTGGCGCTGCAGCGGCGAAAGCGACGGGAGCCGATCGGGTCGAACTCTATACCGGCCCCTATGGCGGCTGCTTCGATGATCCCGAACGGGCCCAACGTGAACTGGCCTTGTTGGCGGAAACGGCGCAAGCTGCCGCGGCTATCGGACTGGGTGTGAAC
Source organism: Devosia sp. RR2S18 (assembly GCF_030177755.1). Classification (NCBI taxonomy): domain Bacteria; kingdom Pseudomonadati; phylum Pseudomonadota; class Alphaproteobacteria; order Hyphomicrobiales; family Devosiaceae; genus Devosia; species Devosia rhizosphaerae. Next base: position 1,499,302 of record NZ_CP126539.1, read on the forward strand.
GCCGGGCACGATCTTACCCTTGCCAATCTACCAGCGTTCCAAACGGCGGTTCCGGGCGTAGCGGAAGCGTCCATTGGACACGGCATCACCGCGGATGCGCTCCGCATGGGATTCCCCGAAGCCGTTCGGCAGTACCGGGCGATCTTGGAGGAGTAGGGCGCCGAAAGTATCGGCGCCCGTTGTGTCAGTCGGTGAAGTCAAATTCGTCCAGTTCGCACACGTTGTTGTCTGGCGATATCACTTCTTCGCCGTCTTCAAAGACAGCTAGGAAGTCGTATTTGCAATAGCCGCTACCGTCATCGATGTTGATCATGACGCTGTCGCCGGAGAGCAGGACATCTTCGCCTAAGATGTCCTCTTCCCACGAGTTTGTGCCCGTATTGGACGCATAGAACTCGTAGATGTCGTAAGACGATGTGTTGTTGATCTGGACGCGGCGCTCCAGGGCAGATGCAGCGGTGGTGCCCAGCATCAGCAGGGCAACCGCAAAGGTGGCTGGCAGGTGTTTCATTGAAGTCCCCAAACGAGCTGAAGCGCCCGTCCTTGTTCGGATATGCCGCGCTGGAATAGCTGGCAATTAATTCCCGCTGCTAAGGATAATGCGGCTCTGGTGATTGTACGTTGCTGTTGAACACTCTGTAGCCGGCGGAACCTACAGCGCTACTAGAGATTGCCTCTCACTGGCGGATCCGCGCCAAGACGCAAGCCTTTCAGGCACTTACATCGGTGTGCCCTAGGCCCAATAGTGTCGCCGGGAGACAGGAACGTGCCTCCTTGTGGACCTTATGCAGGCACATATATCGCCTCAGTTACGAATTGTTACCAGGAGGGCTTCGATGTCCAAACTCAAGATTGCCGTCATTATTTCGTCCACGCGCGACACTCGCTTCGGCGAAAAGCCAGCGCAGTGGATCGTCGACGTCGCTAAGCAGCGCGAGGAACTCGAAGTCGAGTTGGTTGATCTGCGCGACTTCGACCTGCCGTTTTTTAACGAACCAGCCTCCAACCTCTGGATGCCATCGAGCGACCCGCGCGCTGTCGCCTGGCAGAAGAAGATTGGTGAGTTCGACGGCTATATCTTCGTGGTCGCCGAGTACAATCGCTCCATCACCGGCGCCCTCAAGAACGCTCTCGATCAGGCATATCTCGAGTGGAACAAGAAGCCCGCAGGGTTCGTCGGTTATGGCACCGTCGGCGCGGCACGTGCGATTGAGCACCTGCGTGGTATGATGATTGAGCTGCAGATGGTATCCACCCGTTCTGCCGTTCACATCGGCGGCGGCGATTTCTTCGCTGTCCACCCCCTGGGCCAGCAGAACAAGCCGATGTCCGAGATCGAAGGGTCAATCGGCTCGTCGGCCAAGGACATGCTCGACCAGCTGATCTGGTGGGGCAATGCGACGAAGGCCCCACGAGAGGCAGAGGCTCAAAGCCAGCAGGCAGCCGAGTAAGTTACGAAGACCTCCAAAGCTTCGTCAGACAGGGGCCGCTCCCCGGAGCGGTCCCTGTCGCATTGGAGCGCCGGAAACGGTTGTGTATGGAGGAAGGCGGGTGTATAGCGGCGCCCGCCTTCGACCAAAGAGAGCGCAGGGTTTATGACGCAGACGAACACGACCGGCGCTTCAGCCGGTGTCGATGCGAGCGACCTCACCAGCCACTCCCATAATCCAAAAGACTTCCCACTACTGATCCTGGGGGCGCTCGGGGTGGTATATGGGGACATCGGGACCAGCCCGATCTATGCTTTCCGTGAGGCCATGCATGTTCGCCCGGGCGCAGCTTCCACCAACAGTGAAATTTTGGGCCTGCTGTCGCTGATCGTGTGGGCGCTGACGCTGACAGTCGCTGTCAAATACGTCTTCTTCGTTACCCGAGCCGACAATAATGGCGAGGGCGGTACCCTCTCCTTAATGGCGCTGGCGCGCAAAACCTTCACCAATCCCCCAGTCTGGATTACCGCATTGGGCGTCGTTGGCGCAGCAATGTTCTTTGGTGACGCCATCATCACGCCGGCAATTTCAGTCCTATCGGCGGTAGAGGGGGTGCAATTGGTCGCCCCCGGCATGACGCGCTGGGTCGTGCCGATTACCCTGATCATTATCCTTGGTGTGTTCTTTGTGCAGCGCTTCGGCACGGCCAAGGTGTCTATAGTCTTTGGCCCGGTTACCGCGGTGTGGTTTCTGACGCTCGGCTTTTCCGGCCTTGTGCACATTATCGACTATCCCGCTGTGCTTTGGGCCCTCAACCCCTATCTCGCCATCGAGTTTCTCGTAACGCACTTCAACATCGCTTTCGTGGTGATGGGGGCGATTTTCCTGGCTGTCACCGGCGCAGAGGCGCTCTACGTCGATCTGGGCCACTTTGG